>JAGZXV010000003.1 GCA_018378255.1 Clostridiaceae bacterium | reverse complement strand
GAAATAAATCGCACCCTCTAACCTCCCCCAACTCATACCCCCAATCCACCAAATACCTCAAATCCCTAGCCAACGTAGCCGAGTCACAACTCACATAAACCACCTTCTCCGGCCTCATCTTCACAATCGTCTCCAAGCAGACCTGGTCGCATCCCTTTCTGGGCGGGTCCACCACAATAACATCCGCATGAACCTTATTCTTCTCAAACTGCTCCGGCAGCACCTCTTCCGCCTTGCCCACAAAAAACTCCACATTCTCGATTCCGTTAATCCGCGCATTTTCCCTGGCGTCCTCGATAGCCTGGGGCACGATCTCCACGCCGTACACCTTCTTCGCCTTCTGCGCTAAAAACAACGAAATAGTTCCGATCCCGCAGTACAGATCCCAGACCACTTCATCCCCTGTAAGCCCCGCAAATTCCAAAGCTGTTCCATACAGTTTCTCCGTCTGGACAGGATTCACCTGATAGAATGAAAGGGGAGAAATCCGGTATTTTACATTGCCGATATAATCCGTAATATATCCTGGCCCAAACAAACTAACCACTTCCTTACCCATAATGACATTGGTTTTTTCCTGGTTGATACTATAAGAAATGCTCGTCATGCCCGGAATCTCCCTCAGGCTCTCCACCAGAAATTCCCCATAAGGCAGTTTTTTCCCATTAATCACAAGACATACCATGATCTCGCCGGTTTTGAATCCCACCCGGATGAGGGCATGGCGGACAAGGCCTGTATGGCTTTCTTCATCATACGGCTTAACCCCGTAAGCATTCATAAATCCTTTAATCCGGCCCAGAATCTCCTTGTTCACTTCCGCGCCGAGCAGACAGTCTTCATTTTCGATGATGGAATGGGTCCGGCCTGCATAAAAGCCGGTGATCGTCACGCCGTCCTTATTCATTCCAAATGGAAACTGGGCCTTGTTGCGGTATCTCCATGGATTTTCCATGCCTATAATCGGCAGCATGTGGATCTGGTCTTCCGTAAATTTGCCAATGCGGCGCAGATTATTATATATTTTCTTTTCCTTAAATTTAAGCTGGGCTTCATAGCTCATGGCCTGGAGCTGGCAGCCACCGCACTGGCGGGCCACCGGGCATCTGGCTTCCACACGGTCGGGGGAAGGAGTTATTACGCGGATCAGCCGGGCAAAACCGTAGGATTTCTTCATCTTCATCACTTTTGCTTCCACTTCGTCCCCGATTACCGCATCCTTAATGAACCAGATATATCCGTCCACTTTTCCGATTCCTTCACCTGTATCGCTCATATCTTCTATTAAAACGGTAAACAGATCATTTTTATTCATATTGTCCTCCTGTCCTATATCACTACTATTTTATTTTTTTTCTCATATTTTCGCAAGAAATATACAGATAAAAGTAACAGAAACTTCATTTCCATTTATTGTTATTTTATAGAATGATCAAACTTTGTACACAACTGTTTTGTATCATTATTACATGAACCAAATGAATCCCGGCAGCGTTGAGTGCGCACTGGCTGCGGGATTCGCCTAACAATAAAAGCGTTCCAACTCATTCAGTATCCCCCACATGAATGAAAGTAGAACGCTTCTTTTAATGTTTACACTTCCGATGTCTTCCTCACATTGCTGTCCAGCAGTCTGTTAAATCCCAGCCATCCGTTATTATCTCCGGCTCCATTTAAAAGTTCTGTCATGGTCTGCAGCTTTGCATCCGTATTATCTGCAAAATTGAGGGCCAGCGCTTCGATGAGAGCGGGTTTTTTAGGTGAACCGTATTCCAATTCGCCGTGATGGGCCAAAATGCAGTGTTTCAGCTCAGCGGCCAGCTTCTCAGGAAATCCCGAAATGGAACGGATCCGCGCGCCCACCATCTCTGTGCCGATAATGATATGGCCCAGCAATTGACCGTCGTCCGTATAGTCATTTTCCGGAAATGCGGATAATTCCTTAGTTTTTCCAATATCATGGAACATGGCTGCGGTAATCAGCAGATCCCTGTTAATCAGAGGATAATAGCCTGCATAGTAATCGCAGAGCTTAACCACGCTCAATGTATGCTCTAAAAGCCCTCCCACGAATCCATGATGCACGCTTTTTGCGGCGCTGTGGAACTGGAACGCTTTTGCGAATTCCTTGTCTTCCGTAAAATAACTGTCGGCCAGGCGGCGGAGATAAGGATTCTTAATCGTCCGGACAAATCCAAGCAGTTCTTCATACATCAGACCGATATCTTTCTTGGAAACGGGCAGATAATCTCCCGGTATGTATTCGCTTTCATCAGCCTTGCGGATGCGTTTGATGCTGAGCTGGTTGGAGTTCATAAATACCGTCACATCCGCATCAATGTATACATAATCCATTGTCTCGAAATTTCCGATTCCCGGAGATCCCAGATCCCAGATCTTGGCATCGATTGTGCCGGTCTTGTCCTGCAGCACCAGGTTTCCATATTCTTTACCCGCTTTCGTCAATGCAATCTGTTTGTTTTTACATAAATAAACATCTGATATGTGCATTCCTTCCCGGAACATTTCAATATATCTCATAATTTTTCAAATCTCTCTTTCTTTTATCTCACTAAACTTCCATATTCTGTACATCTTTTATATCCCAAAACGCCTCATATCCCAAAACCGCCCCATATCCCCTAAACGAAGAGCCAGTCGCTACCTGCTACCTGGCTCCTATCGTTATATGATATTCAATTTCCTTGTATTCGTCAATTCCATTTCTCTGGACAAGAACGGTTACAGCTTCTTCCGGATTTAAGTTCTCCACCTGTGTCTGGAAATCCTTCATGGTGCGGATCTCACGATCCCCGATCTTGGTTATGATGTCGCCATTCTGTATGCCCGCATTGTACGCCGGGCTTTCCACAATCACATTAGCTGCGTAGACGCCTGCCGGCAGTCCCTGCTCCATCATCGTGTCATTGACCTCCTGGCCGATAATTCCAAAATAAGCGGCCGGCCGGCCATTGCTCATGCGTTCCAAAATGCCTTTATAGTCGGAAATGGCCATGACACTTGTCATGTTCGGACTGGCTTCCATTGTGAATTCATCCGTTACCCAGCCCACCATCTGGCCGCTGGTATTGACTAAAAATGTTCCCATCGAAGCGCTGCCGCATAAATCCACATACAGAATACGGCTTGTACCGTCCGTAACCTGAACGTTGCGCATCACATAGGTCACATCTCCATATGCGGTGGAATGCACCATCCCGGCGGGCCCTCCAACCGCGATCAGCATATCTCCCTGCTTCACGCTGTAGGAATTGCCTAACTCTATGGCTTTTACATTCTTTAAGGCATTGGGGTCCATGGCCTCGGTGCTGACGCTGACTATCGCCATACCCGATATGGTGTCCGCCTGTTTCATGGTGCCGCTCACCTCGCTGCCGTCGCTGAACGCCACTTTAATGGAATCCGCATTCTCCACCGCCGCTTCCGGCGTGAGAATCAGCAGTTCTGTTCTGGTAGCTGCAATCACCGCTCCCGCATAGAGGCCGGCGGTCTCAATCGGGTTATCAAACCAATCCATCTGCTGTTTCACAGAATGTACCGTTACCACGCCCTTGTCCGCTTCCTGGGCAATTGTTCGTAAATTCCCATATAGGCTGTTAAAGTCATCAATGGTGAATTTATATTCTTCAATCGCCGACTGAAGGATCTCTTCAATCGGTTCTGTTTCCTTGGGCTCCGTTGTCTGAACTTCTGTCGGTGCCTGTGTGGTCGTCTCAGGCTCGTCCTTTGGAATGGTGATCTGCGTCATCTCTTCCGTAGTGTTGCCAAGATAGCGGTCTGCAATCGGCCTTGCTATCGCAAAGCTGACGCCCGCTGCCACACCTGCTGCAAGCGCAATAAAGAAAAAGACAGCAACCCGCATAGCAATCTGCTTCTTTGACATCGGCTGTCTTACAATCTTCTCTCGCATAAAGCGGCGTTTTTCAGCTGCTTCTTTGTCAGGACCTTTTACATCTGGCATAGCAACCTCCACTTCAAAAAATAGCTACATCTATTATAAGATGGTTCTCCCATTTATGCAAGAAAAAGATAGTAAATCAAAGTTTTTATGGTATAATATCGACAGGATATTATGCTTGTGCAAAGGGGATTTTCTCTCCAAATCCCCCCATTTTACAGTATTTCCATAATATTCCCATATCCCACAGCAGCACCATGACCTTATTTATCTACGATGAAAGGTATGTATCTATGAATTTAAAAGCATTAAAAACATTGGAATACCATAAGATTATCAGCCAGTTGACGGAATACGCCACCACCCAGCCGGGGCAGGAACTCTGCAAAAACCTGGTGCCGTCTTCCGATCTGGATGAAATTATACAAACACAAACAGAAACCAGCGATGCTGTAACCCGAATCCGCCAGAAAGGAAGCATTTCCTTCAGCGGGGTCAGAGATATCAGGGATTCTTTAAAAAGGCTGGAGATCGGAAGTTCCCTGGGAATTGTGGAACTGCTTTCCATCAGTTCCCTGTTAACCATCTCGGCCAGGGCCAAGAATTACGGACGCCATGAAGAATCAGACGAATTTCCGGACGATTCCCTAGAAGAGATGTTCCGTTCTTTGGAACCCCTCACTCCGGTCAATACGGAGATCAAGCGCTGCATCATTTCTGAAGATGAAGTGAGCGATGACGCCAGTCCCGGACTGCGCCACGTGCGCCGTTCCATGAAAGTGATCAATGACCGGGTTCATACCCAATTGAATTCCATTCTCAATTCCAACAGGAATTATCTGATGGATCCGGTTATCACCATGAGAGACGGACGGTATTGTCTTCCGGTCAAAGCGGAATACAAAAATCAGGTTGCAGGCATGGTTCATGACCAGTCTTCCACCGGTTCCACCCTGTTTATCGAGCCCATGGCGATTATTAAGCTGAACAACGAACTCCGGGAACTGGAAATCCAGGAGCAGAAGGAGATCGAGGCCGTTTTAGCAGAATTAAGCGTCCAACTGGCCCCTTATACGGAGGAATTGGGGTTAAACCTGCAGCTTCTGGCTAAACTGGACTTTATTTTTGCAAAGGCGGCGTTGTCCAGACATTTTAAATGCAGCGCGCCGGTATTTAACAACAAAGGCTATATCAATATTAAGGACGGACGCCATCCGCTTTTAGATCCGCAGAAAGTGGTTCCCATCAACATTCATCTTGGGCGGGACTTTGATCTGCTGATCGTAACCGGTCCGAACACAGGCGGTAAAACGGTTTCATTAAAGACTGTGGGACTGTTTACCCTGATGGGGCAGGCAGGGCTCCAGATTCCGGCATTTGACGGATCGGAGCTGGCTGTATTTGACGAAGTGTTCGCGGATATTGGGGATGAGCAGAGCATTGAACAAAGCCTCAGTACCTTTTCCTCACACATGACCAATATTGTGGATATCCTGGGCAAAGCGGACAGCCGCTCCCTCTGCCTGTTTGATGAATTGGGGGCAGGAACCGACCCGACGGAAGGCGCGGCGCTCGCTATCGCCATCCTGTCGTTCCTGCACAACATGCAGTGCCGCACCATGGCAACTACCCATTACAGTGAATTAAAAGTATTCGCCCTGACCACCGCCGGCGTGGAAAATGCCTGCTGTGAGTTCAACGTGGAAACGCTGCGCCCCACTTACCGGCTGCTGATCGGCATCCCGGGCAAGAGCAATGCATTTGCCATTTCCAAAAAATTGGGACTGCCGGATTACATCATCGAAGATGCCAAGGGCCACATTGAAGCGGAGGACGAAACCTTCGAAGACCTGTTAGCCAGCCTGGAAGAGAGCCGGGTCACTATTGAAAAAGAGCGTGAACAGATCCAGTCCTATAAGGAAGAGATTACACGGCTGAAATCACGGCTGGAACAGAAGGAAGAACGGCTGGATGAGCGGAAGGACACACTGATCCGCAATGCCAACGAAGAGGCCCAGCGCATTCTGCGGGAGGCAAAGGAAACTGCCGACCAGGTGATCCGCAGGGTCAACAAACTGGCTTCCCAGTCAGGCTACAACAAAGAACTGGAAGAGGAACGCAGAAAACTCCGCGATAAACTGAATTCCGTGGACAAAGAACTGGCAGTTAAGAATGCCCCCAATCCGAAAAAGGCGGTCAATGCCAAGAGTTTAAAAATCGGCGACAGCGTCCGCGTTCTCACCATGAATTTAAAAGGGACTGTCAGCACGCTTCCGGATGCCAAAGGCAACCTGTTCGTGCAGATGGGAATCCTCCGTTCCCAGGTCAATTTAAAGGATCTGGAAGTGATCGAAGAAGCTACGATCACCGGGCCGTCGGTTCCCGGCGGTTTAGGCGGCAAAAAAGGCATGGGCGGCAGCGGCAAGATCAAGATGTCCAAATCCGCAAACATTTCCCCGGAGATCAATCTCATCGGAAAAACTGTGGATGAGGCCATACCGGAACTGGATAAATATCTGGACGACGCTTACCTGGCCCACCTTCCCCAGGTGCGTGTAGTACACGGACGCGGCACAGGCGCCCTGAAAGCCGGCGTCCATAAACATTTGAAAAAACTGAAATACGTAAAGGAATTCCGTCTTGGGGAATTTGGAGAAGGGGACACCGGGGTAACTATCGTTACCTTTAAATAAACAGGAGGATCGTAATGGCAGAAAAACAACGGGTATTAATTGTTGACGACGATGCGAATATCGCAGAACTGATTTCCCTCTATTTAATGAAGGAATGCTACGAAACCAAGATTGTATATGACGGAGAAGAGGCGCTCCATGTATTTCCGGATTTTAAGCCTAATATCGTGCTTCTGGATCTCATGCTTCCGGGAATTGACGGGTATCAGGTCTGCCGGGAACTGAGAGCTTCCTCCCAGGTTCCCATCATCATGCTTTCCGCAAAAGGGGAGATTTTCGATAAGGTTTTAGGTCTGGAACTGGGCGCTGACGACTATATGATGAAACCATTTGACTCAAAGGAACTGGTAGCCCGGGTAAAAGCTGTGCTGAGAAGATATCAGGCCGCTCCCGCCCCGGCCGCGCCTCAGACAGAGCAAAAGGGGGACTATGTGGAATATCCCGACCTGATTGTAAACCTGACCAATTACTCGGTTATTTATATGGGGCACTCCATTGAAATGCCTCCTAAGGAACTGGAACTTTTATATTTTCTGGCCTCCTCACCCAATCAGGTATTCACAAGGGAACAGCTTCTGGATCACATTTGGGGATATGAATATATCGGAGACACCAGAACGGTGGACGTTCACATTAAACGGCTCCGGGAAAAGATCAAGGATCACGAAAGCTGGGCCCTCACTACGGTTTGGGGCATCGGTTATAAATTCGAGGTGAAACGATGACCCATTCCCTTTATTCCAAATTTATTATAGGCTATCTTGTGTTTGGCCTTTTGGGATTTATAATGATTGCTACATTTTCATCCAGAGTCACCTATCATTATCTGATCGATGAAAAAGCAGAGGCACTGTACGATGAAGCAAATCTGATCGCTTCATCGTACAGCGCCATGTATAAGGGGCAGAATATCGACCTTGTGAGCGCTTATCCGCAGCTTCAGGCCGTCTCCACGTTTCTGAAATCGGAAATCTGGGTTGTGGACCGGAAAGGCACAATCACGGTGGACAGCAACCATTCCAGCCGCATCGGCAAGGTGGTGGAGGGGTTTGACCCGACTCTGACCGGCAATAAGTCCTACGGCATCGGAAATTACTATGGTTCTTTTCCATACGAGGTGTTGAGTGTATCCGCTCCCATTACAGGCAATTACACCACCCATGGATATGTGATCATTCACCTGCCCATCAGCCAGATCCTGGACGCACAGAATGGAATCCTGAACATTTTGTATATCACTTCAGGTGTCGTGTTCGCCCTCTCATTAATCATCCTTCTGGTATTCACAAAAACCGTGTACTTTCCATTGAAAAAGATCACCGCAGCGGCCAATGAATATGCAGCGGGCAACCTGGATTACAAGATCAAGCTGGATACCCAGGATGAGATGGGATATCTGGCCGCAACCCTGGATTACATGTCGGACGAGCTCAATAAGGGGGAAGAATACCAGCGCACCTTTATCGCCAATGTTTCCCACGACTTCCGCTCTCCGCTGACCTCCATCAAGGGGTATCTGGAAGCGATTCTGGACGGAACCATTCCGCCTGAGATGTATGACAAATACCTTCATCTGGTGCTTTCCGAAACTTCCCGCCTTACCAAACTGACCCAGGGACTGCTGACTTTGAACTCTTTGGACAGCAAAGGTTACCTGTCCCGGACCAATTTCGATATCAACCGGGTTATTAAAGATGTGGCAGCTTCTTTTGAGGGCACCTGTGATGCCAAGAATCTGGTCATAGACCTGACTTTCTCCGACAGCATCCAGATGGTGTATGCAGACTTGGGAAAGATCCAGCAGGTATTATATAACCTGATCGACAACGCGATAAAGTTCAGCCATCATAATTCCGTCATCTATATCCAGACGTCCACCAAATATGAAAAGGCATTTATCTCCGTTAAAGACACCGGAATCGGCATCCCCAAAGACAGCATTAAAAAGATCTGGGAACGCTTTTATAAATCCGACCTGTCCAGAGGCAAGGATAAAAAAGGAACCGGTCTTGGGCTTTCAATCGTAAAAGAAATCGTCCAGGCCCATGGAGAGAATATTGACGTGATCAGTACGGAAGGCGTGGGAACAGAATTTATCTTCACACTTCCGCGTTCGACTAATTTATAAAAATATGGTTCCATTCCAAAATGGAGAAACGGTACGGATAAGAGCCGGTTAATGGATGAGCTGCAGAATTGTCTTCTGCATTCATCCATTAACCGGCTCTTCCATTAGTTACACTTCTATATGATTACTCCTTCATATGACCGCTCGGGTCACTCCACTATCATCTAAACCATCTCTTTGCCTCTGCAATACGTCTGAACCACCTCATAATCCCTGTCCAGAACCACCAAATCCGCATCATAGCCGGCCACAATTTTACCTTTTCTGTCATCCACGCCCAGACATCTGGCCGGGTTGATGGTACAGGAATTTAAAGCGGTGTCAAAGGGCACCATAGCCTCTTCCACCAAAATCTTCAGCCCCCGGTTCATGAAAAGGGTGCTTCCTGCAATCGTTTCTGTACCCTTCAGATAAGCCAGGCCATTTTCCCGTATCTCGATATCATGGCCTCCTAACTGGTATTTGCCGCCTGGTGGGCAGTGTTTTGCTCTCAGGGAGTCGCTGACCATAATCCCGAAATCCCTGCCTTTGGCGGTGAAGAAGTTGTTGAGGGCAGCCACGCTGCTGTGGCAGCCGTCGCAGATCACTTCCCCGTAGATATCGCGCACCCTGAATGCGGTTCCCACAAGCCCCGGATCCCTGTGATGATATGGCGTCATGCCATTATAAACATGGGTCATGGATGTGGCTCCATGAGCGATTCCCATCAGCGCCTGTCTGTAGTTAGCCGCCGAGTGTCCCATGCTCACAACTACTCTATGGCTGCTGCAGTATTTTGTCAATTCGAAGTTCTCGTCCTGTTCCGGGGCGAGAGTGATGTATTTGATCAGCCCGCCTGCCGCTTCCTGATACATCTGGAACTGTTCCACTGCCGGTTTGGCTATAGCTTCCGGCGGCTGGGCGCCTTTATATTTCATATCCAGATATGGCCCTTCAAAATGGATTCCCAGAATCTCTGCTCCCTCATAACCGTCTTTTACCACCTTTGCCACATTAGAGACCGCAGCGGTGAGCACATCCGGCATCTGGGTTACTGTCGTCGGGAGGAGGGAGGTCACGCCTTCACAGGGAATCCGCTTCATCCAGTCCCTGAGCCCTTCTTCCGTTCCGTCATTGGTATCATAGCCATAAGCTCCATGTGTATGAACATCGATAAAACCGGGCACAATCCGGTCCTCTCCGTAATCTCTGTCAGCCTGGTGAGAATCATATGGATAAACTGCTTCAATTTTTCCATCCCTGATCTCTAACTGGGCGTCCAGAAACTGTCCGGCAATCCAGACTCTTTTACTTTGTATCACCATATTATCCCTCAATTCTGCCGAATAAACGGCTTGATATTTTTTTAACTGTCTTCGTCCTCTATTCTACGATGTTTCACAGTTTTTTTCAATCCATATCTGTTATTCCGCAAAATTATCCGGCAGATTCATTGTTATATGCAGTCGCCGGCACCTGAAATCAGCAAACCTGCTGCGCTGAGTATCCTCTCAGGAAATCTTAATTCCGCACGGATGAACCGGGCTTTCATCGTAGACACGGTCATTGAGCATACATTCATAAAAGCGGAATCCGCCTGATAAATTATAACAGTTGAACCCGCCAGCAGTTAAAATCCTGCATGCGATATAGCTTCTGAGACCGCTGTGACAGTTTACATAGATATCTTTCGCCTGATCCAGCTCTTTCATACGCTCTCTCAGTTCATCCAGCGGAATATTTACCGTTCCGGGAATGTGTCCTTTTTCATATTCATTGACATTTCTCACGTCCAGGAGGATGAGGGAATCGTCACCTATAAGCCGTTCCACATCGTGCCAGTGGTACTGCTTTACATTGCCCGTCATAATATTTTCAATCACGTAACCGGCCATGTTCACAGGATCTTTTGCCGATGAATAAGGAGGCGCATAGGATAAATCAAGCTCCGTCAAGTCTTCTGCCGTCATACCGGCACGGATTGCCGCTGCCATCACATCCAGCCGCTTATCAACGCCTTCAAATCCTACGATCTGAGCGCCTAAAATCCTGCCGTCTTCCGGTGAAAACAGAGTTTTTACCGTCATGTTGGTGGCTCCCGGATAATAAGCAGCATGGGAAACGGAATAAGTCACCACTTTGTCATAGGAAATACCCGATTCTTTGGCGGTCTTCTCATTAATTCCTGTAGAAGCTGCGGTCATATCAAACATCTTCAATACGGAAGATCCCTGTGATCCCTTAAATGTGCTGTGCCGCCCGCAGATATTGTCCGCGGCGATACGCCCCTGTTTGTTGGCCGGGCCTGCCAGTGAAACCAACGTCCGCTCTCCGGTCACAAAGTTTTTCACTTCCACCGCGTCACCGGCCGCATAGATATCGGGATCGGAGGTCTGCATGAATTCATTCACCCGGACAGCGCCCCTGATTCCCAGTTCCAGGCCGGCTTTTTCAGCCAGCTTCGTATCAGGAGTGACGCCAATTGCCAGGATCACAAAATCCGCTTCTATTGCATCTCCCTTTTTCAAGTGGGTTACCACTTTCCCACGTTCCTCTGAAAATCCGTTCACCTCCGCATTCACCCTCAGATCCATGCCTTTGCCCCTCAGATAAGAGTGCATTTCACATGCCATATCATAATCAAAAGGCAGCATAATCTGGTTTTCCCGCTGTAAAAGGGTGGTATCAATGCCCCAGTGGATCAGGTTTTCAGCCATCTCAATGCCGATAAATCCGCCTCCCACCACAACTGCCCGGCCGGGTTTATGTTCCTCAATGTATTCCCTGATCCGGTAGGTGTCCTCCACGGTCCGGAGAGTGAAAATTTTATTGTTTTCAATACCGGGAAATGGAGGAACTATGGCTTTCGCTCCCGGAGAAAGAATCAGTTTGTCATACGGTTCCGTATACACACTTCCGTCTTCCAAACGCTTTACCGTCACTGTCTTCGCCGCCGGATCAATGTCCGTCACTTCATTCTTTACACGGACTTCCACACGGAAACGGTTCCAGAAGCTGTCCGGCGTCTGAAGGGTCAGTTTCTTCTTCTCTTCAATCACTCCGCCAATATAATAGGGCAGACCACAGTTTGCATAAGAGACATATCCGCCTCTTTCAAATACAATGATCTCCGCTGACTCATCCAAACGGCGGAGACGGGCCGCTGCCGTCGCTCCGCCGGCTACACCGCCGACAATCAATACTCTCATACTAGTTCCTCCTTCTCTAAATGTACTCTTTAATCATCTTTTCAATCCTGGATTTGGGCTGCAGACCTACTGATCCGGAAACCTGTCTGCCATCCTTCATCAGTATAAGGGCCGGTATGCCCATGATCTGAAACTGTTCCGCCAGCTCCCGTTCCTCTTCCACATTGACTTTTCCGACTTTAATTGACGGGTTTTCACTGGCCACTTTATCAATCAAAGGCGAAAGCATTTTACAGGGCATGCACCATCCCGCCCAGAAATCAAGAAGCACCGGCTCCCTGGAATTTAAAACTTCTTTATTAAAATTCTCCCTTGTTACAGAAAAAACAGACATATTTATCTCTCCTTTTTGCCATGTTAATTGTTCATGTTTTAAGGATACTATAAACTGTCTGTCTTCACCGTGACTTTGCTACATTCCGATCATCACTGCCGCAGGCTGGCGGCCGCCAGCTTTTTCATCCGCTCTCTGTCCAGAAGCCGGATTCCGCCCCGCTTCAGCTTCACCAGCTGTTCATTTTGAAAATACTTCAGCATGCGGGTCACAACTTCCCTCACACTGCCCAAATGGTTTGCTATCTGCTCATGGGTGATGTGCAGTTCTTCCTCTCCCGAAAGCTCACTCTCTTCCAGAAGAAATGCTGCCAGCCTGCTGTCCAGCTTCTTATTCAGAACCTGATCCATCAGCCACATCACATCTGAAAATCTGGATGCCATCAGTTCATTGGTATAATTGGCCACCGCGGCTGATTCATCCATCAGTTTCTTGTAAATATCTACCGGGATATGCAGGACTGCCGAATCCTGCTCCGCCTCCACCACCACGTCAAACTGAATCCCTTTCAACAGGCAGGCGGCTGAAAACAGGCACATATCCCGTTCCAGCAGACGGTAAAGCGTAAGTTCTTTTCCCTCTTCCGACATCGTATAGACCCTGAGCTGTCCGCTGACCATCACTAAAAGCCCGATACAGTCGGATGAGCCATTGTGGATTATGGCGCCTTTGGTAAATCTCCGCTCTCTTACCGTATTTCTCAATAATCCCTGTTGGGCAGGCGTTAACTTCTTCCAGAATGGAAGGTACTCACTCAGATCCATCAACTTTTTTGTCTCCTTAAATAAGTGTAATGAATCTATTGTACCTCGATTTTATCCGGAAATCAATGACCGGACGGTTACGCAGTTTTATTCATTACAGGGAATCAGGCTAAGAAGCTTTTCCGCCGCTTCCACTGGAAAGTCTTCTGCCGGAGGATTTTTTGCCAATGACTTTAAAAACTCATGGGTATTCCGGCTCTGGGGCAGCATATATCCGGCCTCCCGCAGAATATCTTCTGCCATCAGATGATTGGATTTTGCCGCAGCCTCCATAAGCTGCACCAGAACTGCGTCATCGGCCTTCTTCGCTATCTGAAGCGCCACATTCTCCTGATCCGCCTTGCTTCGCGCAAGGGCGAACAGGCTCTTTTTCACCGGTTCTGTCTTTTTCTGCTGTACGGGATATTTCTCCGGAACCATGGAAATGGCATGGGACGGGCAGGCATTGGCGCAGATTCCGCAGCCGATGCATTTGTCCCCGTCAATCTGTCCGGTCTCCGTATCAGTGGCGCCGGTGGGACAAACGTATAGACAGAGACAATCCTTTGTACATAATCTAATATTTCTCACTGCATGCATATCGTTACCTCCTTTTCAGCTCTGTAAGTTTTAATTTCGGTACTTTGCAGACCGGGCAGATTTCAGGCGGTTCCTCTCCCACGTAGACAAATCCGCAGATTTCGCAGACATAAACCTTGGCGCCGCCTATGACTCCGCCCCGTTCCGTTTCATAACGCGCCAGCAGGGACTTTAGCATGCGTGTCACTTTCTGGCTCCAGGTCAGCGCCCTCAATGCCCCGCGGTCAGACACGGATGACGATGCGTCCTCTGCCTGTACAAACCCTTCTTCCAGATCATTCCCAATGAGCGCCAGAAGATGTTCCATACCTGCATCAGATACAGGAGCCGCTTTGCTCATAAAATACTCCGAGAGCTGGTTAAACAGCCCGGCCTCCTCCGCCAGATACTGTTTTTCGCACCCTTTTGCCAGATTGGAACACAGCGCGCCCAGTTCTCCAAAAGATAATTCCCTCATTTCATCTCTTTTGTTTTCTTCTAAAGCTCCGTCCTTATGTACTGTTTTCTCCTCTTCCATGAGGTGAAATACCTCTTTAGGCGCTCCGCACAGCGGACAGACCCAGTCTTCCTGCAGTTCCTCCCATCTGGTTCCCGGAGCAATCTGCTTATCGGGAATTCCTGCGGCTTCATCGTAAATATAACCGCAAATACTGCATACATATTTTCTCATGCATTGACCTCCTTCTTTTGTTTTTCTAACTGTTTATAATATATCAGATAGAAGGACAGGCCACAGTGACATTGTTACATAAATAGTAATAATTACCATTTTTATTTTTGTTGCTATTCTAAATAGAAAAAACCAGCAAACCGGCCGCGGCGGTAAGATTTTAATCTTCCGCAGCGGCCGGCCGGCTGGTTTTTGTTATCACTATTTTCTATTGATTCTGTCCATTCATCCCGCCAGTTCGTCCCGGCTGGCCGGGAGCTGTCAGACATGGGAATCTTCTGCTATTTCGCTGAGTTAGCTTTCTCCATGTGAATATTCTTGCCTTTAATCTTAACATCTTTCATGGCCTGCAGCACAGTGTCCGCACTCTCACGGGGAACTTCCACGAATGTATATTTGTCATACATATCGATGCTTCCAACCATCTTGCCCGGCATTCCGGATTCTCCTGCAATCGCTCCGAGGATATCTCCCGGTTTGATATTCTGGTCCTTTCCGATATTGATGAACAGACGGGCCATTCCGTCGTCCCTGGAACCTCTCTGGCTTCTTCCGTATCCGTTGCCGCTTCCGCTGCGTCCGCCTCTGCTGCCTCCGTATGAGCCTCCGCGTCCGCCTCTTCCTGAATCAGAATAGGAACTTCCCAGATCATCTAAGGAACGGGCCGGTCTTCTGTCGTCAATAATGTCTTCATTTTCTTCACCCATCGTCATCTTTAACAGGGCTGCAGCCAGGTCAAGGGATGTGTAATCTTCTTCCAGAAGTTTCTTTTCAATGATGTTGATCATCTTGCTCAGATCGTTATCATTGATCACATCCACTACCTGTTCCATGATCTTCTCAACCTTAATTTCCGTAATGTCGTTGAGAGACGGAATCGCCTGAGGAATGATTTTGGTCTTGCAGTAACGCTGGATGTCCCTGAGTTTATAAACTTCCCTTCCAACTACAAAGCTGAATGCAATCCCTTCCCGTCCTGCACGTCCGGTACGTCCGATTCTGTGAACATAATATTCATCATCCTGAGGAAGATCGTAGTTGAACACAGCTCCTACGTCATCCACGTCGATACCGCGGGCCGCCACATCCGTAGCAACTAAAATCTCAGTTTTGCCGTTGCGGAAACTGTTCATAACCCGGTCACGCTGGATCTGCTTTAAGTCTCCGTGAAGGCCTTCTGCGAAATATCCCCGTCCCTGAAGCGCCTGCACCAGTTCATCCACCTGGCGTTTTGTATTGCAGAAAACTACGGAAAGCTTCGGCGCATACATATCCAGGAGGCGGCACATCACTTCCACCTTGTTTTTCGGTTTTACTTCATAATAATACTGGGTTACTTTGGGAACCGTCAGCTCCTTCTTCACAACCTTAACCGTAACCGGGTTGTTCTGGAAGTTGTTGGCGATCTTAGCGATGGCATCCGGCATGGTGGCGGAAAACATGATTGTCTGGCGCTCATCCGGAAGCTGGCTTAAAATGGTTTCCATATCTTCCAAAAATCCCATGTTCAGCATCTCATCCGCCTCATCCATGATAACCGTATGGACATGATCGAATTTTACCGTCTTGCGGCGCATATGATCCATCACACGCCCCGGAGTTCCGATAATAATCTGGGTTCCGTCTTTTAAAGAACGGATCTGTTTTACAATATCCTGACCGCCGTAAATTGGCAGAACCTTAACACCGTGCATATATTTAGCTAATCTGCGGATTTCTTCAGCTACCTGAATGGCCAGCTCTCTGGTTGGGCAAAGCGCAATTGCCTGAAGCTTTTTGCTTTTCGGATCGATCTTCTGTAATAAAGGGATTCCAAAAGCCGCCGTTTTACCGGTACCCGTCTGTGCCTGACCGATAATGTCAAGCCCGTCAAGCTGTACAGGTATCGCCTGCGCCTGTATTGGGGACGCCGCTTCAAAGCCCATATCCGTAACTGCCCGCAGAATTCTCTCGTCTAATTGTAACTCGTCAAATCTTACTGTCTCCATATAATTCCTTTCTCATGGCCGCCGGTTCCTGTAATTCAGGAACACTCCCGCAGCCGCACACACATCATGCAGTCTCATACTGCCGCAACAAAAGTATCCCCATATTTCCCATAGGATACACACAAAGAAAAAGAGAACTCAAAGCACGTTTCAGACTTTGAATCCTCTCGTTTCTACACGAGTATTTATTTTAACAGACTATTTTTTACATGTCAAGAAAAAATTCCGGTGTTAAAAACAGGGCATTACTGTACACCGGCACCAAAAAACGCCGCCGGACAGGGTCATTTAAAGTCTTTATAAAGCTCGCGGTCCTGGAACAGATCCTCAGCCATGGCTGCGGAAAGCCCGATTTCCGCCAGTTTCCATATATCTTTTTCATCATACAGGAAAGACCAGTCGGATGTGTTGGGGAAATACGCCGGATTATAAAGTTTTTCCTCTATTTTCCGTCTGAAGTACTCTCCCCCGGCGGAATACCGTCCCTGGATCACGATGATCTCTGGATCTGCGGTGAGAATAATATTTCTGAGCGCGATGGCAAAATACCCCGCCGCCTCGTCCACAATCCCGCAGGCGTAATCATCGCCCTGATTGGCCGCTTTCAGTATATCTCTTATATGAATTTCCCCGCAGCGGGCCAAAACAGACCCCGAAAGGCGTTCCGGGTTCCAATTCACCCGCTTTACCATGCGTTCTTCGGAAACCATATTTTCAAAACAGCCTTTGCTTCCGCACCGGCAGACATCCTGATCCTCCGGGCAGATAATGATATGGCCGATTTCACCGATCAGGCTGTTTCTGCTGTTCTGTACCTTGCCCTGTTCGATCAGACAGCCTGAAATTCCCCGGTGCGTGAACAGAGTAAACACCCTTTTATCATCGAATTCCCGGTTATAGTAGAGTTCCGCGCGACCTGCTGCCCGGGCCACATTTTCAAGCATTATTACAAGACCGGGGTATTCCCGCTCAAATATGGCCCGCATCGGTATCTCATTTCCCCAGTTAGGGTAGGAAAGGATGTGCTGTAAGCTGCCCGTTTCCTGATTGATCAGCCCGCTGGTGCTGATACACAGCCCATAGACTTTTTCAGCGGGTATTCCGGCCTCCTCTATCAATTTCCTGTAACATTCCTTACTAATGCAGATCATTTCATCTAAGGTGGAACTGATGGAGATATCGGCCCGGATGCTTTTTAATTCCTGCAGCTTCAAATCCAGAACTGCCATGCTCATCCAGCCGATTCCGATATTCATATAGGCCAGAAATTGGTATTCTTTATTAAATGCATAGACGTCCGGCCGCTTACCGCCGATCTCCGTGGAACTTCCTTTTCCTCTATATATAAGGATGTCCTTCTGTACAAAAGACATCACCGCCTTAGTCACCGTCGCCCGGCTGATTCCCGTCTTCTCAGACAGTTCCGCCAAAGACCAGTCCTCTTTTTCCGAGTTCTGGAATACTTTTAAAATCTCTTTCCGGTTTTTCCGTTTCAGATCCTTTGGGAGAGCCGCTTTGTTTTGTGTATTTGCCATAGATCTTTCCTCTTTTAAGAATAATATAGATATTATATCATAGTTTCTTAAATAATTCTCCGGCCTGTTTCACACATTTTTCATATTCCCGGCGGTCAAAGCTGAAATTCAGATTTCCGATCTTTTCCGCACAGCCCTCCATCCTCAGATACGGCGTGACATAGTTTTGATACCTTCTTCTCTGCTCTTCCTCCCAATGTTTGCCGGTCCACTCCTTCCACATGGAACTTCCCGGGCGCTCCCAGGCCAGAGTTTCCCCGTATTCCTGCCAGTCCTCTTCCGCATAAGCCTCAGTCCAAAGAATACCGTATTTTTCCGCCTCTTTTTCATCCCAATGATTTAAAAGTCCCAAATAGTCCCAGTAAACCGTTTCCCTGGTCTTACGGACTTTCACCACAATTACGATACAGCTGAAATCCAAATCGTCTTCACAGATCAGGATGGGAACGCAAACAGCTTCTTCCTCATCAAACAGGTTCCATACAAATTCCCTCTCATACGCAAACAGCATATGGCCGCTTCCAGCCGGACAGAGCCCGGACAGAGTGCCTTCATGTACATAAAGTCTCTCATATCCCTCAGCCTTCACCATCTCTTCCAAATAAGTGGCCAGCGGTTTCCCGTCAATGAACCACATATACTGGCAGTAATGATATGGCGTATCCGCCAACCCGATCTCCATCCTATTGTACATAAGCCCCGCACCTCACCAGCCTTTTCTTAGATTATATCAATTTACAGGGCATACGGCAAATGACGGGCGGATGAAAAGATGAAAAAAGATAAATTTTCTATCCCACCTCATCGCTTATCAAATCCACAAGCAGCATCAGCGTCCTGATCAGGTGGTAAGGATCTTTCACCGGAAGCCGGCCGCCCACCGTTCCCGTCACCGGCTGTCCCTGACGGTCCCTGATCTGTATCCATTCCCCCACCCGTTTGTCCGGATTGGGAAATGTGCGGAATGTATATTCATGATATCTGTTATACTCAGCCAGACACATCTCATCGCCGCAAACCAGATACCCCATTAAAGCGGCATAGACCGTCTCCAGGTTGGGCCACCACATTTTATTGCTCCAGTCTCTGAGCGCCCCCTCTGCCAGCTCCTTTTCTCCTTCAAAAAAAACGCCTTTCGGTTCTCCCCCGTCCCGGTCCAGATAATAGTACATGCCGCCATACCGTTCATCCCAGCCCATTCTGCTGATATGCCCGATCACTTCCAGCGCCGTTTTTTCCGCCTCTTCCATCCCCAGCCATCTGGCGGCCTGAATGATAAACCACATGCATTCCTCCGTATGGCCTGGGTTGATATGCCGCCCGTACAAGGTGTCCAAGTCCTCAAAATCAGGCCCCAGGCACTCCAGCAGAACCATGTCCTCAGTCAGAAAATGGTCCAGTTCCATATTGATGGCGTATCTGCACATTTCCTTTGCAAATTCCGCTTCTTCAGACATACCGGCTTCAGACAGCGCATCGGCCAGCTCATACGAAGTGTTAATCATGATCATATAGGCCGCCTGGCTGTGCCAGCCCTCCGGCAGCACGTCCGGAGCGGTGCGGAATGTATTATTTTTCAGTCGTTCTGCCGCCTGTTTAAACATACGGAAAGCCCGTTTGATCCGTTGTGCGTTATGATCCAGCGCACCGGCCGCCGCCAGGCCCATGGCGGCAAAGCAGTCGGCAAATGAACTGATGTCTTTGCTGTGATAAGGCTCCACCACCTTTGCCTGATTATTTTCATCCAGGACAAATGCGGCCCGGTCTCCTGGCAGTATGCAGTATTTTTCCAGAAAATCACACCCTTTCAGGGCCAGTTTTCTGCATGATTCCCTGATTTTTTCGTCCATCAGGATTCTTTCATCCCGGGCCAGTTTTGAATAAATCCAGGTGCATCTTCCCTGGGACCAGACATATTTTTCCTTTGACAAAAGCCGGTCGCCCAGCACATTGTAACAAGTGTAAAACCCGCCGCTCTCCGGTTCCGTCTTCCCCAGCCAGTATGGGAGAATATCTTCCAACAACGTCTTTCTGTAATATTCCTTCCGCTCTAAAAGCAGTTCTTCTACCTCTCTCATAGCCCAATTACGTCCCTTCACGCGGAAAGGGATATCAGTCCTGATACCCCTTTTCCCTATCTTATTCCATGGTCTTATATAACTCCAGAGCTTCGCCCATCACATCGAACATCACATATTCTTCTACGGGCACGTTTTCTTTGATGCGTTCCGAATCGATGAATACCTGCTGCTGGCTCTCGTAACATTTCTTAATGGAATCGTCGGCCAGCCCTTCCTCCACATCTTTTGCAGTCAGCCATTCATAGTTGTCTTTCGTGGCAATAATGGTGTCCGGATCCGCCTCAATTTCTTTCGCCAGCCATCTGCATACCTCTTCTACATTCTCTTTTCTGTAATCCATGGCTTTCAGAACCGCCGCATAGAACCGCACGATGGCATCGTGGTTGTCCTTTGCATATTCCTCCGTAACAATAAAGCTTCCCGGAAATGCGACCTGGTCGAAGAAATCCGCATTGCCTGCCAGCATGATCACATTGCCGCCCATTTTTTCACGGATAATATTGGTGCTTGGGGACCAGGTGGCGCAGGCATCCACTTTTCCGCTTATCATAGCCGTTACCGCGCCGTTGGCATCCATTTCCACCAATTCCATATCATCACGGGTCATTCCCGCTTTCTGAAGCGCCAAATCCAGCACGATCTCTGAAGAGGTGCCGGCAGTCACTGCTACTGTCTTGCCTTTCAGGTCCTCGATTTTCTCAATTCCCTTCTCCTTATTGGCCAAAACCTCATCCGACTTTCCAAAGAGGTCCAGGCCGAATATCTGGGCCTGTCCTTCAATGCAGAGAGCGTGTGCGCCGTGTCCGATCTGGGATATGTCAATATCCCCCGACGCCATGGCCGCGATTTCCGCAGGCCCGCCCTGGAACTGGACTAAATCCACAGTGATCCCGACCTTGTCAAAATATCCGCCGTCACGGGCTGCAATAATCGCCGAAGCACTTCCCATATTGGGCATATAGGCAACTCTCAGGTGAACAGGCTCGTATTCTGTTTTGGCAGCGGCGCCCGATTCCGCCTCCGGTTTCTTCTCCGCTTCTGGTTTCTTCTCCTCAGAAGCAGCGGCAGCCGGGGCTTCCGTCTGTTTTTCAGTCTGGGGGGCCGGTGTTTCCTTTGTCTCCACTTGAGCCTGATTTGCACATCCTGAGAGCATGGCGGCACTTAAGGCGGTGGCGGCTAACAGCTTAAAACATTTCTTCATGATACTTCCTCCTTTGTTATATTATATAGTTACGTTATATTATTACATAACTATATAATATAACTTTTAGCAAAAAGCGTCAAGACATTTTAATCTTCCAAAGCCCACTCCCCTCTCGTCATAACCTTCCCAATCCGTATCTCCTCATCAAACACCACCAGATCAGCCATTTTCCCTGCCGCTATGGATCCGGTCTCAGTATCCATCTTCATCAGCCTGGCCGGTGTCAGTGTCATCATCTTCACAACTTCATAGAGCGGAGCGTCCGTCATCCGGTACATGGTGCGCACCAGCCGGTCCGCAGTCGCCACGCTGCCGGCAAATGCGCTTCTGTCACAGAGCTTTGCCACTCCGTCCTCTACGATCACGTTCAAACCGTCTTTCCGGCTGCCCAGCACAGATTCTCCGTCCGGCATTCCCGCCGCCCGCATGGAATCCGTCACCAGGCAGATGCGGTCCGCGCCCTTCACTTTATAGATCAGCTGTAACAGTTCTCCCGGCAGATGCCTGCCGTCGGCAATCACCTCCACATAAAGATCATCCAGCAGATACCCGGCTTCCACCGCACCTGCTGTCCGGTAAGCGTTCACCCGCTTCACTCCGGACATAGCTGAATAAAAATGGGTCAACGCCGCCATCCCGTTCTCATAGGCTCTCATCACCTGGCGGCAGTCAGCGTCTGAATGGGCCAGAGAGCTGACGATTCCATGCTCTTTCAGCACATTCAGAAATTCCTCCGCTCCGCTCAGTTCCACGGCAAAAGACCACCTTTTGATTCGGTCCGTCCGCTGTAACGCCTCCAGATATTCTTCCCTGTCCGGATTTCTCAAATGCTCCGGGCTCTGTGCCCCTCTCTGTTCATACGAAAAATAAGGCCCCTCCAGATGAAGTCCCAGAATCGTGCTGAGCCCACTCTTCTTCATTTCCACCTGGTTGAACAGCTCCAAAAACTCCATCAGCGATTCTCTGGTGCTGGTTAGCGTGGTGGGCAGGATAGATGTGGTTCCGTGGGCCAAATGGGTGCGGCACGCCTGATAGATATCCTCCAGCGTTCCATCCATGAAATCAGAGCCTCCGGCGCCATGGGTATGAATATCGATAAATCCGGGAGACAGGTAATTCCCTCTGACATCTACTGTCTCGTCTGCAGCATCGTCTATCCTTCCATCAAACGCGATTTTTCCGATCCGCTCTCCGTCGGTCAGCAATTCCCCCGGCGTAATTCCTGTGGGTGTGATAATTCTGGCATTTTTAAAAAGAATTTTTTTCATGATCAGCCTCTTTCTCCTGACTACAGCTTCGACGCGCTGGCCGCGTCCAGATAGAGCTTCGCTCCGGCCTTCCTCCTCAAAATGCTGGCCGGACACGTTTCATTGATATCTCCGCGCAGCATCCGGCTCACTGCCTCTGCTTTTCTCTCGTTCGGCACCATGCAGAACAGGTGGCGCGGAGCTGTCAAGCCGGGAATGGTTATGGTCAGAGCCTGCTCTGGCACCTGGTCAAGGGATTCAAAACAACCATCGTTCACCTGCTGCCTTCTGCAGGCCATTTCCAGCTCCACCACCTTAACCATCCTGGGATCTTCAAAATCGGCAGTTCCCGGATCGTTAAAGGCGATATGTCCGTTTTCTCCAACTCCCATGAACACGATATCCGCCGGATATTGCTCCAGAAGCGCTGAATATCTTTCGCACTCTTCTTCCGGCTCTGCCATGCCGTCCAGCAGATTCACGCTCCTAAAAGGCATTCTGTCAAATATGGCCTGGGATAAAAATCCACTGAAAGAACGGCTGTCCTTCTGCTTCAGGCTGATATATTCGTCCATATGAAACGCATTGATACGCTCCCAGGGAATTCCTTCCCATCCAGCTAAAGCCTTTAAAAATTCATTCTGCGATGGAGCAGCCGCAAAAATACAGCTGACCGTTTCCTTCTCCTTCAGACAATCCATTATACAGTTGGCGGCATCCTCCGCTGCCTTCCGGCCAAGTTCCTCTCTGGTTTCAAAGATTTTAACTTCCAATTCTTCATATTTTCGTTCCGTCATTCTTCCTTTTCTCCTATTTATAGAATTTTACCGTCTCGGTGTCTGCCCTTTAAACACACTCTAACGGATATCATATACGCTCCTAAGCCGGAATGTATCCGGCCTGCCCTCCAGAATCTCCACTGTTTTTTCACCGCCGTTCAGATCGAAATAATTATCACTGAACACACAGTCCCCTCCTTCGGCCTGGATTTCTACAGATTTTGCATAACAGTCCGATGATATGACCAGTTTTCCGCCTTCCAGTCTCCATTTCAGTTCAGGCTGTAAAAAACGGAAATGCTTTGGCGCAGTGAACAGTACAGTCCCTTCCGAATACTGCCTGCCGTCCAGAATAAGCTGATAGCTGACATATTGACATAAAAAATCAATTCCGGTAAATTCCATTTTAGAGTGCCAGCGGCTCTCCAGCGCCGGAACATCGATCTCAAAAGCACCGGTCTCCATCACTCTGCCGGTGTTTTCCCTGAGCTGCCAAAGCACTGCTGCTTGCACCGGCTTTATCGTCTCATTGGATATGGAGAAACGGACGGATGTTTCGATTGCAGACGGTTCCGTGACAACAGATATCCGGTTCGTGGTTTCTCCTGTCTCTTCACATGATAAGAGCACAGGTGCAAAAAAACGTTTCGCATAGTAATGAAGCGCTTTTAACCGCCCGTAATAGTCAATGGAAGACCAGGATGCAACCGGCCAGATATCATTTAACTGCCAGTATACGGCTCCCATACATCTGCCCCGGTTTCTGCGCCAGTGCTCCACTCCATACCGGATCGCCTCTGCCTGAAGAATCTGGGAGGCATAGACCAGACTTTCCAGATCTTTCGGATAGAGGAATGTCTGGGACAAATACTTCATGATCTTCCCATTGGCCCCTTCATTTCTCTGATGCATCTCCATCACCCGGGAAAATATGTTGCGCTCCTCCGGCAGAGTAAACGATTCTATGGTTTTCATACAAGGAAATGACTGAAACCCGAATTCCGAAACATAGCGGAAGAAAAATTTCCTGTATTCCGTAAACGGCTTCTCCCCATGCCATACATCCCAGTAGTGCACGTCCCCCCGGTCCGGGGCGTTGGGTTCGTCGAATCCGCCTCCGCTGGAAGGGGAGGCAGGCCAGTAACAGGTATCCGGATCATACTGCTCCAACACCTCGGGAATGATGTGTTCAAACATCCTGATGTAGTCGGAACGCGTTTTTGCAGTTCCGCCGTATTCTCCCTGAGCCTGGAACATCTCCATCTCATTGTTACCGCACCACAGGCCCAGGGACGCATGATGCCGGAGACGTTTCACATTGTCAATGAACTCCGCTCTTATATTTGCCGCAAACGCCCCGGTCAAATGGTAATTTGCACAGGCGAACATAAAATCCTGCCACACCACCAGCCCCAATTCATCACAGATGTCATAGAAATAATCCTCAGGGTAATAGCCGCCTCCCCACACCCGTATTGTGTTAAAATTAGCGTCCGCACACCGTTTTAAAAGCTTTCTGGTCCTCTCCGGCGTTATTCTGGAAAGAAGGTTGTCCTCAGGTATATAATCGGCTCCCATGGCGAAATAGGCAGTTTTGTTGACGCACTGGGCGAAGCTCTCTCCCCATTCATCTTTTTCCCGCTTCACGCTCAAAGTCCTTAGCCCGATTCTCTTCACCGAACAATCCACCGCCGCTCCATGTTCGAAAAGCCTGGCTTCCACCGTATAGAGCGGCTGTTCTCCATAACCGTTTGGCCACCAAAGCCTGGGATTATCAATCCGATACGGCTTTTCACATGCTATGCCGTTCTTATGCCCGTCCGGGTCTGTGACGGTGATCTCCACATCCGCCCCGCCCGACTGCTCCACCGAAACCTCCAGCTCCACATGCCCGTCTTCATAATGTTTCTGCCGGATGGAAAAGTTAAGAATTCTGGAACTGTCCACAGCCAGGATACAGATATTCCTCCAGATTCCGGCATCGGGCAGGCGGGGGCCCCAATCCCATCCGAACATACAGTGAGCCTTCCGCATATGAGGAAATCCATGCATGGCATGATAGCTGCCTCCGATCTCATCCCGGCCGGCCGCATCCCGTATCCACCGGGTAGGTGAAAGAAACAGGATGGAAATCTCATTTTCACCTTCTTTAACCATCGCTGAGATGTCAAATTCCCATATGCGGTGCATATTGTCCGCCCGCCCCGCCTCTGCTGCGTTTATAAAGATCCTGCAGACCGTATCCAGTCCCTCCGCATGAAGAAGGAGCTTTCCACCGTCCATGATCTCCTTATCCAGGGTGAACCGGCGTTTAAACAGATAATCTTTCTCCATCATTTTAAGCGCCTTCAGCTCGTTATCCCTGTAATAAGGGTCCTCCATCAAACCTGCGTTCAGATATGCAGAATAGACGGAACCTGGAATCTCAGCCGGCACCTCCAAATCCGTTCCTGCCTCCATAATGGTCCAAATCCCATTTAATTCAATCCTTTTCATTTCCATTCCATCCCTTTTCCATGAAGACAGCTCTCGCCCATCCGGCCCACTCCTCTTTCACCTGAATGGTCGGATAATCCATGTAATCGCCGGCAATCAGGCCTCCGCCGTCTGCAAACAGCCTGATCATACGCTCAGCTTCCTCCTCGATCTCCTTTTTATCACCGCCGGGAAGAACTTTCTGGATATCCACAGGAGAAAATAAAGTCCGCCTGTACTGTTTAAGCAGAGCTGCCACCCGCTCTTCTCCCATCAACGTGGGCTGGTCAAACTGAAAGACATCTACTCCTGAATGTATCATATCCTCCAGCACATCATAGATATACCCGCAGGAATGCAGGATTAACGACAGGCCGCATTCATGTGCTTTAGAGGCCAGCTGCTTAAAAAACGGGAAAAAGATCTCCCTCCAGCAGGCCGGGCTTATCAGCAGCCGGTCCTGAATTCCCCAATCCTCGTAGACCATCACAGCATCCATTCCCACATCTGCATAATTTTCAATAATCCTGCAGAGCTGGTCCGTCACACGTGCGCCAAGCTCCGCCACCAATTCTGGTTCCAGGATTACGTCCATCAAAAACTCATCGAATTTTCTCAGATTGCGCATGATAGAAAACGGAAATCCAGGCAGAATCCCGATCATATACTTATCAGGATGGTCTTTCACCGTCTGCCTTAAGTGCTCTGCAAGAGCCGGATCATCCAATGGGGGCAGTTTGTAATCGTCCAAATCCTCCCAATCTTCCAGGGCTCCCCATAAAGCCTCTCCCTTTCCGGTCGTATCCTGCCTCATTCTTCCCCAAAGGTTCCCGTATTCGTCATGGCGGACGGTTCCGTTGAAACGCTTCAGTATCTCATATCTGTCCGCGTATTCCGACGCTTCATGCCAGGAAACATCCATCCCATCCGGCACTGCCAGATTGCACATATACAGATCGCTGGGACCGTACTCCGGATTAAATCCATATCCGATTCTGGGCGCATCATTGTAACTTATCACCCGTTTGACTATCTCTTTTCCTGTCATAATTCAACCTGCCCTTCCAATAATTTCCTGATAGTTCTCTCATAGAGTTCCGGCAGATAAAACCTGGATCTCAAAAACAGATCTGCCATGGATGCTCTCAGCAGTCCTGACACCGCCTCTTCCATCTCCTTTTTCACACATTCCAACGTCCGGTATGTGTAATCCGCTTTAGCACGCAGGGACAGCGCCTCCTCCTCCCGGCCCGGAAACATGGCCAGACGGAACATCTGGCTGTGAGCCGGAAAATGCAGGTTCATGGCGTGCTCGTATCTGCACATCACTTCAATCAACCGCGCAGTCTCTCGATTCCTGGTGATCCCGGCCCCCATCTCAGGAACCAGTTTATAATAATCCTCCGCCAGATACCCTCTGTCTGCCAGGCGGCTGTCCGTCACTCCATGGAACACATGGAAAAAGCGGTCCAGAAAATCCATCGCTCCCTTTTCCTGATTCCAGCAGCGCTCCGCTCCGTAAACAATCGTATAAAATGCGGATTCGTACAGACCGTATGGCCTTCCCAGTGAAAAAGGAGAAGCCCAGTTGGTATTGATCATTCCTTCCAGCTGCTCCTCCACGACAATGCGGCTCCAGCCGTCCAGATTGGGAAGCCGGTTCTGGACTACGGGGTAATTCTGATCCCCATTGCCGTCTCCTGAACGCACCGCACCGGCTCCAAGCACCTGGATTCCCTGCTTTCTTAACCTCCTTATCATGGGAACTGCCTGGTTTTTCAGGTCATTTCCGTTGTAGATCCAGACGGCTGCGGTCACCCGTTTATCCAGACAGGCCAGTTCTTCCTCCCCGCATCTGGCAATCATGTCGTGCCAGAGCACAGGCTTCTTCCCCAGACCGCATACAATATCCACCAGCTGGTTGACATACCCGATGAATATCATTTCCCTGGATATACCGGATTCCATGCACTCCCGGCCGCTGCCCAGGCTCCATACCTCATCGCAGCCAATATGAAAATATTCCGCCTGAGGGTGAAGCGCTGCTGTCTCTTCCAGCAAAGCGCGGGAAAGTTCCAGCGAGCCCTGCCGCAGCGGGCACATCTCTCCCACAGCCTGAGGAATCTCTCTAAGCCCCCGGTATTTTTCGTGTTTCAATACATATTCCAAATGGCCGAAGGATTGTTGGAGAGGAATGATTTTAATAAAATTTCTCCAGGCAGTTTCCTGAATCTCCTGGAATTCTTCCATTGTAAATGCATATTCCGGATGGCAGAGAAATTTCATTTTCTGAAACGGCAGTTTATCTTCATATTCGATTACCAGTGTGTTGAGCTTGAATTCCGCCAGCTTTCCGATATATTCCAGCATATGTCCATAAGTGGGGTAAATGGTCCTCAGATCCAGATAATCGCTTCGTAATTTCATATCCGCCCAGTCCACCACAATGGCCTGGGGAAGTTCCCCATAGGTTTCTGTCAACTGTTTTATCGTCATCATTCCATAGAACATCCCTGATGCCGTATCTGCATAAAGCTCCAAAGTACCATTTCCTGTCCTCAGGGAATATCCGTCCAGCCTTTTAAGACTCCTGGCTGCCAAAACAGGATCACTTTCTTTTATATTGCAAACCAGAGAGTAACCTCCCCGGCTCCCTGACCTGACGGCCAGCCCGCCAAACAGCTCTTTTGCATGGTATATCAGCCGGCTGTCTTCTTCCGGCATGGAGAGTACTGCTTGTGCGCTGCAGGTTCGCAGTCCTGATTTTTCACCTTCTGAAACCACATACCGGGGTTGTGGTATAATATGTATTTCCATGGTTCTCACTCCTCTTTTCTGCGCTGCACCTGGGGAATCTGAACCTGCAAAGGCAGCGCGGGCGCAGGCTCTTTCTATTGCTTCCTCTTTTAAGAAAAGGCGGCCAGCAAGCCGCCTTCCTTTGTCTGTTTTATTTATTTTTTTCTATGATTTCGGTGGCTCTTGTCTGCATGTTATTGATCGTAGTGTCGATGTCCTGAAGCCCGGTCAGGTATTTTTCCCCTTCTTCCGCCTGGATTGCATCGATCTCACGGTCATAAACGGGGATATAGGTCTTGTTATTTTCGATCATATCGGATTCATACATGACTTTATTGAATGCGTCCAGATCATATAAAGACTGATCGTCTCCCATGATACTGGCTGCAATGGCCGCATGATCCGCTTCCTTCCAAGGGGATAAAAATGCCTTGCTGATATTATAGCCTTCTGAGGTGATGAAATTGATCAGATCAAATGCTTCCTGTTTATGTTTGCTGTTGGCATTGACGCAGTATCCCAGTCCATATGTGGATATGGTGGTGTTGGGAGCAGCCGTCTCATCATATCTCGGCAGAGCCGCAAATGTGGTTCTGAAGGTATGGGGATACTTCTCCTGATCCTTGATATCCGTCAGCATCCAGGTCCCCTGCGGCATCATAGCTACCTTGGAATCAAAGAATAAACTCCTGTATGCCAGGTTCTGAGTCTTAATATCGATATACGGCATGGAGATCTGATCCACATTTTCAATCCGGTTTCTGAATTCCATAAATCCCTTGATGGCCGGATGGTCAAAATTGGCGCTGCCGTCTTCTTTATAGAAGGAGTTTCCAGGTATTACGCCCAGGGTTCCGATCTGATAGAAATCATTCCAGGTATGGAAATAAGAGCCGTATACCTTGTCTCTCCCCTCGCCTTTTGTCAATTTCTCCGCGTAATCCGCATACCCTTCCCAAGTCCAGTCAATCGGAGGATTCTCCAGCCCTGCTTCCCTTAGCATATCTTCGTTGATGAACACGATATATGCAGAATCCTGGTTCACGATCTGGTAAATCTTACCGTCTACCTCCATCGCGCCCTTATAGTCATTCTTTAAATCCACGCCCCGGTTCTCTGCGTATTCGTTCAGCGGTTCCAATACTCCCGCATTGATTTTCTGCATCACGTTGGAAGAGCTGGAGAAGTTCATGATGTCGATCTGCTCGCCGCTGGCCAGCATCAGATCAACCTTCTTGGCGTACTCCTCGTTATTCGTGTTGGCAACCAGAGGCTGTACCTCAACTTTAACATTGGGATATTTTTCCATGAACGCATCTGCGATCTCCTGTGTCTTGTACACATTCTTATTGGAAACCTCGTCCGTTTCCGTGTACCATTTGAGCACGACCTGCTCCCCGTCTCCCGCGGATTCACCGGCACTTTCCTTGGAAGCGCCCTGCTCTTGGGCGGCGCCGCTGCCTGCATCGGCTTTGGACGCTCCTTCATCCGTCTTCGTGCCGCAGCCGCACATCACGGCCCCAGCCAAAACCACACACACCATACTCGTCAATAAATTTCTTCTTCTCATACTTTTCTCCTTTATCCCTTCACACTGCCGGCTACCAAACCGGAAATTATATATTTTTGCCCAAACAGAAAGATGATTAACAACGGCAGGATCGCAGATACTGCGGCAGCCATCATGAGCGAATAGTAATCGCCGTAAGCGTCTGAAAACATCTTTACTCCCAACTGGATGGTATACAGATCCGATGAGGTAAGAAACACCAGGGGATTCTGATAATCATTCCAGGTCCATACAAATTTCAAAATACCAAAGGTTGCAATCGCCGGCTTTGCAATCGGCATGATGATCTGAAACAAGATGCGCAGATGGCCTGCGCCGTCGATCTTGGCGGCATCCGTAAGTTCAAACGGCACCGTCACCATAAACTGCCTCAGCATGAATACGCTCAGCACGCTGAACATAGCATTTACGATCAGACAGAGGTGCGTATCAAAGATTCCCATCTGGCGGAAGATCAAAAACCTGGGGATCAGGGTCACCTGCTCCGGTATGGCCATGGTGGCTATATACAGCAGAAACAGCTTATCCCTTCCCGGAAAATCAATTCTGGAAAATCCATACGCCCCCAGACAGCCTACCAATATGGACGCAGCCACTGAAATCAGAGTGACCTTTATAGAATTCCAGTAATAAAGCCCGAACGGCATCACACCGTTCCATACATCCTTATAATTTTCAAACCCTCTCGTCCTCTTCGGAATCCATTCGATCGGAAAGTTGAACACATCTGCTTCTATTTTAAACGATGTGCTGATCATCCACAACAGAGGGGCGCACATAATGATTCCCAGCAGAGCCATCAAGCAAGTCGTTATTACTCTCGGCATCATTGGGACTGTGTCCACACCAAATCTGCGTTTTTTCATTTAACCTGCACCTCCCTTAATAATTGACCCATTTTTTCTGCCCCCTCCACTGCAATACGGTGATGATAACCACTACCAGGAACAGAATGATCGATATGGCGCTTCCGTAACCGATTTTGTAAAATTCAAAGGATACCTTATAAAGGTAATGCACCAGTACGGAAGAAGAGGTTCCCGGCCCGCCTTTTGTCAGGATCTGTATCGCATCAAAGATCTTAAAGGAGCTTATGATTCCTGTGATAAACAGGAAAAATGTGGTAGGACTGACTAAAGGGATGGTTAAATATCTGATCTTTTGCCATTTACCGGCCCCGTCGATATCCGCGGCCTCGTACAGGTCCTTTGGTATGGACTGCAGGCCCGTTATGTAGACCAGCATATAATATCCGATATTCTGCCAGATAAACATCAGTGTGATGGTAAACAGCGCCCAGTTTGGATCAGCCAGCCATTTTGGCGGATTCGCCATACCCAGGCTCCTGAGGAATTCATTGACCGGTCCGTAAGTCGGCTGGAACACCACTTTCCAGACAGTTGCCACAGCCACGCCGCTGGAGATATAGGGCAGGAAGTAGATGGTCTTAAACAGTTGTTTCGAAAATACATAATCATTGATCAGTATTGCTCCAAAAAGCCCTAATAGTAACAATGCCGGCAGGGACCATATGGCAAACAGGATATTATTCCTTAAGGATTCATGAAATACGGGATCTTTAAAAAGTTCCACATAATTGCCGATTCCAATCAGTTTAATACCTTTCAGCCCGGAGACTAAGTCCCACTCGGAAAAGCTAAGCACAATTGTCAAAATCAAGGGGAACAGGCTGAACAGGATGAAACCGATAAAACTCGGTGCGATAAACAGACAGCCGGCTATGGTATTGCGCCGGACATTCTTTTTGCTGAGTCCCGTCATCATATTCTTGTAAACTCCCTTTCTGTATCGTAGCCCGGAAGGCTTAATAATAAAGCAGCTGCTTGATGATTAAACTATACCATCCAGGCAGCTGCTAAAACATAACCAATATTTACTTAAGCTTCCGATATCTTTACATCTTTTTTTCCTGTCTCCTATACGCCCCCGGTGTCTGCCCGGTATTCTTCTTAAAGGAATCATTAAAGTATGTGATATTGGAATATCCCACTTCCGCCGCAATGGCTTCTACGGAAAGACCTGTATATTTAAGCTTCTGTTTCGCCCGGTCCATTCTCTGACGGACCAGGTAATCCACAAAATTCTCTCCCATCTTCCCCTTAAAATAGCGGCTGAAATAGCTGGCGTTCATAGAAACATGCCGGGCCACACAGCCCAGGCTCAAATGCTCCCCCAGGTTTTCCTCGATATAGCGCAGGGCATTGGTGAGCACCTCATCCCGGCCGGAATAGACACATTCCCTGATCTGGGCGATACCGTCCGCAAGCATCCAGCACAGAAGCTGTTCCAATTCATAGATACTGCACACCTGGTAAATCCGTTTTCTCTGCAGGCATGTCATGACGTTGGGAACCGATGCATTGACCCGCATAGCTTCGTGCAAAAGAAGAACAAGGACCTGTTCACCTGTCTCCAGGACAGATTCCGGCCTCTCCCGCTTCCCGGATACTTCCTTTAGAAAATCCCTAACCCATTGTCCCGATTTTTCCGTGTCCAATTCCCGGATGCAGTCCTCGCAGTGTTTCAGAAAGGCCCCTTGATCTGTTCCATTTTCAAAATGTTCCTCATCCCCACTCTCTTCCAATAAAAACATTCTGTGTTTTCTATAGAAACGCTGCATACGGAGCCGTCTCAAATTCTCGTACAATCTGCTGATATTGTCTTTTCTGCAGGGCTTAAGGCCGGCATAGAAATAGGTGAGCGTCTGTTCTTTGTCAAATGTCCGGCTGATCTGCCCATAGAGTTCCGATATCAGCTGCCTTTCTTTTCCCTCCTGCCCCTTCATCATGACCACATATTCATAATCCGACCTCCGGAACAAAAAACAGTCAGGAAACCTTACAATTATCTGCTTCAAGCGGTCCGCAGGTCCGTCCTCGTCTTCCCCATACAACGGCAGCACGAAGAGAAGTCCCATCAGATAACGGTTTTTCTCAAAATCCAGCCCGTATGGCAGAATCTTTAATTCATTGGAAACCACCGCTTTATTGAGCATATTTTCCCGATAGTTTGCAATCTCTTTTTCTGCCTTTTCTATGGACTCATACAGTTCTTCCCGGGTCATGGTTTCCTTCACAATATAATCGCAGGCTCCCGTTCGGAATGCGCTTCTGGCCATCTCAAAATCATCATTACATGTCAGATAGATAAAACGCATGGCAGGAAACCTTGGTCTCAGCTTCTCCACCAGCTTAATGCCGTCCATTCCAGGCATGGTGATGTCCGTAATCAGAATATCCGGTTCCTTTTCACAAACCACATCCCAGGCAGCGGTACCGTCATAAGCAGTGCCCACAACCTGACAGCCGTGTTCCTCCCACTCCACGGTTTTTTTAAGCCCTTCCACAATATTGATTTCATCATCCACGATCACTATCCTCAGCATGACCTTCTCCTTTACCTGTCCTATTCCCTCTCGTACCGTTCAATCGCCTCCAGGCGGATGGAAATCTCCACCACCGCCCCCCTGCACACTCCATCTTCCATCCGGTTATACAGCCGGAAACGGGAGTTTCCTTCATAGTACAGGTTAACCCTGTCCCTCACGTTGACAAGGCCTATGCTGGAAAAGGATGCCTTGTTCCGCTTTTTATCCTTCTGCCTCATATCAAGATCAAATCCCTCCGGAAAGCCCACTCCGTCGTCCTCCACCCGGATGTTCAGAAAGCCGTCCTTTTCCTCCGCATAAATGGTAATATGGCCGCCCTCCAGCCTGTTTCCCAGCCCGTGAATGATGGAATTCTCCACCAATGGCTGAAGAAGGAGCCTGGGAAGCAGGTGATACCCCATGCCTTCTTCTATAAAGATTCTGAGCTCCGCCTTATTCTGATGCCTCAGATTGTGAAGGCTCACGTATTTTTCCAGCATCTGACAGCTTTCATTCAGGGTAATCTGCTCTTCTCCCTTCTTAATGCTCATCTTGAGCAGGGCGGAAAGCTGGAGCACCATCTCTTCCACCCCAGGATCTTTAGCCGCAGCCGCCCAGCGGATTGAACTCAGCACATTAAACAGGAAATGGGGATTGATCTGTGCCTGGAGCGCGTCGATCTCTGCCTCACGTTTCTGGTTTTCCCTGATCTTCAGCTGTTTCATCAGATCATTGATCCTGTCCAGCATGCGGTTGAAGCTGGTCTGCAGCACCCGTATCTCTCCCTGTCCCGTCTCAGGTACCCGGATTCCCAGATTGCCGTCTTCCACCTGGTTCATCTTCTCGCTCAGGGACATCACCGGACGGCTGATCAGCTGGGCGATTCCCAGAGCCACCGCCACAAATATGCCCAACAGCACCAAGGTTATGATATAAGTCCTGTTATGGACTGCATTGACCCGGGAAAATATAGTCTCATATGGGGTGACGGACACCACCCTCCACTCTTCCACCATAGGAGAGGAATAAACCACCATCATCTCCTGGCCCTCATATCCGACCTTTTTCCAGCCGCTGGCATCCACAGCTTTTTCAAATGACAGGAGAGGAAACTCCTTTCCAATGGAGTTTTTGTCGCCGCCAGACACGATATGGCTGTCGTTATCTACAAGATACAGTTCAGACTGGGACGCGCTTCTGGTCATCATGTCATAGATATATTTTTCTGAAATTTCAATATAGATGATTCCAATATTCTTCTGGCTGGTCATGCTCTCTTTCACCGGAATTACGGCGCAGAACAGATTTTCCTTGATGGAGTCCCCAGTCTTTAGAGGGTCCAGCCAAAGGATCGTGCTGTCCCTGCAGGCCATGACATCGGGATACCAGGAAGAAGCTTTCAGGCTTTTGGCATAAGCGCCAATATTTTCCCTGCTTCCAAAGCTCTGTCCCTCATTGGGGATAATCATGACGGCAAACGGATACTTCATCAGAAACATCTGAGCGCCTTCCAGAATATCGTCAAACAGCTGAAGCTGCTGATATTTAAACAGCATGTCCCCACCGTCCTTTTCTTCTGATTCTTCGCTCATCAGCCGGCGGACGTCATTATCCGACGACATGTTGAGAAGCAGGCGGTTCATATCCATCAGCATATCATTTACCGTCCTGGAATAGCTCTCCACCGTATGGACCTGGGCGTCGCTGATCTGGTCCAAGAGGACCTCCGACGATATTTTATTGCTGTATGCCATCAAAACCATCAGCGGTGCAATGATAAAAAATGAAAACGCAATGGCAAGGCGAACCCTTATGCTCATATCTTCCTCCCGTCTTTTCCTCTGCCCTCATCTGAGCCCCTCAGACCTGCAAACTGCCGCAGCCCGCATAAATCCGGGCTTTTTTCCTAATTCCCCAGTTTCTTGGTTTCATCTTATCATGCAAACATCGAGTGAGTCAACACGGTCGAAAGAGCGGTAAACTGATTTGCTCCACAGCATAATTTAGGGGTTATTATTCTTCATGGCCGATTAATTTTTCCGCAAAAAGAAGAACGTCTTCAGGTTCTGTACCTGAAAACGTTCTCTTTCCATGGGACTTTTCCCGTCCACTGCTATTAATACTTAATATGAGATCACTCCAAAATCCGCCCTCCGGCCGCTCCGCTCTTCACTCCATCCCGAATCTCCAGGACGCCATTCACCATCAAATATTCAATTCCCGCAGAAAACCGGCACGGGTTCTCGTAATCTCCCATCGCCTTCAGCTTCTCCCGCTCAAACACAGCCAGATCCGCCCAATAACCTTCTTTTACCTCTCCCCGTTTTAAAAGGCCGAACCGTTTAGCCGCAACCCCGGTCAGCCTGTGGATCAGTTCTTCCGGCGAAAATGCCCCTTGACCCACATATCGGTTCCATAAAACCGGGAAGCTTCCATAATATCTCGGATGGGGCATCTGACGGATCAATGGCTTCACATCTCCCATAGCCAGCCCGTCTGTCCCGTACAAACACTTATCATGCAGGGCAATCCGGTCCATGTCCTCTTCATCAGTCAAAAACATGACCATTTCCACACGGCCCATTTCTTCTGCCATCAGGCGGCAGGCCGCTTCCGCCGGAGAACAGTTCCACTCCCGGGCGATCTCGGATATCCGTCTGCCGATACATTCCTTGTGTAATGAAAGGCTGGTAATCATCAGATTCTCCCCCTGATGTTCCCCTATAAAGGTGCTCCAGCCGGGCGTTCCATTCTCCATCTGGCTGATGATCTCACGTCTCATTTCAGGGTCATTCAAACGCCCGATCAGCGCTTCCATCCCCCCTTCGTGAAATGCCGGCGGGAACACTAACCCCAGATAAGAACTCCCCGCAGTATACGGATAGAGGTCAAAGGTGATATCAACGCCTTCCCCGGCCGCCTCATCGATCAGGTTTAATAGTTCCCCGCTGCGGCCCCTATTATGAATTCCCGCGCATTTGAGGTGAGATATATGTACTTTAGCGCCGCTGTTCCTCCCTATAGAAATCACTTCATTAACCGCCTTAAAAAGCGTCGCCCGTTCTCCCCTTATATGAAATGTGAAGATCTTGTCCCACTTCTTAACCACCCGCGCCAGGGCCGTCAGCTCTTCCTCATCTCCATAAAAATCAGGCGGATAACCTAGTCCCGTGGAAATTCCTGCCGCTCCCTGCCTGAAATGTTCCTCTAAAATACCGCACATCCGTTCCAGCTGTCCGCTGTCCGCCTTTTTATCATCATATCCCATCACCACGGCCCGGATGCTTCCATGCCCCACCAGAGGAACCAGGTTTACATTGGGCCCGGCTGCCGTCATCCGTTCCTTATAGGCTTCAAAATCCGGCCAGTCCCACGGCACCTCTTCCACATCAATAAACGCCAGCGACGATCTTCTCCTCCTTAACCATTCCCTTTCCTGTATCAGAGGAAAGGGAGAAAAGCCGCAGTTTCCGATCACCTCCGTTGTGATTCCCTGGAACACCTTGCTTCCCGGGTTATTTTCATACAGCAGGGAAATGTCGGAATGGGAATGCACATCGATGAAACCGGGGCACAGGATTTTCCCCTTTAAATCAATTGTTTCTCCCGCATCCCTGTCTATTTCCGGCGCTATTTTCACAATCCTGCCGTCCTGAACCGCTATATCGGCGATTCTGCCTTTTCCGCCCGTACCGTCAATCACCAATGCCTGCTGAAATAAATACTGGTACATATGCGCCTGCCTTTCTCAATAATTCTTGCCTCTCGCATCCACATGGATTATTTTTTCAAATTCCCCATTCCGGAACGCAAAATAGCTGTCATGGAGATTGCCGATCACGCAGGCATGGTTTGGAATGATATCCACCTGCTGCCCGATCTTAAACTCCGTCTTCTTCTCATCGAATTTCAGATAGCCGTGTTCTTCATTTAATTTATACAGCTCCACGTCCGGGAATCCCACCAGGTATCCGTACCCCTGTCCCGGCTTTGTATCCGATGAAAGGGACTTGCTGCCCGCATCTATTGTAGCCAGTCCCGGTTTCGGGATGCAGACCACAGTCGCCCTTATTTTAAGAGCGCAGTCTTCCAGCCCGGCCGTATGCAAATGAACCGAATTCATGTCATTGAACACACAACTGCCCGCTCTGGATTCCGTAATCCCGCCATGGTGCCCGGCATAAATGGACGTGGCGCTGCTGCCGGCGGAAACCACCTCCACTTGATATCCGGCTTCTTCCAAAACCCTTTTATTATGAGCCATCAGTTCCGCCTCTTCCTTGGCAAATTCCTCTAATTTCCCGGGTTCCTTCAAATCCGGCCTAAGCCCCACATAGGTGAAAATGCCTTTAACCTCCAGCCACGGAAGCTTTCTCAGATTTCCGGCAAATTCAATCAGCCTCCCGTCATCGAAAATCCCGCCCCTCTGGTTCTGGGCGCCGATTTCTATGAGCGCTTTTATCTTCACTCCCTTACTCTCTCCAAGGCCGTTCAACTGCCCCGCACTGATCTCATTGTCCACAGTCACCGTTACATCCGCTATGTCCATTAATTTTCCCAAACGCTCCATCTTATCCGCTCCAACTAACGGATAGGCGACCAATATGTCCTTAATTCCCGCCTCTGCCATGACCATGGCTTCTGAAATCTTGGCGCAGGTAATCCCCCTGGCTCCCATTTCCAGCTGCAGCCTGGCGATCTCCACCGATTTGTGGGTTTTGATGTGAGGGCGGTAGCTGATGCCTTCCTTCTGCAGCCGCTTTGCCATAGTTTTAATATTCCGCTCAACAATATCCAGGTCCAGCCATGGATATGGCGTCGATAAATTCATCATACGCTTTCCTTTCGGTTTCTAACTACAAACATCACAATGGTGACCGCTACCAGTATCAGGAAAAACAGGCTGATAGGCTTCTGAACGAAGATCAGACAGCTTCCCTTTGATAAAGCCAGCGCCCGCCTACAGTTCTGTTCGGCCATCGGCCCTAACACGATTCCCAAAAGCAGAGGCGTAACCGGCAGTTTCAGCTTTCCGGCCACATATGCCAGAGCCCCGAATACAAGAATGATCTTCACGTCAAACATGGAGTTATTCGCCACGTATACGCCGACCACACAAAGTACGAACAGAACCGGAATCATGGCCTGCATGGGAATCCTATTTACCTGAGCAAACAGCTTGACAAAATATCTCCCCTGAATGTACATAAAAATGTTGATTACCAACAGGGAAATCATGATTCCATAAATAATATCCATATTGTTTTTAAACAGCGTCGGCCCAGGTGTCAGCCCCTGCATCAAAAACGCTCCTACCAGAATCGCCGTCACCATATCCCCCGGCACTCCTAATGAGAGCAGAGGAATGAGAGTTGATCCGGTCACACCGTTATTGCCCGCTTCAGAAGCCGCAACTCCTTCGATGGACCCTTCTCCGAATTCCTCCGGATGTTTGGAAACCCTTTTTGCCTCATTATAGGAAATAAAAGAGGCAATGGCCGCCCCGGTTCCGGGAATCGCCCCTATAATCGTACCGATGCCGCTGGATTTGAGGATCGTCGCCATACAGCGCTTCATATCCGCCATGGTGAGACGGTCCTCTTTGGAGCTGAGGTCTGCCTTAACATCAATCTTCTCAATCCCTTTGGCTTTGTTAAACATTTCCGAAAGGGCAAACAGTCCGATCAGGGCAGGTATCATATCAATTCCGCCCGCCAGATACAGGTTCCCAAAAGTCAGCCTCTGTATTCCGTCCATAGGATCCATGCCGATCATAATCACAAACATTCCCAGACAGCCCATCAAAAGCCCTTTAAAAATATTCTTTCCGCTCACCCCCGAAATGATGGACAGTCCGAACACCGCCAGGGAAAAATACTCAGCCGGGCCGAATTTCAAAGCGATTTTAGACAAAAGGGGAGAGATGAAAATCAATGTAAATGTGCTGACAATCCCGCCGATGCAGGAAGCCGTCAACGCCATCATCAAAGCTTTTCTGGGTTTTCCCTTTTTTGCCAAAGCATAACCGTCCATAGCGGTTGCTGCCGAAGCGGCCGTTCCCGGCGTATTGATGAGAATCGCCGTAACCGATCCCCCATAAGTTCCGCCGCAGTACATTCCCAAAAGCCACGCTAAACTGATGATCGGATCTAAGTAAAATGTAAACGGCATAAACAAAACGATGGCAACACCGCCCGACAGTCCCGGCAGCGCCCCGAATATAATCCCTATGGCCACCCCAAGATTCATGAACAGTATATTCTGGACTGAAAAAGAAACCGACAGCGCTTGAATAAATTGTTCCATTTCATACCTCCTTCATTGTCCGGTGCGCGCCTACGGCAGATACACCTTCAAAAAGATTCTGAACCCATAATAAATTGCCGCAGTCAAAGCGATGCAGACAATATAATAAACCGGGTTTTTAGACTTGAAAAATACAAGTATCCCGCTGACAAACAGCGCCGAAGACAGAACAAATCCCAAGGGTTCTATCAAAAATATGTACGCAGTCATTATGAGAAACATCAGTCCGACCCGTTTTAGTTCAAATAAGTCAACTTCCATTATCTCCTTTTTCAGATTTTTTCTGTATCTTGACCACTCTCCAGCCAGAACCCCCAGGCTGGAGAGAATCATAATCACCGAAACGATATAAGGGAACAGTCTTGGCCCATATTCATTATGCCCTGCCGGAATCTGGGCAGGAATAACGAATAAAGCGGCCGTTCCCAAGACCAGAAATAAAATCCCGGTACACAAATTAGTATTTATTTTCATAGCTTCCTCCATTCCAAAGCATTCTGCCGCCTCACTTATTTCTTGCTCTTAATTTGCGCTCAGGCCCAGCTCGTCCAGAATTTTTCCTGTCTGTTCCACGTTGCTTCTCAGTTTTTCATCCACTTCCTCAGGCGTATTGTGATCCATCAGCACGGATCCGCCCTCTTCCAGAAGCTTTTTGATCTCCGGATCATTCAGAATTTTATTGAACCCGTCATACAGGTAATCAATGACCTCATCGGGAGTATCCTTAGGGGCTGCGATGAATTTCCAAACCTCAAAATCGAAATTGTAGCCCATCTCTTTTGCAGTAGGCACATCCGGATACTGGGCAATACGTTCATTGGAATATACCAGCAGCGGAACAAATGTATCCGCGTCTTCGTATGACATGATATTGACCGGATGCAGAGAACCGAACTGGACATGGTTCCCCATCATAGCCGCCAGAAGCTCACCGCCTCCTGTATAGTTAATTCCATTCACATCCGCGTCCAACTCGCCAAACAGCGCATAGTTGGCTATCTCATGGAGAGAACCGCTGCCGGTAAACCCGAAATTCACCGTGTTATTTTTCGCATATTCTTTAAACTCGTCAAATGTTTTAATTCCTGTCTGGGTCGTGGTCACCAGCATGATGGGATCTACTGTAGTTCCGATAATCGGCTTGAAATCTTCAGTTTTATAGGTAACAGCGTTCATCTTTGGCTGAGTGGAAAATACTCCAATCGCTTCAAAAATAATACTATATCCGTCCCCTTTTTCCTTTAAAAATTCTGTGGTGGCGATCGTTCCTCCTGCACCGCCCCGGTTCACAATATTCAGCGGCTGTCCCAGATACTTCTCCGCTCCGGTTGCTATGGTTCTGACAAATACGTCCGTTCCGCCGCCTGCATCCCAGGGAACAATGATCTTAATGGGTTTTTTCGGATATCCGTCCGGAAGTTTTTTCTCTTCTGCCGATGCCTCGCTCACAGCGGATGACGCCTCCGTTTTCTCCGCCTGCTCTGCTTTTTCCGTCTCTTTTGCCGGTTCCGCCTGCTCCGTTTTCGCAGCCGCAGGTGTTGTCGCAGGCGCCGGTTCCGTCTTTGAGGAACCGCAGCCCGTCATAAGAACCGCCGATACCGCTAAAGTCATACATAAAATACTTGTTTTTCTCATAATTTTTCCTCCTTTTATTGTACAATCTCCATATATCTCTCTTTTAACAACATGCACTCATGTTCCGAAAGCACCGGGTCAAATCCGGCCGTATAGGGACGGCAGAACCCAAGTGCGGACAAAAGCCCTTTTAAATTAACATTAATCGACATATTCTTATAGGAAAACAACCCTGTAATCTTGCTGATCTTCATCTGCAGATCAATGGCCTTCTGAGTTTCCCCCTGTTCCAAATGGCGGTAGATATCAAGATCCAGCATGGGATCCAAATTGGGAATCGGAGACATCGACCCTGCCGCTCCCATCTGGAGGGAAGCGCAGATTAACGGCGCCCTTCCCACAAATACGCTGAAGTCCTGTCCTTTCGTTTCATGCACTACCCGCTGGAATGTGATGTGATTGCCGCTGCTGTCCTTCATTCCTACAACATTTTCATGTGTGCTCAGTTCCACCAGGGTTTGAACTCCCACATTATTCCTGGTAATTGACGGAATGTTATAGATCATTGTGGGCAGTTCCGAATATTCGGCCAGCCGCACAAAATAATCGGCCATGGCCTCTTGGGTCTCGTCAAAATACATCGGCGGAATATTGAGCACAAAGTCCGCATGATGTCTGCATGCAGTTTTTATATTATCTTTCACCCGCTGCACAGAGGCAGCCCCGGTAGAAACAATCAAAAGTCCCCTGTCCTTAGTCTCGTCTCTGGCCGTCTCCACCGCCTGTTCAAACGTTTTTCGTTCCACGACCACCCCTTCGCCGCAGGATCCCAGGATCATCACCCCCCGGCAGCCTGAATCAAGAGCCCTTTTTATCAGCTGCCGGTAGCTGTTCTCATCCAGAGAACCATCTTCCTTCAAAGGCGTTATCATCGCAGGAATACTTCCTCTTAATCTCTCATTCATCTGTCTGCCCGTCCCCCTTTATCTCTGCTATCAGCTCTATCTCCACACTTATGTTGCCCGGAAGAACCGCCATTCCCAGCGCGCTGCGGCTGTGCCTGCCCGCCTCACCAAATACCTGCTCCATCAGGTCTGAAGCTCCATTTACAACAGCCGGCTGTTTTGTAAACTCAGGGTCACTGGCCACAAATCCCTTTAAATGTACAATTCTCTTAACCCGGTCTAACGTCCCCAGATAGTTTCTGAGCTGGGCCAGAAGATTCAAACCACAGATCCTCGCCGCCTGATATCCTTCTTCCTCCGAAATCTCTTTCCCCAACTTGCCTAAATATCTCCGTTCTCCCTGATACATGGTTCCCTGTCCTGATAAGAACAGAAGATTTCCTGTCCTCACACACGGAACATAAGATGCCGCCGGTACAGGCGCATCCGGAAGTTCAATTCCAAGTGACGCTAACCGCTCTTCCGCACTCATCTTACCCCTCCTTTTGTTCGGATAACCGAACTTCTTTTGATTCGAATATACGAATAATTATTCTTATATACAAACTACATGTTGATAATATCATACATATTTTCTCTTGTCAACAAAGCCGGGCCGATTTATTTATCTATTTTTATTACTTTTATTTCATATTTTTTTCTGTTTTTGTGTGTATTTTACAATATTCATCGTCTTCATTTGACAATGCATCGAAAACGTGCTATGTTTTAATTGTTCGTTATTACGAACCGTTCTACTTATAAACCGTAAAGGAGTTATCATATGCCAGATAAAGAACTTCACCGTCCCACCCTTCGTGTCCTGAAGATTTTAGAAGCGGTGGCTTTTAACAAACAGGGTTATACTTTAACTGAAATGGCGGATTTTATAGGCGCGCCTAAAAGCAGTATTTTTCCGGTTCTGCATACATTGGTAGATCAAAAGTACCTCTACTACAACCGGCAGTCCATGCGGTATTTCATTGGGATGAAAGCCTACGAAGTGGGCCAGACTTATGCGAAACAATCTGATGTGCTGAAAGATATTTCAGAAATAATTCTAAATATGGTAAATGTTTGCGGGGAAACTTCGCATTTTGCGGTTTTGGACGGGGGCAATATCTTCTACCTGATCACCCATGATTCTCCTGAACGGGTGAGAATCTTCACCACCGTAGGCGCCAGAATGCCGGCATACGCCACCAGTCTGGGAAAGGCCCTTCTGTTAGACCACTCCCTGGAGCAGCTGCAGGCCATGTATCCCGACCAGCTTCCGCCTTTAACTTCCCAGACAGTTCCCACCGTCCACCGGCTATACGGTCAGTTGCAGGACTTCCAGACCGGCCAGGTCGCCTTCGAACAAGGGGAATCCAACGCCAATATCTCATGCTTTGCCGTTCCGATCCGGAAAAATGGGGGAATTATCGCGGCTCTCAGCATCTCAGTGCTCCAGTCCCATTTTACGGACGACAAGGCGGAACTGCTGAAAGTATTGTTGAAAAATGCCAAGAATAAGATTGAGAATTTGGTGAAGGATGTGGATGTGAATTTTATAAAGTAAGCCAGGCGGATCTTTTTTAAATGTAACTATCATACGCCACCATTGAGTACCATGAGGTTGATATATGAAAAAATACTGCTAATCGTTTTGAATTAAATAAAGAGCCCGGTTTTAAAGGGATCAGCGTCTTGTCAAGTACACAAGAGACTGGATCAAGCGCCTGGCTCTTTTTCTATTGCATAAAACTATTCCATATCCATTTATCCAATTATTTGCGCAAAGTCAATTTGCAGTCCCTCAAATAATCCCACGGGAACGATATCCTGCATCTTGTATTCTTCCGTAATTCCAGCCTCAAAATTATAGACTGTTATCCGATCCTTCTCCGCATCTACAATCCAGTACTCTCTTACACCGGCAGAGCGGTATTTAAACAGTTTGCGCATATAGTCCATCTGGCGGCTGCTTATTGACACAATTTCAATAATCCAGTCAGGTGCTCCGCTGCATCCTTCCTCCGTCAGTTTATCCCGGTCACATATGATTGACAGATCCGGTTCTACATAGGTATGGTCATCCTCATTTAAGAAAACAGCAAACGGTGCGGCGTAAACGGCACAAGTTCCTTTGTTTGCCAAAATGTAATCCTTAATCCTATGTGACAGCGCCATCGAAATATCCTGGTGTTTCCGGTTCGGCGGCGCCATCATATATATATATCCATCTATGAGTTCCGCCCGCTGTCCATCCGGCAGATTGTAAATATCTTGTATCGTATAAACTCTTGTATCTGAAAGTGCCATACAATCACCTTCCTTCTATCATTCATACATATGCTGCAGTTCAGACAGCTCATCTTCCTGACTGAAAAGCCGGTCAGGAAGCAATGGATGTCCCACCGTCTGATCTGTTACTATCATATCATAATTATGATCTGATATACAATACAGACAAGTTCTGCTTCTCATTTTTTCATTCTCCGCGACGTGATGTTTCAGCCACATGATTTCTTACCTCTGTATTATTGGGTACTATAAAGGGGCAGCTGCACAACCTTGTGCAGCCGCCCCCAACGCCTTTTATACAGGAATTCAAACGATTCCATTGTCTATATATACTGCGTTACATCCTCCCGCTTTTCATAAACCAGCTCCATACCTTCAGCCGTCAAGCGCTTCATATCCCCATCATAAACCGGCTCATGTTTCCTGCACCACTCCGCAAACGCCTCTAAATCAGGATATTCATTCTTCCCCGCTCCCATACAGCAGTAGGCAATCTGATCCCCATAACTTCTGTACTCGCAGTCAAACACCTGATCCTGATGAACCTTCATCGGTTCGCTGCACCAGAGTGCCAGATATCCGCCGTCCTTCTGCCCGAACAGCCAGTGTTCCTCTGCCGACTGCCGTTCAAACTTCGCGCCCGGCCAGAATGCATGGGTAAAATGAATCGGGTGTTCTTCAGGGATCACATAAATGGCTCCCAGCACGCCTTTTTCCTGACGGATCGCCGGCATAACGCCGTTGCCATACCAGAATCCGGGGCGCATCTCGCTGGAATCGCAGCTTCCGCCCGGATGATTGGTAAACACCTGGGTCTGTCCGTCCAGCGCCGCGCTCCACATATGCTGCTGATATCCATAAACCCCCGGTTCAAAACAGGTGGTGCCGTGGAAACGTTCATTTAAAGACTTGGTGTACTCATGGGTCTTCTTATCCACAGGTTCCGTTTCTTCAACCAGCGTCAAATTGGTCCATCTCTTAAATCCTTCATCCATTCTGGGCGACTGTACGGAGGTCATGCAGAAACCTTCATTCTTCTCCAAACGGATCATGGCATTTCCCGTCTCATATTCCATGGAAATGTCCTCCGCCATCTTTTCGGCCAGTCCTTCCGGTATTTTATATTTGCTGGTAGCGTAAAATGCCAGCCAGCCCTCACCGTAAGAATAGGGCACCCGGGGATTGACCAGGTTCATGAGCGCCTGGGCTCCCTGCAAAAATGGATAAATAACCTGACGGTATACCCGTCCCATAGGTGCAATAATTGAGCCCTTATACGTGTGCATTGCCAGCATACCCAGCAGACGGTCCGTAACTTTAGAAGCCCTGGCGGAAATCTCCTCCGTCGTATAATCAATGGCATTTAACAGGCCTGCAAATGTAACGCACATATAAACCGTGCTCAAAAATTCCTCAAATCCGTGTTCTTCCACATCATCCAGCCACTGCTCCACCCGCTTCTTACCGGCTTCATACAACTCCCGGCCCGTCATATGTGCCCGGGTGAAGTATTCCTCCGGATAGAGTTCTCCGGCATTCATTGCGGATACATAGAACATGAGGGAATGGTTTTCACTCCAAAAGCACATGGCGTCAGAGCCTTCCTGATCCATCCAGAAACGGTAATGGAGCAGAACATCTTTCACTCTCTCCTTCAGTTCCTCATCCAGCTCGTAATTTTTCAGGTAGCGGACCAGGCCGCATACCAGGAAATCGGAGCAGTCAAAACGCTTTTCAATCTGTGATAAGGTTTCTAAAAACAATTCCCTGTCCTTTGAAGTTGTGGTTCCCGTCACCTTCCGGGCCAGGATATTGGAAATGGAAAAACCGAATTTTCCGCCGCGGCTCAGCGATTCCACCGCCGCAGTCCGTTTGAATATCTCCATTTTATTGTCTTCAAAACTGAGGCCTTCCAGCTTTTTGGGCAGGATGCGGCTGATATCTTCCATCCGGCGGCTCAGTTTCTGCCCATTTATCACACATTCCACAACGATGTAGGGGCGGCCTTCTTCCAGTTTTTCTACCGTAACGCCGCTGATATCATGGCGGACGATTTTGGTTTTCACCTGGCCGAAATCAGGGCTTAATGAATCGTATCCCAGGGTGGTTCCGGAGGGAGCGGGGCCTTCAAACCGCACTTCACCGTCCTTTATCACCGCGCCTGACAGCCACTTTGCACATGCGGCAACCGCATCTGTATGCTCCGGATCGGGAAGGGACACGCGGATCTGATCCCGGTTTTCCAGTATCTGTATTCCGAATAAAGTTCTGGTATCCCTGACCCCCAGGGTCTGAAGCCTGATGTAGAGCTGATTTGCGCCCTCTTTCAGTTTCAGGCTCACTTCCTGTCTTCTGATCGGTTTGTAAACAGGAGGCATCATGGAGCACACATGCTCGTCATTACACCACAGGTCTACGGAAGAGTAGGACCACACCACCGCCTTGACCTCCATATCCCGGCCGGCCACAAGCTGGGTGCAGGCATCCATTTCCACTCTGGTCAAAACGGAATAAAATGTGCTCAAATCCACAAACCAGTTTTCATAATTATAATAATAACGCCATGGCAGGCCTAAACTGCTGTTTTCCCCCAGCAGAATATCTCCCGACGGTCTTATTTCCTGCTTCTTCGTGATGATGGAACGGAGATATTTTTCATAGCGGAGCTGATTATCATCAACTGTATTATCCTTAAAATCTTCCTCTTTCAGACCTGAAACCAGGTAGCTCATGATAAAACCTTCTGAATTTAATTGACTTGTCATCATACTTTCCTCTTATTCCGCCGCACCTGCGGCATCTTAATTAATTGCAGACAGCGCTTTTTAATGCATTTAACCCTTAACCGCTCCGGCTGTCATTCCGCTCATAAACTGCTTGCTGGTGAATATGTAGATAACCACAATCGGTATGATGGAAATGGTAGCTCCGGCAAACATCAGGTTCCACGCCGCGGTTCCGTCACCGCTGTTCTTTAACATTGTAACACCAACTGTCAGCGGACGCATCTTTTCGTTGGACATTGTAAATACCAAAGGCATGATGTATTCGTTCCAGCCTGCGCGGAAAGACAGCAGTCCGGTGGTCGCCAGAATCGGCTTTAACAGCGGCAGTATCACTTTATAATAGATCTGGAAAAATGTACAGCCGTCAATTTTAGCCGCGTCGTCCAGTTCCTTGGATATGGTATTCATAAATCCTCTGACCAGGAAAATATAGGTAGCCTGGCCGGTTCCGGCCGCAATCAGGATTACGCTGAGCAGGGACGTGTTCATCTTCACTTTAACAGCCAGTTCAAACAGAGGCCTCAGGGTAACACTTCCCACATTTACAAACATAAAAGCCACGAAAAGACTATAGAGAAGTTCTTTGCCCCTGAAATTCTTCCTTGCGAACACATAACCCGCCATACTGGTGGCTATCAATGTGACGATCATAACGCCCACACTGATCATAATACTGTTAAATGTATATCTGGCAAAATTGGCTTTGTGCCACGCCTCTTTGTAGTTATCAAGAATAAATTTATCAGGAAGCAGTTTTGTGCCGCCTCTTAACAGTTCCGCATTCTCCTTAAATGATCCGAAAACAATGTAAATCAGCGGATATAAGGTGAACGCCGCCACAAGAATGAGAAACACAACCAGCAGCGCGCGGATAATTTTGGATTGTGTTGAATATACGTTATGACTCTTTTCCATAAAGCCCTCCTAAATCACATCATCAAGTTTTCTGGCAACAAACATATAAATCGCGGTAATAATACCGATAATCAGGGCAGCCACGATACTGAGCATGGTCGCATAACCGATCTGCGGCGTCGTGCTGGAGCTGAAAATCAATTTATATATATAGGAAAACATAACGTGAGAGCGGTTATTTGGTCCGCCATCCGTCAATACCAGAATGGACTGGTAATCTTTAAATGCATTGGTAATCGCCAGCATGAGGATTACTTTCAGCACCGGGCTCAGCATCGGAAGGGTGATTCCAAAAAACGTCTGTACTCCGTTGGCTCCGTCAATCTTGCTGCTTTCATATATTTCCTCAGGAATGCTGGTCATTCCTGAAATAAACAAAATCATATAGTTACCAAAACCGCCCCAGACGGCCACGATAACAATGGATATCATAACAATGCTGGCATTTCCAAGCCAGTCAATCGGCGCGTTGATAATTCCGATTTTTTGAAGGGCTGCGTTTAAAACACCGTTATAAACCGCAAAAATAAATCCGAAAATCAAACTGTAAATCGCTGCACTGATAACAGTCGGCATAAAATAAATTCCACGGAAAATTCCGGTTCCCGTCAGTTTCTGGTTCAGAAGAACCGCCAGTAAAAGGGATAAGGGCACAATGATAACCAGTTTCATGCCCGCATATTCAAAGGTATGCAGCACGCTCCGCCAGAACGTCTCATCGCCGAGCATACGCATAAAGTTCCTGGAACCTGTAAAATAGGCTTTAAATCCGTTGTAGTCATAGCAGACATAACGGAACAGCCAGAAAAACGGATATACAGACATCGTAATCAACAGAAAGACGGAGGGAAGCATCATAAAGAATGCGGCAAAATCCCCTCTGTTCCTTGCCTTGGCAAACTTCTCCGAAAAACTGAGTTTATTTTTATTTTCCATACTTACCTCACTATCCGCCGCTTTAGCGGCATTTATTAAAAAGCGGAGTTTGGCTTGCCAAACTCTTTGAGCGAAAGGTACTTTCGCTTTTACCTCACTATCCGCCGCTTCAGCGGCAATTCTCTGCATTTTTCTGCATAAAAGAGGCGCTGCAAGACTTATGCCAGTCAATTTGCAGCACCTCCTGCACTACTCAATACCTATATTCTCCTAAATTCAGACCACCGGTAATTGCTCTATATCATAATTATTCTGTGTATTCGATGGTTCCTTCGCCCGGATGAAGCGGATCAAAGTCTTTGATAACAACACGTTTGATCTTGCCCAGTTTAATATCATTTTCCAGTGCATCATTGTACCGTTTGTTCAGGTCTGCAATCGCATCGTCGGCGCTTACATCGCCCATGATCGCTCTCCAGATTACAGTGCCATAATCATCGCCTTCTAAGGAGATTGCAGGAACTGCCGGATAAACGCTTTCATAATCGGTTAACTGGAAGTCTGCCAGACGTCCTGTCTTGGATTTGTCGATCACACCGTCCATGTAATTGGAGATCGGAAGATATAATCCGGCTTCCAGATATCCTTTTAAGAACTCTTCGCTGCTGAAGTATTTGATAACTTCCCATGCTTTGTCTTTGTTCTTGCTGGATGAGAACATCATGTAACCCTTCTGAGGCTGGATGGACTGTGCGCCCTTTCTGGTTCCGTCCAGAGAAGGAACTTCTGCAACGCCCCACTCAAACTTGTCGATCGGGAACTGTGAAGTGAACACGCCTGCTTCCTGGGATGCGTTGCCCCAGATACCGAATGTGCCTTCTACGAACTGTGCTCTCATAGCGTCTACGCCCTGGCTGGTAGAACCTGGGAATACGCTTCCGTTCTGGAAGAATTTGTTGGCTGTTTCGATAATCGGTTTGTAACCGTCAAAGTTAAATTTACCTGTCTTAAAGTCATAACGGTAGATACCGCTGGTTTCTGCGGTTCCTTCCAGCCATCTGTTAAATGGTACGGCAGAAGTAAAGCCTACGCCATAGGAAACGCCGTTGCCGTCTTTTGTAATCTTGTCTGCCAGTTCCACAACACCGTCCAATGTATCCGGGAATTCGGTATATCCGGCCTTTTCAACCAAATCCTTGTTATATTCAATTCTGGTTCCGCTTCTCATTCCGGTTGGAATCCAGTAAACGTTGCCGTCGATCATATTAATTCCTTCAAACTGAAGTTTGCTGGCCTCTGTCACTTTTTCAAACTCAGGATCTGTGATATAATCATTTAACGGATCAATGATTCCGGCTTCAACGAATGTTTTTAAATCAAATCCGCTTGTCGCGCCGCCTACGCCCGCGATATCAGGAGCGGTTCCTGAAGAGTAAGCAAGAGCCATCATGTTAGGATAGTCGTCTGTAATTACGTTTAAAGCGATTTCGATTCCTTTATCGTTATTTGCGTTAAATTCTTCAATTTTGGATTCCACATATTCAGAATCATGGCGGTCCATGGTCCAAACGGTAATCACTGTTTTTTCACCGGATTCCTCTTTCTTGGCTTCCGTTGACTGTGCTTTGGTTTCCCCGCTCTGCTCTGCCCCTGTGCTTCCCTGTGCCGGCGCCGCCGTGGTGGATTTTTCAGCTCCGCCGCCGCATCCTGCTAATGAAGCAGCCATGGCTCCTGCCAGCATAATACTTACAAATTTTTTCTTCATACCGTTCCTCCTTGTATTAAAACTTTATTTGCTTGATGAATTAACTTTACCATCAAATATAGCAATATATAATGACACTTTTCAATACAAATGTTGCATTTTCCATTAATATATACAATTATATTGGATACAGACACCTGTTAATGGTATACTTTTGACAATCACCTACTAAAAGGAGGGAATTACTATGGATACCGGACAAATAGTCCGCGTCGTAATTGCGGACGATGAATCTTCAATCAGAAACGGATTAAACGCGGCGGTTCCCTGGGAGAGTTTAAATATGTCGGTCATCGGCGCCGCAAAGGACGGGATGGAGGCATGGGAATTAATTAATACATATAAGCCGGCCGTCGCCATTACCGATATACGGATGCCCAGGCTCAGCGGTTTAGAGCTGATCCAAAAATGCCACAAGGAAAACATCCCCACTAAATTCATTATTTTAAGCGGTTATGATGATTTTTCCTACGCTCAGACAGCCATACGCTACGGAGCCAGGGCTTACATATTAAAGCCGCTTAAAATAGACGAACTGACTACGGAACTGGAAGATCTAAGAGATGAAATTCTGGAACAGCGGGCCGGAGGCTCTATGCTGGATATGACGGATTATCAGTCCCTGCGGACTTCCTCTAAAAAACTGTTTTTGAACCAGCTGGTGCAGAACGAATTCCGCCACAACAGCGATATCTTCCAAAAGCTTCTGGAACTCCATCTGCCGCTCACAGATTCCCCCTATCAGGTTCTGGTGTTTTCCATTCAGCAGACAGGGGAACCGGCGCTGCCTGATATCACTTCTGAAGTACAGGAGATCATAACTGAAGAAGCCGGACCGCTTCGTTTTGCGGTGTGGGAAAGCAATCCCGCCCAGGTGATTCTGCTGGTGCACACGGACAGCGCAGCCGGACCCGTTTCAGTACAGGAACTGGCCAAAAGCTGTCTGAAACAGCTTAAAAAGCTGGAGAACTACCGCATTACCATCGGCATAGGGTCTAAGGAGCAGGAACTGATTAACGCCAGCCGGTCTTACAGCAAAGCCTTAACCACACTTTCCTATCAGATCTATGAGAAGAATCAGGACATTTATGATGAATCCGTGATCTGCAGCCTGGCGCCTGACATATCCACCAGCAGCATTGATATCAGTGAACTGATCAGCGCCATACGCCGAAATGATGTGAATCTTATAAAGGCTTACTGCAACAATTATTTTAAATCCCTGCTCTATGTTCCCATGCCTCCTCCCAGCTTTATCCGGGGCATGTGCATTTACCTGATTACCGATGTGCAGAACACCCTCAGGAAACAGATACAGAACGATATCAACCTGTTTACAGAACTTCCATACGTGACGATTAACCAGATGTCCACATTCCGGCAGATAGAAGAATGGACAACCGGGCTGTTTTCCCAGTATGCAGACCTGATTTATCAATATCTGCAGGAACGGAAAGACAGCATTATTCTGGATGCCAAACAGTTTATCCAGGACAACATGGATAAGAAGATACAGGCCGAAGACGTGGCGGCTCATGTGAATCTGAGCACCTCTTACTTCACCATTTACTTCAAGGCCAAAACAGGGACCAATTTCAGGGACTATGTTCTCAATGTGAAAATGGAGCAGGCCAAACATCTCCTGGAATCCGGCCAGGCGAATATCAGCGAGATCTCTTACGCCGTCGGGTATGATGACTACCGTTCTTTTTACCGGGCATTTAAGAATCATACGGGAATGACGCCGTCCGAATACCAGGCCAGACACTGAGGTCTTTTCAGCGCAGGCCCGCGCTGAGAATCTGATATTCTCAGCGCGGGCCTGCGCAAAAAGCGTGCTTCGGCATGGAGGTAATTATGAAACGGATAAAAACTTACATAGCAAACTTAAAAATATCGTCTAAAATATGGCTCTGCATGATTTCAATCGGACTGGTGCTGGCTCTGTTTCTGGGGATTTTAAGCAGTTGGTATTTCGCCAGGCTATACCAGGAAGACACTTACTCCCAGACGGCAGATTCCCTTCAGATCGGCAGCCAGTCCCTTACGGACTCCTATAATATTCTGCTGAACAATGTGATCAATTTCGCTTCCACCACGGACTTTACCAACATCGTGGAAGACGCCCGGGCGGGCAGTTCTGCAAGATACGCCAGGAATATGGCATTGATCCAGGACCCTTTGTCGAACCTGACATTGACGAATCCACTCCTGGATACCATTGTCATTTTAGGCAAAAATGGGGAGTTCTATTCCCTGTTTACCAATACATTAAAAAAAGAGGAAACAGCCTCCAACCTGTTCGGATGGGATCTTTCCTCTGTTAACCGCATAACCTGGCTGCCCATACGGCGCAGTCCATTCATAAAAAACAATTATATCATTCCGGTTATCATACCGATCTCCCAACTGGAGGGCACCCGGTATCTCCACATCGCCGGAAGCGCAGAGGATTCCGATGTCTGCATCGTTCTGATGCTGGACAGCAAAAGCGTAGCCCAGAGGCTGGCTTTATCCGATTCCTCTTATGCCAAGCGCACCATGTATCTGACAGATCAGACGGGGCAGAATATCAGTCTGGATTCCTCAGCTTCTTATTATAAGCTGGCAAACTCTGAGGAAACAGCCAAGCGGGTCACCAGAGAAGGCGGCGGAGACTCCATTCAATTGCTGTACGATAACATGGATTACAGTCTTTACGGAAAACCATTGGATTTCTGCGGGCTGAAACTGGTCTGCATTCTGCCGAAAACCCTGCTGCACCAGCGGATTTCCATGATGAATGCCTTTATCCTCCTGATCGCCATTGCCGGGTTAGCCATCACCACCCTGCTGGCATTTATGCTGTCCCGTTTCGTCACAAAACCATTTAAACAGTTGATTTCCAATGTAAAGGCCATTGAAAACAACAACTACAGCACGCCTCACCAGATGAAATACCAGGATGAAATCGGCCACCTAAACATGGCCATCAATTCCATGTACAATACGATCCAGCAGCAGTTTAAGCGGATCAAACAGAGCGAACGGGCCAAATACCGGTCTGAAATCCAGCTTTTATCAGAACAGATCAATCCTCATTTTTTATACAATACGCTGGAATGCATCAATATGGAAATTCTTGGAGGGCACAAAGAAACAGCTTCTTCTATGATCACGAGCCTGGGGGATTTTCTCAGAATAGGGCTTAGTTATGGCAATGAAGTGATTCCCATAAGCAAGGAAATCACCCATGTGAAAGCCTATATCGACATTATGAACCGGCGGTTTAACCGGAAAATTGATTTTAAATACACGCTGGATCCGGAACTGGAAGATTTGTATGTGCTGAAATCCATTTTACAGCCATTGGCAGAGAATTCTATCCGTCACGGATTCGATGTGGATGTCAGCTTTTATGAGAATATCCTGATGCCGGTAATTGAAATCAATGTGCGCAGAGAAGCAGACCATATCCTGATGGAAATTTCCGATAACGGACGGGGAATTGATATAGAAAAAGCGAATTCCGCCCTGCACCCGGAACACCCGGAAAGCGGACGGAAACAACATGTCGGCCTGAACAATATCTATCAGAGACTGAGCGCTTATTACGGCACAGTTTCCATTACCTTTGAAAGCATTCCGTATTTTAAAAATACGGTGAGGCTGATCATTCCGCAGACCAACGAAACGGCTCAATAATCAAAATCCTCAAAATTACCAACCAGCGGCAGGCTGCCGATATCACAGTATTTGGTTGTGATCGTGCCACAGATTCCCCTGCTGAACATGGGGCGCCGCTGGATTGTTTTATTCTTGTTTTTCACCAGTCTTTTTTCTTTCAGAATCTCTCCTATGTATGTTCCATCGGCATTATAAATCTCATTGCCGTAGAATTTCCCGATCACATGACCGGTGTATGATACTAAATAACCATTCTGGCTGACGCCGATATAACGGCCGCTGCAGGTCCAATAACCGTTCATATGCTCCCTCCTTCCTGCAAGTGCAAGGGTATTGCCTAAACTATTAACTATTATAATACAATAGATTGGAGGAAGTTGCCAGCTTTTTGCGTTTTTTTATTTTACTCCATTTCCCGTTAAACGATGGCCGGTGAGATGCAGCATTCTCAGGAGCGCGCAATCTGTCCGTAATAAGCATTGGCTCCGTGTTTACGGCTGTAATGTTTATCCTGCAAAACCTGTGGAGCAGGTTTTACATCCGGGTTGATCTGCTCGCATCTGGCAGCCATTTTGGCTACCTCTTCTAAGACTACGGCGTTATGAACCGCTTCTGCCGCATTTTTTCCCCAGGTAAAGGGGCCGTGGTTTTTGCACAGCACTGCAGGTACGGCTTTTACATCTTTGTCTTTAAAATAATCTGCAATCAAAAGTCCTGTGTTTGTCTCGTAATCGCCTTCGATCTCTTCTTTTGTCAGGCATCTGACACAGGGCACCTCTCCGTAAATGTAGTCGGCGTGGGTAGTGCCGTAGCAGGGTATGGATCTGCCTGACTGGGCCCAGCTTGTGGCCCAGGAAGAATGGGTGTGCACGATTCCGCCGATCTGGGGGAATGCTTTATAGAGTTCCAGATGGGTGGCCGTATCTGACGACGGGTTTAAACCGCCTTCCACCACAGTTCCGTCCAGGTTCACAACCACCATATCCTCAGGGCTCATGGTCTTATACTCCACTCCGCTGGGTTTTATCACCACCAGTCCGGATTCCCGGTCAATCTGGCTGGCGTTTCCCCACGTAAACGTGACCAGCCCATACTCCGGAAGCTGCATATTGGCTTCATATACCAGTTTTTTTAATTCTTCCAGCATCTCTTTATCTCTCCTTATCCAATATCCGCGCCATGCTGTCATGGGCGAAAACCAGGTCTTCTTTCCATTTTTCACTGCCGTGGTACCAGAATTCCGTCACATAGCGCCGGATTCCCAGATTCCATGCAGTATCAATGGCCTGCTGGAAATCCACGTACCCGTCTCCATACATCATATCCCGGAATTTTCCTGGGCTGGTTTCCTTCAGGTGCATAGCCAAAAGGTGGCCGGAACCGGTCCTTAGGTCGTCAAATACATCCGTTTTGTATGTATATGCCGCATTGGTGATATTTCCAATATCGGGATATATCTGAAGATAAGGGGACCGGATCTGTTTTACATAATCCGCTGACTTTTCCACCGTGTTCATAAAGTCCGTCTCCATGGTTTCAAAGGCCAGCAGAATCCCGGAACGCGCCGCCATTTTAACCGCTTTTTCCAGATTTTCGCCGAAACGCTTTCTTGTTTCCTCATCGGATTCTTCATAATAGACATCATATCCGGCCAGCATGATCATGCGAATGCCCAGATCATCGGCCAGTTGAATGGCTTTTTCCATGATTTCCATGCTTTTTTGTACCGTTTCCGGGTCTTTGCTGCCAAATGGGTACTTCCGGTGGCCGCTGAGGCACATGGAACGGATGGGAATCCCGGTTTCGTACATGGTCTTCACCAGATCCAGCCGCTCTTCTTTTCCCATGTCCAGGCGGCTCAGTTTTTCATCCGTTTCATCAATGCTGATCTCTATAAAATCGTAACCGGCCTCTTTAGCCGCCTGTAGTTTTTCTTTCCAGCTGAGCTGCGCAGGCGCAGCCTTTTCATACATTCCAAGGGTATACGCCCTGCTTCTTTTAGCTATTTTGCCCTCCATTTTATCCCTCCCATGCCGGAGTTTTTTGCTTCACTCTTTTTCTATCTCGTAAAATGCGATTTCATTTATTTCCCTGTTGGCGGAAACCATGCATTCCACGCCGTCCCTCTCATAGCGCATCACATTGGCAGAGCCTGCGTCTGTTTCCAGAACTGCGGCATGATAGCCGTTTTCATAGGTAAAGCCCAGAATCTCCCGCTTTTCTTTTCTATATCCGATGACAGCCCCTGGTTTTCCGTATACGTTTCCCGCCCATATGGCATGGCCGAATTCCGCCGGCTGTTCATAACGGTATGCCACCTGGTATTTACCGTCTTCCAAATGATAAATTTTGATTTCATTTCCATGAAACGGGGCGATTGCGATCAGTTCCAGACTGCCGTCCCCGTCAAAATCCACCGCAGCCACGTCGCTGGCCGGCTCCTTTGTAAGCTGTTCCATCCGCCATTCTCCGTCCGGCATATCGGGCGGGGTGACGCGAAAGATTCCATTTTCCGCAGAAATCAGGCCGTAACCGTCGTCCTGCCCTCCGCATCTGCAGTATCCGTGGTTTTTGAGCATCCCCTCTTTTAAACAGGTGAGAGAAAGCATGCTGTTTTCTTTATAGCCTTCCGGCTCATCCGGGAGACGGCAGCCCCAGACAGCTCCTGGGGACGACCAATCGTCCTTGTATTCATGCCCTGATTTCAGCGTACAGGCGATCAGATAATGGGCTCCGTTTCTGGTAAGAATATCAAAACGGTGCACGAACGGCAGCTTAACGATGGTCTGAACCTGCCAATCATCCCGGCCCTTTGGCGTAACCAGGACGATTTCAGCTTCCTTTGAATCATTGGGAGAATAGAATTTATGGGTTGCCAGAAACCAGCCGTCACTTCCCGGCACCTGTACCATGGACATGGTCCCTCCCGGAGTGTCCCAGACGGTTTCTTCCAGATTTCCATACAGGTCAAAAAGAAGGCACTTATTGATTTTTTCCGCCGCAACCAGAATATGCTGTTTTCCCTGATAGAGAAGGGGGGCGATTGAATAACATTTTTCCAATTCATATGTTTTTATTTTTTTCAGCTTCATGATTTCCTCTTATTCACAAGACATTTTGTAACTGTTCAGAACGGCCCATCTTCTTGACTGAAAAAGCCGGTCGAGAAGCATCGGATGTCCACCCGATGTGAACTGATACGGCATTTTATAAAATAGAACGGTAAGGAGTGTTTGGCTCATGTTCAAAGCAGTCATGAAAGCCCCTGTCGTGATGGTATGCCATTTTATCCTTGTCGGTTGGATAAACATATTTGCCGCCCACTTCCCAGAAAAACGGGTGGAATTTATAATCCAAACGTTCTTTTTTCATATCGTAAAGCACTCTGATTTCATTTAAATCGGCCATGAAATTGGTCCACACATCGTAATGAACCGGAATCACAACTTTACACCTCAAGGCTTCCGCCATTCTCAGGATATCCACGGAAGTCATCTTATCCGCCAGTCCTACCGGGTTCTCACCGTAAGACCCTAAAGCCACATCGATATCATAATCTTTGCCGTGTTTTGCAAAATAGATGGAATAATGGCTGTCGCCGCTGTGGTAAATATTGCCGCCCGGTGTCTTAATCAGGTAATTGACCGCTTTTTCATCCATATCATCCGGGCAGGTATGCCTGATATCCTGATATCCGTCTGTGGTCACAAGGCAGGTTCTGTCAAAAGAATCCAGAACCACGATCTCCAAATCCTTGATCTTTATGGTATCCCCTGGTTTCACCGTCACGCAGCGTTCCTCTGGAACTCCCCATTTTATCCAGGTTTCCACCGATTTTTTAGGGCCGATAAACGGAATCTTCTCTTTCACATTGCAAAGGACTGCGGCAGCATAATTGGGATCCATATGATCCTGATGATAATGGGTAGCCAGCACCGCATCCACCTTTTTCACGGCAAACGGATCCATTACAAAGACGGAAGCCCGCAAATTCGGCTGGAGTTTTCTGCACCCGCACATATTTGCCATCTGATGACCGGCCACCATATCTTTGACTTTTTTCGTCTGTTTGCCTTTACCGCACCAGAAATCGATGCTGATATTGCAGTCTCCCGGCGTTTTAACCCAAAGCCCGGTACAGCCAAGCCACCACATGGCCACGGTTCCCGGTTTTACCTCTTCCTCTTCAATCTCTTCATTTAACCAGGTTCCCCACTCCGGAAATGTGCTCATTATCCATGATTCTCTTGTGATCTCATCAACTTTTGACATAATCTTGCTCTCCTTTTATTGGTAATATACAGCGGCTTCCTTCTGCCGGAGCCTGCTGTACAGGTTTTCATAAATCCTTATATTGTCCGGGTCGGGATCATATCTTTTTTCTTCCATCCCTTCCGCGGCTGTTTCATATGCTTCTTTATAAGAGGTGTACCAGCCCATTTCCCTGGCAGCCGATATCCAGGCGCCCAGGCCTGTAGCCTCATTATCAAAGGCCCTGACCACCGGCACCTCATACATATCGGCCTGAATCTGGTTATACAGGTCATTGCGGGTCATGCCGCCGGCTACTTTCACCACCTCATATGCGGTCCGGGTCAGTCCGGAAATGATCTGAATGCACTCTTTCATCTCTGAAGCGATGCCTTCCAACAGAGCCCGGCCGAAATCGCCTTTGGTGTGTTCGAATCCAAGGCCCAGAATCATCCCTCTCATATCAGGTCTCCACACCGGCGTTCCCTTTCCGGCCAACAGAGGAAGAAATATCATCCCTCTGGCTCCCGCAGGCGAAGTCCGGCAGGCATCCGTCAGCTCTTTAAATCCGCCTTCCTGATTGTCAAACAGAAGCCGGTTCAGCCAGTTTACCGTCTTTCCTGCGCTGAGAACCGAACCTTCCACAATCCATTTTCCAGGTATTGCGGAGAGATTGCAGTTCACCCGCATGGCGTCGTCACCGACGGGCCGGTCCGACAATGCGATCACATAGGAACCGGTGCCGGAATTAGCAGCTATCCGGCCGTCCTCCACGCACCCCATCCCCAGGGACGCGCACTGCTGGTCCCCTCCTGCAGACAACACCGGCACCGGACGAGGAAGTTTCAGCATCCGGGTGATCTCTTCTCTCGTTTCCCCGACAGCGCTCCCGGCCGGAACCAGGCGGCAGAGTTTTTCTTTCTCAACATGGAACAGACTAAGCAGTTCATCCGACCACTCCAGTTTTCTGATATCAAACAGACAAGTCCGGCTGGCGATGGAAAAATCCGTGGCGAACTGCCCGCTCAGCCTGCAGAGCACATATTCCTGAAATCCAATCATCTTGTATGACCTGCGGTACAGTTCCCCGTCCTGTTCCCTGATATATTGAATCTTGGGGGCTGAGAAAACCGGCGACGGCCTCATACCGCAGATCCGGTAGATCCGGTTTTTTTCATCGTCAAGCCTGCTGCAGATCTCTCCCGCCCTGGTGTCCTGCCACATCATAGCTTTGGAAAGCGCATTTCCATCCTCATCCACCGGAATTACAGATGACCGCTGGGCAGTGACCGTAATGCAGGCCAGTTCTCCCTTCTGCGCCTCAAGCCAGGTTCCCGCCTGCTTCAGAATGCTTTCAAGGTGGCAGTCCAAAACCTGAAGATCCATCTCCACCGCGCCATCTCCTGATACTTCCAGTTCGTATTCCCTCTGGCCTTTCCAGACCGTTTTCCCTTTCCGGTCGAATAAAATCCCTCTCAGACTGGATGTTCCCACATCCACGACTAATATCCTGTCATTCCCCATCATCTGATCCTCGCAAGCTTATTCAGAAAATAGAACACCTTTCCATCCTGATCGGAATAAAACTTTCTGGCTATCTGTTCAAAATGTTTCCGTTCCACCATCCGGTCTCCTGATTCCTTCATGACCGCTTCAATAGAACTGAAGTATTCATCCGTCTGGTTCTCAGCCAGCAGAGACAGCATGCCGATAAATATATTTTTCGCTTCATCCGACCACTGGTATTTCTTTGTTATCTCAAAACTGTCAAATGTAACCGCCCGTTTCCTGTCTGCTAAAATGCGCTCTTCATCATAATCCGTTCCCGGATCGATACCCAGCCGTTCAAACTGTTCTTTTGGAGCATCGCTTTCCATCAGCTTGAGGATTAACGCATTAACAAACCGGGCTTCCACAGCAGGATTGTCTATTGGTTTTAACTGTTCCGGATCATTTTTCAGGTCAAACAGCATATTGCCATACTGGAACGAATTGCAGAAGGTGGCATTGGCAAGGCGGCTCTGGTTTTTGATTTTCATCACCTGGCATCCCCGTGTAAATGGCAGCGGACCGCATATCTCGATCTCTTTTAACTCTCTGGGGCTGAAAAATCCCTGCTGGTGCGTCGGCATCAGCGTATATTCGTTCAGCGGCTGGTTGGATACGGAGGACGAGGCCCTCATATACAAAAATTCACCATCCGTAATGTTGACAAATGATCCATGGAAACCGAAAATAGCATAATCCCTGACTTTTTCATTCTCTTTTAACACGTTGGCAAGAGGTTTTCCCATCATTTCCCCAGGCAGTTCCACTTGGAAGAATTCCAGTAAAGAGGCCGGGATATCGATGGTCTGGCATAAAGCAGTCCTGCGCTCTCCCTGAACCGGAAAACGCGGATCCCACATAAAAAACGGGGTATTGGCCAGCTCGTTATAACAGGGCATCACTGATTTCGCCCACCAGTCCTTCTCCCCCAGCATGAATCCGTGATCCGTATTGACGATCAGCATGGTGTCCTTCCACATCTCATGCTCATCCATGAAATCCAGAACTCTGCCCAAATTCCTGTCGCACATGGTCAGCAGAGAGGCATACCGCTTTCTGATGTGCTCCACCGCTTCCCTGCTTTCACTGACAGGCGCATAAGGCGGCCAGTCGAAATGATCCCCGCTGTAGTCGTCCTCATAAAGCTCTGCAAATTCCTCCGGCACATCGAAGGGTTCATGGGGATCAAATGTCTCTATCTGCACAAACCAGTTATCCAAATCCTTATTGGTCTCCAAAAATTCCAGGCCCTTGTCAAATACCAGATTCTGCGGCCATTCATTCTTTTTATGTATGATTTCCCGGTTGCACCAGTTATCCCTCCACCATTCCGGATGAGTGAACTCTCTCATCGTCGGAACATGTTTTGGAATCTCGGGTTCATCGGTCCGCCAGGACCAGGGGTCAGCCTCCTGCCCTCTCACACATTCCCAGCTTGAATACATGGTGTGGTAGGTGCATCCTCCATCTTCCCAGTAATGTCCATGATCGCTGATCAGTCGCGTATAGATTCCATTCTCCTTTAAAATTCTTGGCATGGAATTGTCAAACGGCTCCAGCGGCCCCCAGCTCCTATGTAAAAAACTGTACCGGCCGGTATGAATATCCCGTCTCGCCGGCATACACGGAAGACTTCCCACATAGAAGTTGTCAAATACCGCCGTTTTTTCAGCCAGCCGTTTAAAATTAGGTGTCTGAGTCCAATCGCAGCCGTATGGCTCTAATAGCCTTCGGTTTAATGAATCAAACATCACCATTATCGCTCTCATAAGCCTCTTCCCTTCTGTTTTATGATCGTTTATTAACTATTTGTATTTATTTTACGTTATTTCGTTCGTATTGTCAATGGGAATGGCGGCTTTTTATTCATATAACATTCGTTTTTTAATGGATTTTTGGTGGGTAGGCTGTATTTTTAAGATATTTAAGATTTTATTGATATTATATGATTGATTTTATATTGGTAGTTTTGTGTATTGATTGTTTTTAGACGTATAATTGTATTTATATTTGATTGGTGATTTGCGTTTTATTTTTTGATGGAATTTTTTGATAGATATAGAAGAAATAAAATTAGAGATCAGGTTTTTGAACATCAAACTTTTTTTAACATCAAACGTGAAGGCATTTTTAAAAATGCCTTCACGTTTGATGTTTAAAGCTCTTATAGCGGCAAAGTCAACTGTTCATATTCTCCCCATTGATGCCGTTCTATATTAATCCGGCCATTCTGCAGAAATGTAATGCCTTCCCCTTCCAGCATTGCACGCTGCCTTTTCTGCCCGCCAAAAACGTAATCTGGTGCCAGAGTGTGTTTGAAAATTCATTTCCGCGATCTGTCCATAGGTTGCAACCTTTCCTCTGGGTATTTCCGCAACGATTCCATATACCCGGTTTACAAACCCAGTATCCATTTCACCAGACATCTTACGCCAGTCCATATCTCCTTTGCCTCCTGTTAAAGCGCCGTTCCTTTTGTGGGGATAAACAGCTTTTCCATGTCAACTCCTTCCATCGTAAGCAGTTGAATTTTCTTTGTCAGACCGCCTGCGTACCCGGTCAGACTTCCGTCTGAGCCAACTACACGGTGGCAGGGGATAATAATTGAAATCGGATTGTGCCCTACCGCACCGCCTACGGCCTGAGCCGACATTCTTTCCAGACCGCGGCCTGCCGCAATCTTTTTTGATATTTCTCCATAGGTGGTCAGCTCTCCATAGGGTATTTCACAAAGAATTTTCCAGACTTCTTTGCGGAATTCACTGCCTTCGGGAGCGAGCCTCAGTTCGCTGGCCGAAGGTTTTTCCCCTCTGAAATAACGGTCCAGCCATTCCTTCGCCTGATTCAAAACCACGGAATCGCTTTTTTCCTTTATTTCTTCCTTCAGCGATCCGAGAAAATATTTCTGTCCTTCCATCCAAAGGCCGGCAATAGCGCCATCTTTTTCAGCCAGCATAAGGCTGCCGACAGGAGAATGGTATGTAGTCGTGTACAGCATAATCCCACCTCACATTTCTTACTATTATAGACAAATTATAATGCATTCCACAAGTTCATTACAGCTCAGCTTCGCCAATTCCAGGAAGCCTTAATACAATCATATCACTAAATTTCAAAATAAAATATCTAAAAATGTTTAAAAACTATTGGCATCTTATTATTGATAAATATGTGGGCAGCATAGAACTCAGGGCTTTTTAACATCGAACCTCAGGGCTTTTTAAAAAAAGCCCTGAGGTTCGATGTTAAAAAGCCCTGAGTTCCATGTTAATCCAATATTTTAAAAATTATTTCCTATTCCGGAATCTTTTACCTCCATCCAGCCTGCACCCAGCCGGTAATCCTCCGAAAACCAAAAACCGAATACCAAACCGAACAGCCTTACCGGCTACTTAGCAAAAGATTTCTTCGCATTCACAAACCCGGACACCACCGGAATAATAACCGCAATCACAAAAAACAATGTTCCCACAGATTTTATGGTAAGGCAGTTCTGGAATGAACCATAATAGCTGATAGACCGTCTCAGATTTTCTTCCACCGTCCCGCCCAGAATCATTCCCATGATCAGCGGCGCCACCGGATAATCATTTTTATCCAGCACATAGCCCAAAATTATGAAGCCAATCGTATAATACAGGTCGAAAACATTGGCATTCAGGCAGAAAATACCGGTTACACAGAACGCCACGATCAAAGGCATCAGGTACATTTTAGGGATCTCAATCACCCGGGCCATAAAGCGCAGGGTTGATCCATGGTATAAAAACATGAATATGTTTGCCACAAATACCGCCATGATGATCGAACGGAACAGAACAGGCTGCGTCAGGCTCAGGTTTGGTCCGACCACAATTCCCTGAATGGCAAATGCGCCCATAATTACGGCTGTAGACGTATCTCCTGGTACGGATAAGGAAAGCATGGGGATCAGCGCCCCTCCTGTGGTAGCATTGTTTGCGCTTTCCGATGCGGCAATTCCTTCATCACATCCGTTTCCGAACATTTCCGGCGTCTTGGAAGACTTTTTAGCCGCCGCATAGGCCATAAGTCCGGCAGGCCCTCCGCCCAGTCCGGGCAGAATGCCGATCACGGTTCCAATCACGCTGGACCTCATGAAATTTACAAAATGCCGCTTGATATCTTTCATAGGAAGCATATGGAAAAGCTTTTTATGAATCTTTGTAACGCTTAAAGTTTCTTTTAATTTTCCGGCATTATTTATGATCTCCGGAAGTGCAAATACTCCGATAATCACGGCAATCAGGCTGAATCCATTTTCCAGGTTCACGTTGCCGAAGCTAAAACGGTATGCCATACCGTCTATCGGGCTCATGCCGACGCATTTTGCCAGAAGGCCGATTCCGAGAGAAATAAACCCTTTCACCATTTTCCCCTGAATCAGCACGCAGACCATGCTGAGGGCCAGAATTGTCGCTCCAAAATATTCCCACGGGCCAAATCCGATGGCCAGTTTCGAAAGAAGGGGAGCCAGCAGAAGCAACATTATGGTACTGAAAATGCCGCCGAAAAACGATGCGAACGCTCCCAGTGTCAGCGCTTCCGTCCCCTGCCCTTTGAGCGTCATAGGGTAACCGTCAAATGTAGTTGCCACCGCCGCCGCAGTTCCCGGTATTTTAAGAAGGATAGCAGAAACCAGACCGCCGGAAACGCCTCCCATGTAGATACCCATGAGAAGGCAGACCGTGGGAACCTGATCCATTGCCATAGTAAACGGCAGGCAGAGGGCGATCGCAATCGGAGTATTCAGCCCCGGAATACATCCGAATATATTTCCAATCACCACGCCCGCAAGAATCAGAAACAGGCTTTCCGGATTGAATATATTTTGAAAGACTTGTACCATCATATCCATACATTCACCTCATATCCTTTAAAATAATTGGGGCAGAAATCCGGACGGCAGCATGATATGCAGAATCCGGACAAAAAAGTAATTCATCGCCAGTGTAAATACAGCCAGCAAAACATTTCGCAGCACAATTGACTTCACCGGTCCCCAGCCGTCCTTTGTCTTGTAGTAGAACACATTTACCGTCACCATCAGAAACGCCAGTGTACAGATTAAATATCCCAAATGTTTAAGAGCCAGTATATAACAAATCAACGAGACGAAAAAGAACAGGCGCATTCCCGTAAAAAGTTCTTTAAATGCAAACGGCTTTTTCTGTTTCTCCCTGAGAACCGTTATAAACCTTACCACTAAAAACACTGCCAGAAACAGTATGACAAATCTGGGAAATACTGCGGCTCCGCCCGACTTATCCAGGATGCTGACCGCAAACCCGAATGTCAAAGTATAGAAGTAAGCGCATACCGCCATCACGATTCCTAAAAAAATTAATTCCCCCATACATCCTCCATCAGACATCCTGTCTTTGCCTGTAATCAATTACTGTAAAATACCTTCAACAGCCTTTTTTGTACCTTCCAACACATTCTTACAGTTTTCCGCATAATCTGCGGGAGTGTCAAATCTGGCGCCATAGCCCAGAGCATTGAGTTCTGCGATACAGTCAGGATCTTCGGCCGCCTGTTTTACCAGATTGGCATAGTATTCAACTGCTGCCGGATCGGTTCCTTTAGGAGCCCACATACCAAATGACTGAAGCAGATAATCAAAATCCGTATATCCCAGGCTCTCTGCGCTCGGAAGTCCTTCATAACCTGGAATTTCCGTATCCTCATAAGCAAATGCCATCAGACATTTAAAATCTCCGCTTTCCACATACTGTTTAAACTGTCCCACGCCGTCAATATATGCATCAATACGGCTTCCCAACAGCTCGGTCGCTTTATTATTGGAACCGATATCCACCATATTAAATTCTACGCCTTCTTTATCCACAATCGCCAGTGTTGCGAGCTGGGGCAATGTGCCTGAAACAGACCCTACCTTAATGGTTCCCGGATTTTCCTTTGCCGCTGCGATAAATTCTTCATAGGTGCTGTAAGGAGCGTCCGCTCTCACCACAAGGCCTACCCAGGAATCACACCACATGGTCACCGGTTCAAAATCTTCGTATGTAAAATCTGCATTTCCCAGCGCTGCCTGCAGATAGTAGCCTACCGGAACATGAAGAAGAGTATATCCGTCGGGTTCTGTTGATCTCACCTGGTTTGCCGCCACACGTCCGCTGGAACCAACCACATTGCTGACCGTAACATTAACCCCTGCATATTGGGACATATATTTTGCTACGATTCTTGCCGGGATATCTGCCGAACCGCCGGCATCAAACCCCACAACAAAGTTCACATCTTTTGTCGGCTTAAATGCTCCTGCGCTGTCACTGCCGGCCTTTGCCTGTTCTCCGTCCGCTTTGGCCGCTTCCGTCTTGCCTTCTTCAGCTTTCGCTGCTTCTGTTTTCGCCGCTTCTGTCTTGGCCGCCTCTGTCTTAGCCGGAGTTTCCGCAGGCTTATTTCCTCCCGAACCGCATCCCGCCAACGATACCATCATGAGCGTCCCCAACATAAATAACAGACTTCTTTTCTTCATTTACTTTCCCTCCATACATTTTCATTCATCCGCATAAGTTTTATGAATGTTTTATTTGTTTTTATTACTCGTTAATCGTATATTAACATTATATTGTCATTTTGTCAAGATTTTTATGTTTATATGAACATTTTATTTTCACTTTTATTAATATTTCCCATAATCCCGTCCAGCCCGGACAAATGCCCTGATGTTTTCATCCGACGCCGATTCCGTAATCTCACATCCGCTGCCCAGAATAAATCTCCGGCTGTCCTTACAGAGTTCCACAACCCTGGCAGTCTCCCGGTAAACCTCCTCAGGCGTGCCGTTGGAAAACAGGACAGGGTCCAGATTGCCTCTGATAATTTTGGTGGATGACTGAAGAATTGAAGCAGGATCGCATAAATGGTCAAAGTCAATCATATCACTGCCATTGGTATCCACGTCGGATATGATAGGCTGAATATTGCCGCAGATATGGGTTATGGCCTTTCCCCCTGCCTCATGAATCGCCTGAACCAGCCTCGTTTCATAAGGAAGTGCAAACTCTCTGTACCGGTCCCTTGAAATAACCGTACAAGACGCCATGGCATGTCCGAATGAAACCGCGTCCGCTCCTGCTAAAACCAGCATTTTTGCATATTTCATGGAAAATTCCAGGCACCGTTCCAAAAGCCGGTGCAGTGTATCCGGGTCATCGATCATACCGATCAGCACCTCTTCTAACGGCACCAGCTGGCTGGCCACATTCAGCGGCCCGTTGCACCAGGATGTGATATAGATCCGATCCCCAATCTCCTTTTTTACCAGCTCCGTCGCCCGTATGATCGTTCTGGTGGGTTCTCTCTCCATAGGATCGGCCATAATCACTTTTTCATAATCATCAATGGAATCCATAAGATAACGGACCATCTTCGACGGGCGGTCCACAGGCCGCTCATACTCGCTGCCCAGCGCCATCCCTTCATTAGCAATATCCGTGGTGATTCCAACCGCATCATAGCCAAACTTCACGGCAGATGAAACAATGGCGTTAGCCATTTGATCCGGATCAGTCGTATAATCATGAAAATTCATTCCCGGCACCGCATTGATTGTTGCAAAACTAATTTTAGGAAAAACCGGCACCATATCAGGTTTTCTCCCGTCCAGCAGGGCTTGAATACGTTCTTTTGAGTTCATTATTTACTCCTTTCATTTGAAAACGCTTGGGTTATTAATTTTATATTATCGTTATCATTCATTAATGTCAATCGTTTTCGAAATATCCATTCATAAATCCATCAATAAAAGCCCATATACTCAACCTAAGCCTCAAATTTACAAGTATTTTTTATCCATCAGCCAGCCATACCTGCCCGGTAAACAAAAAAGCAGCACCAGGGCAAAAAGGCAGGCCGGAGCCGGCTTACGATCGTAAGCCGGCCCTGGCCCGCCATTCTGCCGCCGGAACTGCTTTTTACGCACCTCACCGGCGTTTCTCTGCCATCCACTTAAATGACTGCTCCTAACTCTTTGACGGAATCCCGTTGGCAATCCTTCCGGTGAACTCCGCAAAGTTCATTGTCTGAAGATAAATTCTCCCCGGTCCTGTTAATTTAGTGAGGAATAATCCCTCGCCGCCAAACAGCACATTCTTAATTCCCTTGATCATTTCCACTTCATATCTGACCCCTTTTTCAAAAGCGAATACATTTCCCGTATCCACCTTAAAAACCTCGCCGGGAGCCAGTTCTTTTTCAATCACATCGCCGTCCACTTCCAGAAACGCAGTTCCCGTTCCATCCAATTCCTGCAGGATAAATCCCTCGCCGCCGAAGAATCCACCTGAAATCTTCTTGGTAAATGCCGTCTTCAGCTCAACGCTGGTCTCCGCACACAAAAATGCCCCTTTCTGGCAGATCAGTTTATGAGCCGAAACATCAACAGCCAAAATAGTTCCCGGAACTGTAGTTGCAAATGCGATCTGGGAATCAGGCCTGGTAGCCGTATAAGTAGCCATAAACAGGGATTCTCCCGAAAGCATTCTTCCAAATCCCTTCATCAATCCCCCTTTTACATTGGATTCCAACTGAAATCCGTCACTCATCCATGCCATTCCGCCTGATTGTGTACATACCGACTCGCCCGGCTGAAGTTTTATTTCCACTGCCGGTAAAATATCTCCTATGATTTCGTACTGCATTCGATTCTCCTTTTCTTTTATATTCAGCAACCGTTGCTGTCTTTATTGTTTTTACTTCACTTTCCTGTAAATGTTTCCGGAATTTAAGCCGCAGCAAACCGCAGTGCAATGCACAAAACTGTGCTGACAGCCGCCACCAGTATCATGATTCCCACGATGACTTCCACAGCTCTGCTTTTTGAGAGGTATATGTCCTCGTCACTTATGTCCTCATCGTTTATGTCCTCATCGTTCATGCCTTCATCATTTATGTCTCCAGCGCCTATCCCTTCATTACCTATCCTTTCATCGCCTGTCTGCTCCGGACCGGCTGTCTGCGCCTGCTCTTCCAGAAGAGACTTCGCCCTCTTTAAGTCGCCTTCCCTCACATAGATTTCACTGCCGAAAACAGAATACCCCATATAGATATTCATATAGCCGCCTGATTCCAAATCCTTTATGAAACAGGGAATTCCGTACTCTTCAAGCATTCTTTCCATCATTTCCGCTTCTACTCTCGTTGCAGCGGAAGTCAATTTCACAGGATCATTCAGCCTCTTCTCTTCCATCGCGCCCCTCTTTTTGCCCTTTCATTCTTATTCCCCATATCTGCCTGCTGTTCTTTCATTATACAATAGAAAAATCCCGGTGTACACGGCTGCACCGGGATAAAGTCTTAAACTTTACTAACGTTTTTCTTTATTTACATCCATAAATCCGGCAGGCGGACCGCGATGTTGCGGCGGGCTTCTTCATCCTCCGGCTCTATGGGAAGGCTTTCATACAGGTCTAAAAGCTCTTGTCTACCCAAACTGCAACCGGCAAATACCATGAAAGAAGCTCTCGCCGGAAATGCATCAAAATGCATCACATCAGGCGGATAGGGCCAGACGCTCTTATTAATGATATAAGGAGTGATGAAATCCAGCCCCTTTTTAATTCCTCTGCCGTCGGAAAGCGTAAACTCCCACAAGTCATCATCCGGCTTGGAAAGCATCTGGCAGAGGGAAACCATATTATCAACCACAAATATGGAATAATTATACGGCTTTGTCCTGCCCAGCTCCCGGGGAAATGAACCGTCCGGGGCCATCTGCTTCATAAGGCCGTTTTTATAATAATCCCGGCAGAAATCCACAATCCTTTCATTGTCCGTAAACAGGGCAAATGCAGCTGCCTGGACAAAAAAGCATACACCATGGTTATTGTCGGCATTCATCTCCTTCATTCCATTGGCGCTGGTCAGCATCCATCCCAGATAGGAGCCAAACCAATTCTGCAGCCCGCGGTACATATCATCCGTCACTGCGTCCAGCTTTTTCAGCCTTTGAACTGCAAACACCACGTCTACCAGATGAAGAGTATCTATGATCCCGATTCCCCGCCCCGGGCAGATTCCTAACAGGGCTTGGGCATAGTTCAGGTTCGGGTTCATTTTTGTCTCTTCATCCAGGAAAAATTCTTTTAAAATGCGGGCTGCGTAGTCTGAATAAATCTTATCTCCACTCAGTTCATATGCCGCGGTTAAAAATACCACATTGGTCCGCATATGCCGCAGCATCACCCGGTGCCCATTGAAATTATCCGGATTTGTCTGCCCGTCCCGGTGAACGTATGGAAGACCGTCCGGCGTATCCGGGTTCGGCCACCAATAGTCCCCATTTGAATAGTAGTCATGAGGGCCGCCCTCACTTTTCTCGGATACAATATCCGTAATATGAGGCACCGGCTCTTCCATTGCCAGATCCGCTTTTTTAAAAATCCAGCTCTTGTCCGCTTTCGGCGGCTCTATTCTGTACTTTTTTGGATACCAAATCATTTCGCCCTCGATTCCGCATGTATTTCATGCATTGTGCTATATTTTTATAAAATAATAGTAGCATATCGGGGTATTCTGCACAAATATATAATATTGATCAAATTCATCACATTATCTTATGCAAGATTCCATCCACATATTGATTACCTCCTGCACGCTAATTCCCATCCACAACGCTTCTGCTGCTTCCGTCAAAAGAGAGTTTAACTGTCACTAGCTGCTCAAATCCCGCTTCTGTGGCTTCTTTGGCCGCCTGGTAAACGATAAATCCCTGGTCAAAACTTATGCCGTTCTCCATATCCCGGAGGCAGAAAAGATTATCCAGCACTTCTGCCTTGCCGCCGGAAAAACGCACCAGTTCCAGCCTTCCGTCCACAGGCTCCGCGCCTTCGAAATCCAGCTTCGTTTCCGGAGTGCGGATAAAGTAATCCCAGCCCTCGTCAGAAAACAGGTAACGCCGGTAGGATATCCGGCCTTTTTCGTTCACAATCGTTTTTCTGTCGCCGCCAAACGGATAAACCTGAACCAAAGTTCCTGCCGCCGGGTCATACCGCCCTAAAAAAACATCCGTTAAAATAGGCGAGTCGGAAAATGCTCCCAGCACCGCCACCGTTTTGTCTTCCATTTCCCTCGCATCATAGGTGACGATCCCCAGATTGCTGAGCCCTTTTCCCAAAAAGCCCTGCTGCGCCAGATATCCGGCGTCCGCCGGTTTATCCTGTTCCCTCAGACCCTTTAGAAATTCCCTGACGTAATCCAGATCTTCTCCCTTCAAAAACGGCTCGGGATACCACACATCCTGATTTTTCTCAAAGTAGTAAAAACCGAAGTCCCCATAAATCATCCAGGCGCCGTCTTCGGACTTGCCGATTGCCGCCGGGGTCTTATCTTCATTAATATCCAGATAATCCATGGGCAGCTCCATAATCGTTTTGCCCTCCGCTGTATTACTCTCTGCATTCCCATTACCCAGCTTTCCTGCCAGGAAAATGCTGGTAGGGCCGTCTGAGCCTCCGATGATGCTGACAGCCGTCCCATCATCATTCTCCTCCGATGATGCGGCCATTCCAAAATCCGCAGGTTCGCCGCCGCTCATCTGCTCCCTTCTGGGATTGGTCATCAGCGTGACTGCGGAAATGATTAGTATGATCACAGCGCAGGCGCTCACCCAGAACGCCGGTTTTTTATAGGATAAAATATTTTTAATCCTTATTTTCGTATTGCTTTCCCCAAAAGCAGTGGGCAAAAGCAGGCCGCTGTGCTTGAGTGATACATTGAACAGCGTCATGGTGTACTGCTGGCGTTCTCCCATGCCCAGATGCTTTAGCGCGGTTTCGTCGCACGCCATCTCCATATCCTTACACATCAAAGAAACTCCGATCCAGGCCAGGGGATTGAACCAATGCAGGGTCAGCACAAGGATCCCCAGCATCTTAACCAGGCCGTCCCTCCGCCTTATGTGCACCCACTCATGGGCCACAATGCATTTTTCCTCCGCTTTGCTCAGTCCATAGGGCAGATATATCCGCGGATTCAATATTCCCATGGTAAAGGGGCTGCTGATCTTATCGGAGGCGAAAATCCTCCGTTTCAGCTTGACCGCATCCTTCAGTTTCCTTCTCAGACTGATATAGGAAATGAGATTATATGCCGCAAATCCGGCCGCTCCCGCAAGCCATACGATCCCGCACACAAAAAGCGCAATCTGGATCGGATTGACAGAGACCGCCCCGTCTGCAGGCGTCATCGTCTGTTTCAGAACCTGATTGACAGAATTATCAAACCATACCACTCCCGAATGAACCGACGGAGTCTTGTCATAGAGAATGCCGTTACTGACCGTTTCGGGGCTGACCGGAAGAAGGCTCACAGCCGTCTCCAATGTAAACGGACATAAAAACCGAAACAAAACAATTCCCCATAAAGCGTAGGAATAGATCTTTGGCAGCCGCCTGAGCAGCACGCGCAGCGCTATCACCAGCAGGCAGGCACAGCCGGCCGTAAAACTCATATTAAGAAGCCGTATCATAAATCCATCCATGAATTTCCTCCTCGTTAATCCTTAGTGCTCACAACTGCTTCTTCTATCATCTTTCTGATCTCTTCCGCTTCCTCCCGCGAAAGTTCCCTGTCCTTTAAAAATGCAGTGAGGAATGCCGGAAGGGAGCCGTTGAAATTCTTCCGAACGACCGCTTCACTCTCATATTTCTGAACCTCTTCCCTGCCGATCAGGGAAGTTACAACAGCCTTTTCATTTTTAATAAAGCCTCTGTCGGAAAGCTTCTTCAGCACCGTGTAGCAGGTAGATTTCTTCCACCCCAATTCCGTATAACACGCCTTTGCCAGCTCTGTCGACTTAACAGGTTCCATGTCCCACACAAGATCCATAAACCGGTATTCACTTTCAAATAACTTGCACTCCTCCATACCCGCCTCCTGATTGGTCTATTGTAATAGTCCTTCATTATCCTTAGTCTATCACAATAGACCACAGCATGTCAAGCACATTCCACAACATATAGTTATATTTTATGAACGTTTTAGTTTTGTTTTGATCTTGCCCTTTTAGAAAATCCATGTTAATATTTTTATGAACGTATCAGAATATCAGTTGTAAAATAAGAAGGGAAATCGATCTATGAAACAAAGCCAGGCCGAAGTGCACAAAAGACACCAGCGACTGCTGGAGCTGTTTAATGCCCATGGCTCTCTGCAGGTATCAGAAGTAAGCAAAGAATTAAATATGTCGGAATTAACAATCCGGAGAGATTTTGACCTCCTGGAGAAAAAGGGCTATATCGTGCGTTTTCACGGAGGCGCTAAACTGGCTTCTTCCGGTTCTGAGATGACCCCCGTTTTCGAAAACAAGGGTTCCATGAACCAAACCCAGAAACAGCAGATCGCCGCGGTAATCTCCAAATATATCCAGGAAAAGGACACCGTATTTCTAAATGCAGGCACCACCACTCTTGAAGTTATCAAATGCATTAAGAATATGGATATCACCATCATAACCAACAACGCATTGGCCTGTCTGGCGCTGGAGGACGGTTCCGCCACACTGATTTCCACAGGCGGAGAATACAACGGCCGTAACAAATCCTATACCGGCGCTCTGGCAACCAATTTAATGAACCGGGTATTCGCTACCGTTTGCATTCTCGGTGTCAATGGAATCACCCATACCGACGGTATCACCACTTCCGCCTATCTGGAAACCATGATCAACGAAGAGATGTTAAAACGGTGCAAAGGGAAAAAAATCGTGGCCGCCGACGGCTCTAAGGTAGGGCGCACCTTCTGTTTTACCAGCGCCGACATCACCGATATCGACATCTTAGTCACCGATTCCTCAGCGGACGAAAAAGAGCTGGAACGGATGAGGGAAAAAGGGGTGGAGATCGTTTTAGCAGACAAAGTTTAGATGAGGGGGAATCTTTTGTTTGACGTAACGGCGAAGGTTACGCCGTGAAGAAGGGGACGCTGGGGCGGATGGCCTGGGAGCAAAGG
>JAGZXV010000168.1 GCA_018378255.1 Clostridiaceae bacterium | reverse complement strand
TATATGGACACATGGGGTGCCGGTTATGCTGATGGGGATCATTTTGATGTGGATTACATTTACTGCCATTGCAGTGGTATGCTGATTTATCAGGTAAAGCGTCAGGGCGTTTTTGAAAATGCTTTGACGCTTTTTTTATGAAAAGTCTGTTCTTTCATAGAAGCGTTCAAGATTTCGTCTTCTTTTTAGCTAAAATCAGCCCATCGCCGGAAAAGCAATGGTATAATGATAGAAATGCACAGGAATGGAGGATAAATCAAATGAAAAACTTTGAAAGGGATGATTTATTGTTTTCTCTTTGCGGTCTGAACTGCGGGTTGTGCCCGATGAATTTGAATGATTACTGTCCCGGCTGCGGAGGCGGAGAAGGCAACCAGTCATGCGCCGTCGCAAGGTGCAGCCTGAAACACGAAGGCGTTTCCTATTGTTTTCAGTGCACGGAGTACCCATGTGTAAAATATGAGGGGATCGATGAATATGATTCATTTATCACGCACCAAAACCGCAGGCGTGATTTTCAAAGATTCCAGGACATCGGGGCAGATTCCTACCGGGCGGAACAGAAAGAAAAGATGGAGATTTTAAAGTTTTTGCTGGACGGATATAATGACGGGAGGCGTAAGGGATTTTTCTGCAATGGGGTCAATCTTCTGGATATCCAGGATCTCAGAAGCGTAATGGCAGAGATTACTGACGGAACAGATTGTGCCTGTCTGCCCATAAAAGAAAAAGCCTTAAAAGCCGTAAAAGCCTTTCAAACGACAGCAGCTGAGAGAAATGTGGAGATAAAACTCCGCAAAAAGCCGCGCTGAACATATGAAAAATAAAACATCTCAGATACAAACATTATATGAATGGTGTATAGAAAATAAGCAGGAACATCTGCTGGAGGAATGGGATTACAGCAGGAATAAGGACATGTCGCCGGATAATATCCGTTCTACTTCTTGTAAACGGGTCTGCTGGGTCCGTTATGAAGAGCGGTTTGGAAAGAGATGGGAACTGTGCTGGGAAACCAACGTATGGAACCGCACCCAGAATCGATCCGGCTGCCCTTATTTAACCAGGCCGGTAAAAAAACTGCTGACCGGTTTTAATGATTTCCAATCCCTGTATCCTAAGCTGGCGGCCGAATGGGACAGCCGTAAAAACCCGCTGTCGGCCGGTCAGGTGCTGCCGGGCACTCAGAAAAAATATTGGTGGAAGATTACTGCTTTGAGAGAGGGAAAAGAATATGAACTTTGTTGGCAGGCATCCGTCCAGGGCCGCGTAAGGGGATCCGGCTGCCCCTATTTGACCGGTTTTTCCGTATATCCGGGATTTAATGATTTAAAATCCACCCATCCTCAGCTGGCACAAGAATATATGCGGATGAATGAAACGAAGGCGGAGGAAATCTCCTTTGGATGCAATCAGAAGAAATGGTGGAAGTGCAGCAGATGCGGCCACGAGTGGGAGTGTTCTCCCAATGCCAGAACCAATTTAAAGTCGGGCTGCCCCAAATGCCATGAATACGCGTCCACATCATTTTGTGAGCAGGCCGTCCTTTTTTATATGAAAAAGGCATTTCCGGATAAGAAGATTGTAAACAGGGATATGTCCCACGGCTATGAAATAGATGTCCTGATCTATGACATCGGTGGGAAAAAACTGGGAATCGAATACTCCGGTGAGTGGGCGCATGCTTCCCAAAAGAAGAAGCAGCTGGACGAGAAGAAGAAAAAACGGGCGGAGAAAGACGGGATATTGTTGTTTTGTCTGATCGAAGACAGCAAATCGGCGGAAATTACAGTCCAGGAGAGGGAGATCCGCTTTCCGGCCGTGAAAAGGGCCTGGCTCCATATGAGCGATGTGATGCCGGTTCTATTTCATGAGATCGGACAGGCCCTGAACCGGGACATCAGATGTGAAGCCGCAGTTGATGAGGATGAATATGCAATCAGAGAGCAGTGGAGACAGGCTCAGTATGAAAAGAGCTTCGGAATGAAGTTTCCTGAACTGACGGAGCAGTTTGATAAAGAACGGAATGGAAACCTGTCTCCCTATGGATTTTTACCATTCAGTGCGGTGGAGGCGGTCTGGTCCCATGATTCCAAGACCGGAAGCAGGCATATCTGGAAAGCCAGTTTTGCAAAACGGGCTTCCGGCGAAGGATGCCCTTACTGTGCGGGAAAAAGGATTCTGCCGGGGGATAACGACTTTGGCTCACAGGAACCCGGGCTGCTTGAATATTGGGATTATGAAAAGAATAAACTGCAGCCGTCAGAGCTCGCCCGCTGCAGCCATAAGACTGCATTCTGGTTTCATGTGGTAAATGGCGTCCGCCATGAATGGGCGTCCTCTTTGACTGCAATGGTAAATAACATAAGTGGCAGAAAAGGCAGTTCTTCCGGCTGTCCGGTCTGCTCAGGCAAAGTGATTAAACCGGGAATCAATGATCTGGCCTCCACCCATAAGGCGTTGTTGGAGGAATGGGACTACCAAAAAAATGAAGAGAGATCCATTTTCCCGGATAAAATATCATATGGATACGACAAACCGGTTTTTTGGATCCATACAGCCGTAAAAGAAGGAAAGGAATTTGTCCACAGCTGGGCGGCAAGCCCCAACAGCCGGACCAACAGCCATTCCGGCTGCCCGTTCTGTAAGAATAAGGCGGTGTTAAAAGGCTACAACGATCTGGAAACCATATATCCGCAGATTGCCGGGAAATGGGATCACTCTAAGAATGAAAACGGCCCGGATTCCTATACTCCCGGTTCCTCAAAAAGTGTGTACTGGACGGACAGGCCTTATGCTGTAAGGATTTCAGACAGGACCAAATACTTGCAAAAGGGCATCTGAAAACAATACTCATACGCCTGCCTTCCTCCTTGTTTATGTTCTCCTGTTCTTTTTATATTCCAGTTTATCTTCATACATCCGCTGGTCTGCCAATGACAGCAGCTGGCTCATGGTTCCGGCTTCCTTCCGTTCGGCAATCCCGTAGCTGAAGGAGGGCTGGAAAGGGGATAAAAAGATTCCGGCCGACTTTAGGCTTTCTCCGGCCCAATCCATCAAAAGGCCGGCGCTTGCCCGGTCACAGTCATTTAATAAGAGAACAAATTCATCGCCGCCATAACGGCATAAAAGATCGGTATCCCGTTTGCATACCGATGAAAGGACGTTTGAGGCGGTGGTGAGATAGCGGTCGCCATATTGATGTCCCAGAGTGTCATTCACTGATTTCAGCCCGTTTAGGTCTGCGAAGCACAGGGAAAACTGCGCATCCGATTTAAAAAGCTGATCCATATGACGGTTGGCATATGCCCGGTTGCAGAGCCCGGTAAGAGGATCGGTATAGGCCAGGGTTAAAAGGCGCTGTTCTTCAAAAATTTTTTCTGCGATTTCATTTTTGGCTTTGAGATTATCGGTACGGTACTGGTTTAGCTCCCTCATGCGGGCGATAAAACGCACAGCCACATTGAATCCTGCAATTACGCTGAGAGCTGATTTCATACTCCACAATTTCAAAAACAGGATATTTCCGGGTGTATAGTACAGCAGCAGATTCATCGTCAGATAAATATACATGACGATCATCAGGCGGAGCATTAAAAAAAGACTGTTTTTGTCATCCGCCAGAGGCACCACTTTTTTTGTCAGCCCCGAAGTCCGCACCTGCCGGTAAAAATATCCGGTAGCGAAAAAACCCAGAGCGGCGGGATAGACCTTTATATTTCCCGGCAATAAGATATGATTGTCAAATGCCTGGGGTGGAATATAAAAAAGTGCCGCCAGCATGGAACGGAAAAATATATTAAATGACAGTCCCATCAGCGTGCAGGCGAGGCCGTGAAGCAGGCTGTGCTTCCAGGGACATCTGTAAAACAGCCGCATTTCCAGAACCAGCAGTATGGTGAAAAGGGTCCAGTTTACAATCAGGTGGAGGCTGAACAGGCCGAAGAGGACAAAGGACATATAATTTATAATAAAGCTGAGCCACAGCATAGTTTTTGGCGTACAGCGGGGATTCATCATCATGTTTAGGGAGCGGATGAAATTGGTATGATAGTAAAAATACCCGGTCAGAGAGACTGCCAGATAAATGGCCGTCGATATAAGCTCCTGCATTATACCTTCCTCCTTGCCTGTTTATCAGAATACATGGAGTGGTCCGCCTCTCCGATCAATGTTTCCATGCCTTTTCCCGGCCCGGACATGGACAGCCCAAAGCTGAAGGAAAGAGGGAATTCATTATGGCAGTGATTTTCAGATAAAAGCCGGGACTGGATAAAAGCCATCCGTCCATGAGCTGTTTCGATATCGCAGTCGGGCAGGACAACATAGAACTCATCTCCGCCGACCCGGGCGAAAATATCATTTTTTCTCAGATATCCGCCGAAAATGCGGACGAAATCTTTCAAATGTTCATCCCCGGCATCATGTCCTAAAGTATCATTTACTCGTTTTAAAAAATCCAGATCGATATAAACCAGTGTAAACGGCTTTTTGTTTTTAATCAGATCCTGTATATTGTCTTCTACATACCGTCTGGTATAGGCGCCGGTCAGGTAATCCACGTGCATTTTATGACGCAGTATCTTTTCCCGTTCCATCTGAAGCTTGCGTTCCAGCAGGAACGTCCTGTGTTCTTCCTCCAAATAGACATTCTGTGCGATTTTACAGATATGGTTTAAAAATACAAAGGTTTTCAGAAGGATGAGAGAGCTGCTGCCTAAAAGAAACAGGACGATCAAACAGCTGTGCATGTCAAAAAGGGCGGAAAAGCTGTCAAACAGGATGTAAGCAAGAGCAAACCAGGTGTATTTTACGTAAAGAGAGAATTCTTCCGGGCATTGGGGGATGACCCTGATTTTATCTTTTAATCCCGGAATAAACAGGGAGTAAGACAGCAGATAAAAAATTACCAAAGCTGTTATGATGCTTAAAAGGCGGGTATTGTCCCGCTCCAGTATGCCTTTTAGCCCGGTGCCGGAAATCAAGGCCAGTATGCCGAGAATCAGCATGGGCAGAATGGTGTAAAAAATCATGATCTGGTTTATGATAAACCAATTGCAGCTCTTATCTCCCGGCAGGTTTAAAAATGCGGCACATAAAATTCCATAGAGCAGAAGATAAAACAGGGGAAGCGGAATATTAAAACAGGTCAGCATCATCGTGCAGGCCAGGGACGCGGTTTGATAAACCCGGCCCCGGGCGTGGGATAACCGGCCCTCCGGTTTCATGATCCGCGCAAAATAGATGGTGATATGATGAAATGGGCATGATAGTATAAAAATCAGTGCTGACAATCCGCAGAAATGCAACACGTCCATAAATATTACTCCTTAAAAAATTCTTATAGTATAATATATCAGGAAAATGGAATTTGGTTTTACTTATGCGGGAGAGCTTATTTTATTACATGGTTTTGTGAGATGAAATGGAAGAAAATCCAGGATAAATAAAAAACCCTGCAGACAAATCCCTGCAGGGTTTTAGTAGTAGCGGAAATTGGACTTGAACCAACGACACCACGGGTATGAACCGTGTGCTCTAGCCAGCTGAGCTATTCCGCCACAAATGATCCGTCAAATAGTATTGCATATATTTGGAAAAATGTCAATAGATTTTTGGATTAATTTTTTTACTGTTTGTAACTTAACCTCATTTGTGCTAGAATATACCCATTGTGATCAAAATCCGGTATGGAAAATAAAGGGTTGTAGGAGATGAAAGAAGCAGATGAAAAGAGAAGTGGATCTTCAGGAAATATCAGATGGAAAGCTGTATGGATTAAATGACATGGTTAAAGCGGACTGCAATGACTGCCGGGGCTGTTCGGCCTGCTGTCAGGGAATGGGATCGTCCATTCTTCTGGATCCATTGGATGTATACAGGCTGTCTGTAAATCTCAGGCAGACATTTGAAGAGATGCTGGCAGAACGGATTGAATTGAATGTGGTGGACGGAATCATTCTGCCTAACCTTAAAATGAGCGGGGAGACGGAGCGGTGTTCCTTTTTAAACGAGAGCGGCCGCTGTACCATCCATGATTTCCGTCCTGGAATCTGCCGTATTTTCCCCTTGGGAAGATATTATGACGGCCAGGGTTTCCAGTACTTTTTGCAGATTCACGAGTGCCAAAAAGAGAATAAAACAAAAGTGAAAGTGCGCAAATGGATCGATACGCCGGATGTGAAAAAGAATGAAACGTTTATCACTGACTGGCATTATTTCCTGACCGGCCTACAGGAACTGGTGAAGCAGAATGAGGGGCAGGAAATGGCGAGAAAGATCAGCCTGTTTGTGCTGAATATGTTTTTTATGACGCCTTTTAAAGAGGATGCTGATTTTTACATACAGTTTTCGGAGCGTCTTGCGGAAGCGGAGAAAATGACAGAGAGGATGCAGTGTGAAAAATAATCCGGGCGGCTTATTTTTTCACGCCCCAATTTGTGCAAAAAAACGCTCTGGCATGGAGGATTAATATGGAGAAAAACCAGAATTTTACAGAAGGCAGTATTCTGCCTGCGTTGGTTAAATTTGCACTTCCGGTGTTGTTTGCAATATTTTTACAGACCATGTACGGGGCGGTGGACATGCTGATCGTGGGCCGGTTCAGTACAGCGGCTGAAATATCGGCAGTATCCACGGGAAGCTGGATCATGCAGACGGTCACAGGTGCGATTGTGGGCCTGGCAATGGGAACCACAATTCTGCTGGGACAGAAGATCGGTGAGAAAAAGATGAATGAAGCAGGGAAGGTGGTGGGCGCCAGCGTCTGCCTGTTTGCCGTTATCGGCGTGGTGCTCATGGTGCTGCTGCAGATATTGGCTGTTTGGGCAGCGCGGATTCTGAAAGCTCCGGATGCGGCATTTGCCAGCACTGTAAAGTATATCAGGATCTGCGCCATGGGTTCCGTATTCATCGTGGCTTATAATGTGCTGGGCAGCATTTTCCGCGGTATGGGCAATTCCAGAATGCCTCTTATCACTGTGGCCATCGCCTGCGTGATCAATATCGTAGGAGATCTGATCCTGGTGGGAGTGTTTCATATGGCCGCCGCCGGAGCTGCCGCTGCCACCGTTATGGCCCAGGCGGTGAGCGTGCTGCTGTCTCTGATTATCATAAGGAAACAGGGACTGCCCTTTGAATTTTCAAGAAAATGCATCCGGTTTGAAAAACAGCTCATCGCAAAAGTGGTGGAACTGGGTTTTCCAATCGCATTTCAGGATATGCTGGTATCCATTTCATTTTTAGCCATAACGGCCATTGTAAATGAACTGGGCGTTGTCCCTTCGGCAGGAGTGGGCGTTGCGGAGAAAATCTGCGGGTTTATTCTGCTGGTTCCCTCCGCTTATATGCAGTCAATTTCTGCATTTGTGGCACAGAATGTGGGAGCAAAAAAGCCGGAGCGGGCAAAGCGGGCTCTGGCTTATGGAATATTAACCTCTCTGGGAGTGGGAGTATTTCTGGCTTGGTTTTCATTTTTCCATGGAGATATTCTGGCGGGCGTCTTTAACCGTGAGACGGAGGTAATTGCTGCTGCGGCAGACTATCTGAAAGCTTATGCCATTGACTGTCTGCTGGTCTCCTTTATGTTCTGCTTTACCGGATATTTTAACGGATGCGGGAGGACGGGATTTGTCATGATCCAGGGAATTGCGGGGGCCTTCGGCGTCAGGATTCCGGTCTCCTATCTGATGAGCCGGATCATGCCGGTATCCCTGTTCCGCATTGGACTGGCCACCCCGTCTTCCACATTTCTGCAGATCATCCTGTGCGTCTGGTATTTTGCCAGAATGGAAAAGCAGAGGAAAAATGCCGCTTGCGGATGATATTATAGTTTCCGTTCCTCCTTCACCTCGTGAAGTGCCGACAGGCCGAACGGAACCGCGATGCAGAAGGTCAGGATGTCGGATATGGGCTGTGTCATCTGAATGCCCGTCAAACCCAGAAAATGAATGGCGGTAAAAAGTACCGGTATGAACACAATTCCCTGCCGGGACATGGACAGAACAGACGCCCTTATGGTTTTTCTGGTAGTCTGAAGGTACATATTGGTTATAGTCACCCAGCCCAGGAACGGGAATACCAGGCTCTGAAAGCGGAGCGCCTGGGCTCCTATGAGGATGAGGTCAGGATCGTTGGCCCGGAATAGGCGGACAATGGATTCCGCAAAGATAAATCCAAATACGCCTAATGCAGACATGGCAACGGTGGAAACCCGGATGCAGAACCAAAATGCTTTTTTTACCCGTTCATACAGCCGTGCGCCATAATTAAAGCCGCATACGGGCTGGAATCCCTGCCCAAAACCTAAAAGGGCGGAGGAAGAGATGATCGTAATCCGGTTGACAACGGAAAATGCCGCGATTGCCGAATCCCCATAAAATCCGGCGGCCTGATTCAAACAGATGGTCGCAATGCTGGCAAGTCCCTGGCGGCAAAGGGAAGGAAGGCCGCCTGCGATAATCTCTTTATAAGCCCGAACAGAGGGAGAAAATGCTTTCCAGTGAATCCTGACACCGTCTCCCTGTCCGCTCATATGGAGCAGGATCAGAAAACTGGTGAACTGGGATACGGCGGTGGCCAGTGCCGCTCCGCTGACGCCCATATCCAGGCCAAAGATCAGAATCGGATCCAGAATGACATTTAAGATAGCCCCTGCTGAAATTCCGATCATCGCTTTTCGGGCATTGCCCTGCAGACGCATCTGGTTATTCATCACGAGAGAGCACATCATGAAAGGGGTTGCCATCAGTATGTATTTAAAGTAGCTGCGGGCGTCCGGCAGGATCGTGGCAGTGGCGCCCAGGCCGGTGAGCAGGGGATTCATCAGTAAAAAGCAGGGCGTTAAAAGCAGCAGGCCGAAGATCAGTGCAGAAAAGAATCCGTTGGCTGCCATTTTCTCCGCGTCTTTTGTCTCCTGACGCCCCAGCGCCCGGGAGATATAGTTTCCGGAACCGTGGCCGAAGAAAAAGGAAACGGCCTGGATGAGGGCCATATAGGGGAATACAACACCGATGGCGGCCGTCGCCTGGGTGCTGACCTTTCCCACGAAAAATGTATCCGCCATATTGTAAAATGCGCTGACCAGCATGCTGATAATAGAAGGCACCGCCATACTGCATACCAGTTTTTCCACCGGATCTTCTGTCATATGACGGAATTTCTGTTTTTGCAGTTCTGTATTCATCATAACCTCACATTCCGCCGCCAATGCGGCTTTTTTTATTATTTTTTTCCCAGCATTTGAATAAACGAATGGATGACATAGCCGTAGCTGTCCTCGATGTCAACCGCCGACCGGAAAAATCCGGCGTGCTCGAGCGATATGAATCCGTGCATACAACTGCGTAGCATCCGCCCGGCGTGCACCTGTTCTTCCCGTGTCGGGCAGAAGGGCGACAGCTTGCTGTAGAGATCTGCCATAAGGGTCCGTCCGGCATTGGAAAAATCATCGTCATCCAATTCCGGGATCAAAAGAATCAGCTGATAGAGTTCCGGGTTTTCGAGGGCGAACCGGCGGTAAGCGGACGCCAGAGCTTCGACGGCTTCCAAGCCCGTTTTCCCCTCTGTAGAATCCCGGATGGACTGCTTGAGATCGTACAGAACGCTTTCACCGACTTTTGCCACCAGTTTTTTGGAATTGGGGATATGGTTGTAAAGAGAGGCTGTCTTTATCCCTAGTTCTGCTGCCAGCCCGTGAAGAGAAAAGTTTTGCCAGCCTTTCTCAGCAATCAGTCTGGCAGAAGTTCCGATGATGATTTCTTCCGTTAGTCCTTTTCGTGCCATATTTCAGATTCCTCCTATCATATTAACTAACACTGTTAGTCATAAAAAAGTATAAACTAATAGTGTTAGTTAGTCAAGACTGAATGATGCCGGGCGTTTCCTCAAAGGATGGAGGTGCAGAAAAAGACAGGGGGACTGTCTGGTTTTAGTACGGAATCGGAAAAACAAACATATCCTATTAGTATATATTGTTGATATGGGTTGGTGAAACGTGAAAAATACAATTTTTAAAGGTTTGGGAACGGCCATAGTAACGCCTATGGATGAAGCGGGAAATATTGATTTTGTTTCTCTTGGCAGGCTTCTGGAATTCCAGCTTAACCACCACGCAGATGCTGTCATAGTTTCAGGAACCACAGGAGAGAGTGCGGTCTTAGAGGACTGGGAGATCATTGCTGTGGCTGAGTATGTAATAAGATATGTGGATCACAGGATTCCGGTGATTGTAGGTACGGGAAGCAATAACACGGCCCATTCCATATTTTTGTCGAAAGAAGCCCAAAACCTGGGGGCGGACGGCCTTTTGCAGGTTACACCCTATTATAATAAAACATCTCAAAGGGGGTTGATCAGTCATTTTACGGCGATCGGCGACAGCGTGGATATCCCTATGATCATCTACAATGTGCCCAGCCGTACAGGGATGAATATCAAGCCGGAGACTTATCTGGAACTGTCCGCCCATCCGAATATCTGCGGGATAAAAGAAGCATCCGGCAGCTTTGCCCAGATAGCCGAAACCGCGTCATTATGTGAAGGGCGTCTGGACATTTATTCGGGAAATGACAACCAGACCCTGCCTGTTTTAGCGCTGGGAGGACAGGGCGTGATCTCTGTTTTAGGCAACCTGATGCCAAAAGAAATGCACGATCTCTGCTATAGCTATTTCAGAGGAGAGACGGGAAAAAGCAGACGGCTGCAGCTGTCTCTTTTGGATCTCATGAACGCCCTGTTTTGTGATGTGAACCCGATTCCGGTGAAATCGGCTTTAAGCATGATGGGAATCTGTGGAGATTTCTGCCGTCTGCCTTTGGTTCCCCTTTGTGGTGATCAGAAGGAAGAACTGAGGAAAATTATGGAAAAACATGGGCTGGTTTCTTCATTTTCACCTTCTGCGGTTGCAAATAAGGCTTCCTTATAATAAAATAAACGTAACAGTTTGGGACGGCGGGAAAATCGGTGAAGAAAGGCGCGTCAAGCCAGCTTGTAAGCACCTTTTTTCACCGGTTTTTACATCGGATGGACATCCGGTGCTTCTTGACCAGCTTTTTCGGTCAAGAAGATAAGCCGTTTTGAACAGTTACAAATAAGTTTTATAAAACAGAAGTGAGGGAAAAGACCGTGATTGAATTGTTGGAAGAACAGGCGGGAGAATCAACGAAAACATATGTGACCAGGGTGTTGGTCCACAACATCGTGAATATAAATCTGGAACCGGGCGAGAAGATCATGGAGAATGAACTTTGCAGTCAGTTTAAGGTCAGCAGGACGCCGATCCGGGAGGCGGTGCTGGAACTGAGCCAGAAACATTTGATCGATATCTATCCGAAACGGGGAACCTATGTATCCTATATCGATCCGGATCTGGTGGAAGAGGTGAGAAGCCTCCGCTGCGTGCTGGAATCGGAGCTGGCAAAAACGGCCTGCGGCCTGCTGGACGGGGAACAGATTGACCGGCTGAGGGAAAATATAGCCGTATGGCGTTATTATATGGAAAAGAAAAATGAACAGAAGATTCTGAAACTGGATAAAGAGTTCCATTCCCTGCTCTATTCCATGTGCCATAAAAATTATTGGAATGAGCTGGTGGAATCCATTTCCCCTCAGTTTGACCGGACGATCATCCTGAGTTTCCGGTGCAGGCCAACCAGCGTTATCTTATCGGACCATGAACAGCTGGTGGATGCCATCGAAGAGAAAGACGAAGAAAAGGCCTATGGGATTGCCAGACAGCATATGAGACGGTATATTGAAAACCGGGACCTGATGAGGGAAAAATACCCTCAGTATTTTGAAGGGAAGTAAAACGGGTTAAAAGAGGTGCCTTGCCAGTTACCTTTAGGCATGGGCCGCCGGGATGGCGGTTTGGGCTGAAAGGGACATGAAATTATCCGAAGACAATCAGAAGAGATTACAGCAGGGCAATCCTCAGATGCATAAGTGAAAGCAGAGGGGGGAAAATCCGGCTGTCTTCACATTTTACCGGTGAAAAGGAGATTTAACAATATTATGGATGAGAAAATAAAAAGAAGCGGAAGGGTGTTAGCAGTTTTGGCCGCGGCCGCTGTGATTTTACTGGGAACTCTGGTGGCCTGCGGCCGGGAAAACGGAACGAAAGCTGAAAGTTCATCAGCGGGAACTATCACGCAGGAAACTGGCCAGGCAGAAAATGCCCGGGACGGATCAAAGGATGCATTTGAGGATTCCCTGTCGGATGCGGTTTTGTCCGAGGAGACCATAGAAAGTCTTTGGAAATGGAAAACCCCTTATATCGGAAATAACAGCGCGGTAGGAAACATACTGCTTAAGGTCTCCCCATATCTGGATTTTAAAGGATTTGAGCTGTATACGGATAAGGAACCGTATGGGGTGAAGGTCAATCTGGAAGTTAATGACTGGGAACAGTACGCAGGCCAGGGGGAAATCAGCCTGAAGCCCTTTTTCAAACAGGCGGCGATCCTGTTTAGCCTTGTGGATAATGCAGGTTATCTGGAAGTGAATTTAAGTGCAGGAGAGGGAAAACAGGAAGTTTCCTTCTGCTCATTTAAAATCAGCAGGGAAGAGGGCATAGGAGAAGCTATTTCAAAGGAGGAACTGGCACAGGCCGGTGAGTCGCTCCAAACGTTTAAGGAGTTTGTCAACGGCCTGGATGGTGTGCTGCCGGATACTTCGATTGAAGTGAGCAGGGAAGAGTCTCAGTCCTGAGACTTAAACTGTTTCAGGAATTCCTGGCTGTCCCCGTCTACGATTCCCAGATCCGTGATAACAGCTCCGGGAAGGGCCGCAAGGCAGATGGTAGCATGTTTTAAAAGCCAGTTTCCGCCGCAGCGTTCCTGGACGATGTGTTCCATTTTCCCTACCTGTTCAGCAAGCTGATCACAGGTGAGAGGTGACATGATTCCCGCAATAGGGAGGGG
>JAGZXV010000167.1 GCA_018378255.1 Clostridiaceae bacterium | reverse complement strand
CCTCATTGGGCCCTGTATGGTGGCAAAATCGGCGAAATTCCAGATCTGTTCCCCAATAAAGAAAGGACGCTTATCGCATTCAGCATTGATCCTCTCATAATATTCAGCCTGGAATTCCTCACTGAACATCCCCGGAACGACCTGATGCATTCCCGCCACCGTATCAGCTCCATATTCGGTGAACATCACCGGTTTTTCCTGTTCCTGCCAAAAATCCAGCTCGATATTCCATCCATTGCAGGCGGCATCCAGATCGCCGCTTAAATTGTACCACCCATAATATCTGTTTAAGCACACTACATCCATTGTACGGCTGGTAATGTCTTTTGTATAGTCATTTTGACAGCAGACTAAAGTGACCGGACGGTTTTGAGGGTCTTTTTCATGGGCCAGCTCATATAACTCGTGCCAGTAATCGTAAGCGTCTTGGGGGAAATGCTCTAAATCAGGCTCGTTTCCCAGGCTCCACATGACCACACTGGGATGATTTTTGTCCCGGGCTATTAAGTCTTCGATCACCTGGCGGTGATGGGCCATGGTTCCATATTTATATACATTCTCATTTTCCCCCATATTGACTCCCACAGCCGGCGTCTCATCAATGATCACAATTCCTTCCCTGTCACAGAGATCATACATCTCTTCCGCATAAGGATAGTGGCTGGTCCTGAAAGAGTTGGCGCCCAGCCAGTGAATCAGGTTCACATCTTTTACATTCAGGCAGTTGTCCAGCCCGCGGCCATGGAAACAGGAATCCTCGTGTTTGCCAAAACCTTTGAAATAAAATGGCCTGTTGTTGATTAAAAACTGTGTTCCCTTCACTTCCACGCTTCTGATGCCAAATGCCTGGTCATAACTGTCCTCTCCGTAAGTGACATGTGCGGTATAAAGGTAAGGCACTCCCGGCCACGGCCACCAGAGTTTAGGTTCTTTTACCGTTACAGTGCCTGTAAGGCCCTGGCCCAGGGCCGCCTCGTTTCCTTCTGCATCCAGTATGGAAATCCGGGCCTGCCCCTCTCCCTCCGCTTCGATCCGGTACTCTATGGTTCCATCCATTCCGGTCACAAGGGTTATGTCCTTTATCCGTGACTTGGGGGTGGTATAAAGCCATACCGGCCGGAAAATACCGGCATAATTGAAAAAATCAAAATTAGGACGGTTCTGCGGAGCCTGCTGTTTTTTAGCCGTTTCCACACTGGGGATTCCGGGGTTATCCGATCCGAAAAAAGCGCTCTGGTCCGGGTCATTTCCCATAGGGAGGGTCTGATGGTTCACCCGGTTGTCCACAGCTACGGTCAGAAGCATCACGCTTCCGGGAGCGGTAAACTCCGTTATCTCCGCCTCAAAAGGCAGAAATCCCCCCTGATGGGTACAGAGAAGGCGTTCTCCCAGCCAAACCATGGCCTGCTGGGCCACTGCGCCAAAGCGGAGAAAGATCCGCTGGCCTGCCGCTGCAAACGGCACCTCCACATTCCTCTGGTAAAAGGCCCAGCCGTAATGATCCCTGTATTCCCTGCAGTCTTTTTGGTCATTGTAGCTGGCAGGTACTGCGATGGGATCAGGATTTCTTAAAATCCCGGGCATCTCTTCCTGTCCGTAAAAACTTCCGTCATCCAGTTTAAAATTCCAAATTCCGTTCAGTTCCATTGCCACCCTGCTTCTGTTCTGTTTTACGCTTAACATAATTGCTTCAACCTTTCTCTGTCTAATAATTCATCACAGTGCCGGCGATTCCGCCCAATTTTCTATCAAATACAATCACATTTCCAAATCCCATACACCCATCCGCTTCCACCATATCAGTTGGGGAATTGACTTCCTGGTGGCAGATGATTACCACATACTCCCTGCCCTCCAGCTTGATTTTCACAGCCTCCGCCATGGAATCAGGATAGGTGATCCCCTTTAAGGCAGAGCTCACGGGTATCTTTTGAATCTGTATTTTGCTGTCCTTTCCTGCCTGAGAGGCACAGATAACCGTCATAAGGGAAGAAAATCCCTGCCCGTTTAATGCCACCTGAATTCTGGAACGCCGGACAGCCTTATTATAATCTCTGGCGATGGGGCTGAAACCTGCCTGCGCACTGGCCTCAGGATTCAGAAAATACATTTCGGCATTCCCCTTTTGCCCGCGGAATACGGCTTTCCATCCGTTTCCTCCCTGAGAACTGCCGTTTTCCAATTCCACCTGTCCCAGTTCGCTGAAGTTCCAATACTGGGTAAACTGATGAGCACCTGCTCCATACATTTCATCCATGATCAGATAGATATCCGGCTTTATGTGGAGTATTTTCCGGTTTATAAAGATGCCTTCCTCCATATATCCCAGGTGGCCGCCCTGGACAAACTCATAACAATCATTGAATTTATACCCCTGTTTCACAGGCTGGCATAATTTTTCACATTCCCAGGCATCCTTATTCACCGTAAAGAATTTGCCGTCCACAGTAACCGTATTGTGGGCAGGCGGATCTTTAAACTCAAACCGCCCGTCTCCCACCACATAGGTATACCTTCCGCTGTCGGTCAGCACATCTTCACCGTGTAATACGAGATCCACGTGGAGTTTGTCGGAATGCCCGTGGCCTGCTCCCATGGTTCCGCAGTGAAAATGCAGCAGATTTCCATCCTCATTCCAGCTGTCCCTCATATAATAGTTTCCGCTGTCCGCCAGGGCGATGGAAGTGAAATCAGGTTCTACAGTCTTTAACCTTTCATAAATCCGGGCACTTTCAATTCCCAGATCCCAAACGCTTTCAAAGTCCAGTTTGGGATATCCGCCAAATTTTAACATGCTGTCCCTAAAAAGGCAGGCTGCCACGGATATATAGTCCCGGATGTCCACATGGTCGCTGTCTCCCATCATAAACTGGCAGTGATCCGGCTTTTTCCACGCCAAATCCGCGTAAGCCATCCTGTGCACCTGATTCAGAATGGACTCCGGCACTTCGATGTTATTTCTGGATGCCAGAATCAGCACGTCTTCATAGCAGTGGAGAACTTCGTTGTGATATCCCGGCGACTGCTCCCACTGTACTCCATCGTCCATAATCTGCATCCTGGCCTCTGTTTCCAGATGGTCAAGTGCCGTTTTAATATACCGCTTTTTAAGCTCTTCATCCGGCATGGAGATGCCGATCTCGAACAGCCCGTGGTTTTCTATCACGCCCCAGTTGCTGATATAACGGTAAGGGGAATGCATTTCGATCAGAAACTCCGCATGTTCCACCAGGCTGTTATAAAATGCATCGATCACCCGGTCCGTCAGTTCAGGGCTGTTTTTAAAGTACCGGACTGCTTTCACCCAGAATTCACCGCGGAAACCTGCTTCTAAAATCCTCCATGCTGTTTTCTCCGTCTCTTTTGTCCGTTTTACCCTGGTGATCCAATCCATTAACAGGCGCACAAAATTCCTGGCATATTTCTCTTCCCCGGTCAGCTGGTAAGCCTGGCCCAGACAGATGAAATAGCGGTGGCGGTTAAACTGAAAGATGAATTCCGGGTCATTGCCCGGCTGGTATTCCCAGTCGATCACTCCGTCCGGAAATTCCACCGGCTCCCAGGTGCGCTCCAAATCCCATTTTAAATCGAACAGAAAATAATTGCGGCAGACCTCATCTGCAACCCGGATGATATGCCTGCAGTCCTCCGGCCATTCTTTCCAGCAGTAATCCGCGATTGCCCGCATATCATCCATAAAAAAATGCTGGTCATCTCTTGCAAAGAACTCCTTTTTAGTCATGTTCCTGCCTCCTGTCTTTACCAATACATATTCCAGTTTTTGTGAAGCCTGGTAAGCGCTTCCATATAAAAATAATCGCCCCAGAGATTGCATTCATCCACCCCGTAATGGTTACAGGTATTATAAGGGGAATGGTTGGAATAGGTGCTGTGGAGCACCTGGCCGTTGGATGTCCGGTAATCCTTAACCGCATAATGATCCGCCAGGGATTTCACGAACTTTTTCGCTGTGGAGCGGTAATAGGCTGCATCCTCCGGTTCCATATACTTTGCCATTTCCAGCATGCCGCAGGCCGCTATGGAGGCGGAAGACGAATCTCTGGGCTGGTCGTCTCCATCACCAAATTCCAGATCCCAGTAGGGGATCAGATCTTTTGGCAGGTGATTGAGGTAATAATCGGATACTCCTTTAAATATGCCGATATATTCTTTCCTGCCCGTGTATTTATAGCCAATGGCGGTCCCGTAGATTCCCCAGGCCTGGCCTCTTGCCCAGGCAGATCCGTCCCTGTACCCCTGGCAGGTGGCGCCATGATCCGGCTCCCCTGTTTCCCTGTTGAAAAAGAAGGTGTGCCAGGTGGAATAATCATCTCTTATCACATTGGCTAACGCCGTGTGGATATGTTTTTCGGCAATATCCCGGTATTTTGGATCTTTTGTTTCCCCGGTTGCCCAGTAGAGCAACGGCAGGTTCAGCAGGCAGTCTATGATCAGCCTGTAATTATCCGGCGCGTCTAAAGGCCCCCAGGCCTGGATAAATTCCCCTTTGGGGTGAAAACGGGTGATCAGTTCATCCGCCGCTTTTACGGCCGCATTTCTTCCGGTCAGACTGCCGGTCAGCTTATATCCGGCCACACAGGAAGGAGAATACATAAAGCCCAAATCATGGGTCTCCACATCCAGCCGCTGTTCTATACGCCTGGCAAAACTTTCCATCTGAACTTCGGCGGCCTCTTTTAAGCGCTGGTCCCATGTGTATTCATAGGCCAGCCAGATCTCCCCAGTCCAGAATCCCGGCGTCCAGTCCACATTGCCAGTGGGGGCGTAAAATCCATTTTCACTGTATGCTTTTTGAAACTCATATGTAAATTCAGGCAGAACCCGGATCACCTGCCGGGACGCATTGGATAGAGCCAGTTCTGTCTCCTGTGGGGTTATTTCTTTCATTTGATCCAAATCATTTCGGTTAATCCAACTCATTTTGTTCTCTCCTTTTCCAGTACTGTTAAAAACGGCTGTTCTTAAATGGCATTACAGCTATCAGGCCGGCTGTACATACGAAAGGGGATCCGCATTCCCGGACCCCCTTCATTTTTATCCTTTCACGCCGGTAGCCGCAACACCTTCTACAAAGTATTTCTGAAGTGACAGGAATACCAAAAGCACTGGAATCAGGCTCAGTACGGAAGCTGCCATAATCAGGCCGTATTCGGAACCGAACTGGCTGATGAACATGCGCAGTCCCAACTGAAGTGTTTTCTTGGATTCGGTTGTCAGATAGATGAGTGGTCCAAGGAAGTCGTTCCATGTATTAACAAAGGTGAAAATTGTCAATGTGGACAAGGCCGGTTTGGACAGCGGAAGCATGATTTTATACCATATTCTATATTCGTTCATTCCGTCGATTCTGGCCGCTTCACAGAGTTCGGTCGGGATTCCCTGATAGAACTGCTTCATCATGAAAACGCCGAAGGCTGAGAATGCCTGCAGGAAAATGATGGCTAAATGGGTATCCGCAAGTCCCATGGAACGCATCATCATAAACTGCGGAACCATATAAACCTGCCACGGAACTGCTATGGTGGCTATGTAAGCCAGAAACAGGATGTTCTTTCCTTTAAACTCCAGTTTTCCGAACGCATATGCGGCAAAGCTGCTGGTTAAGAGCTGTAAAAATGTAACGATCAATGTCAGCTTCACCGTATTGAGCACGAATTTAGCCAGAGGTATCTTATTCCAGATATCCACATAGTTCTGCCACCTCGGGTTGGCGGGAATCCACTGGATCGGGAATATGAATACGTCCTTATCCAGTTTAAATGATGCGGAAAGCATCCATGCGAACGGTACCAGCATAATGGCTGCCAGTAACACCAGCACAACATAGAGAATGCCTTTAAATACTCTCGTCTTTCTGTTACTAATCTTCATCTCAGGCTTCCTCCTTAATTTGCATATTTCTTCTCACCGCGGAACTGCACCAGTGTGATGGCCAGAACGATGAGGAATAATATCATGGCAACTGCGCTGGCATAGCCTAAATTCCAGTTTCTGAAAGCTTCTTCGTAGATGTGGTAAACTAACACGATAGCCGATTCATTCAGCACTCCGGTGTTTCCGCCCGCCAGCATGTAAACGATGTCATATACTTTAAAGCAGTTGATGGTAAGAATAATTGTTACGAAAAATGTTGTGGGCTGAAGCTGGGGCCATGTGATATAGCGGAACTTCTGCCATACGTTGGCTCCGTCCAGACTTCCCGCCTCATATAATTCGGCATTGATTCCCTGAAGTCCGGCCAGGTAGATTACCATATAATATCCCATGTTTTTCCAAACGGAAAACAGGATAACCGTAAACATAACCCAGTTTTTATCCGCCGACCACTTAGGAAGGCTTTTAGCCGCAACACCCAGATGATATAAGATCATGTTGACCGGTCCGCTTTTGGCCGGAGAAAAGAGCATATTCCAAACCGCTGCCACCGCAACCAATGATGCTACATAAGGAAAGAAGCTGACCGTTCTGAAAAAGTTCTTTCCTTTAATTTTCTGATTCAAAATGACAGCCAGTCCCAGGGCTGCTGCCAGGGTTAAGGGCACCGTAGCAATACAGTAAACGACCGTATTCCTCAGCGAAGCCATAAAGCGCTGGTTTCCGAACATCTGCATAAAGTTGTTCAATCCGGCAAATTCCATAGGGTTATTGCCGTCCCATTTTAAAAATGCCAACACAAATGCGAAAATAACGGGTCCAAGGGTAAATACTGCAAATCCGATAAAATTAGGTGCGATAAATGAATAGGCCACCAAATCGCGTTTCGTCTGCCTGCTGAACCGTTCTCCCGTTTTCGCCTGCCTGATCTTATCCTCTGTTTTTTCAACTTTTTTAGCCAGTTTCTCCCGACGTTTGGGATCACTTTCTCTTTGTACCTGCTGCTTTAATTCCTCAAGCTGAGGATTTAGAACAGCCAGTTTTTTTAAAACCTCTGCCGGGTCTGTCTTTCTCACCTTCGCCATCACACTTTAAACCGGTTATCCGGCCATCCTCCTTTTTCATATTTTCTTTAAATGAGGCAGACGTTTGTAATACCGTCTGCCTCTGTTTCCTTAAAACTGTCTTATACGATTGTGTTGTTTTACTGTCCTAAAACTGCCTTGATTTTTTCATTCATGCTGGCAATGCCTTCATCAATGGTCATGTTTCCGGTCATGATATTGTCATGAGCCTCATTGAGGATTGTTTCCATCTCAGAGCTCTTTGGATTAACCGGCATTTCCAGATAGAGGTTTGCGGTCTGAAGAGCTTCTTTATTGCTGTCATCTGTTGGGAATCCGGCAATTCCGGAAATCATGGTTGCGATATCATCTGTCATAAGTGCCGGGATTGTACCTGTCTTAGCCAGGATCTCAGCGCCTTCTTCGCTGCATACGAATTTAATGAAATCCCATGCTTCGTCTTTATGAGGCGCGCTGGTAGGAATGGATAAAGCCGTAATTGTAGCCAGGGTTGAACCAGGCTCCACACCCTCTGCATGAGGATATTTTGCGATTCCCCAGTTAGCGCAGTCTGCATATTCACCGTTGTTGATCTTTTCAATCAGAGTTGAAATAAACCAGGTTCCCATGTTCATCATGCCGATGTTGCCCTGGGAGAATGCACCTGAGTAATGAAGATTGGATGTTTTTAAGGTCGCATAGTCCTGGCATACGCCGTCTTCCTGCTCTTTTAAGATCATCTCATAATAAGGTTTCAGGAAGTCGTATTCCCCGTCGACAATCGTATGTTTACCGTCCAGGATGCCGAAAAGCTGTACCGCGCTTCTCCATGTATGGTAATGAGCGCCGAATACTTCTGAACCCGGTTCTGTGTTGGTAATCTTCCTTGCCAGCTCGTCATACTGTTCAAATGTCATGTCATTGGTAGGATAAGCAACACCTGCATTGTCAAATACATCCTTATTATAGTAAAGAACCCAGAAATCACTTCTGAATGGAAGCTCATAGAGCTGGTCGTTGACTTTAATCTGGTCCGTAAGTCCTTTAAATGCTCCTAAGTCAACTCCGTCTTTTTCTATGTAAGAATCCAGCGGCTCCAACACCCCTTTGTTCACCAATGTGGTATATCCGGGCACATCCTTAACGGTAACCACATCGAAATCGGAACCGTTTCCGGTAAGCTGTGTACCAAGAACTGTCTGATAATCGGAACTTCCCAGATCGATCAGCTCGATTTTAATATCAGGATTTGCCGCTTCATATGCCTCTATTAAAGGATTATAATATGGTGTCAGATCCTTATCCCAAATGGACCACTTGAGCACAGTCTGTCCTGCTGCGGCTTCTGTCTTTTCCTCTGCCGCTTTTGTATCCGCCGCCGTCGTATCCGCTGCTTTGCCCGATGCGGCAGCCGAGGTATCGCCTGATGCCGGAGCCTGTGTTCCTCCTCCGCATGCTGCCAGGCTTCCCGCCATTGATGCCGCCAGTATTAAACTCAATAAAGATTTCTTTTTCATCCCTGATTCCTCTCCTTCTGCCGTTTTCGGCTTTTCATTGTTGCTTTTGTTTATGTCATAATTATATATTTTTTACAATAATCATTGAATGGAATTTCTTTCGTAAAAGATTCATTATTTAACTAAATCCCCATCTCTGTTTTGGATAATCCCACAAAAACATACACTTTTTTATCATAACCAGCACTTTCTTCTGATTGTATTCAGCCTCTTGCACATATTTTTGAAAACTGTTTGACAAATATTATGCAATTTACTATAGTATTGATGAAAGCGGGGTAATTTTATGATAAAACGCATTATGCCAAAGACAATCCGCGGAAAGATCATCGCCTGTACAGGCGCTTTTACAGTTATCATTGCCGCCATTACCGTCACCATCTGTTACTGTATCTTTCAGACTTTCCTGACACGAAACCAGATCCAGTCGGCGGAATACAATCTGCAGGTGGTTTCCCACAATGTTTCCGCTAATATGGACAGCATTATTAACTTCAATGAATGGTGTACTTCCAATTCAGATATCAGCCGCTATCTGGATGCATTTAAAGACCAGACTAAAATGCCTTCCATTTCTTCTGAAAATTCCTATTTAAGAATAATGGCTCTCAACACCTATGAACGGCTGAAAGAGGAATACCGCAACACCAATTCCCAAAATTACATAACAAGAGTGATCATAAGCCCCCTCAACTGCCGGAATTATCTTCAGATTTCAGATACGGCCACTTCCCTGACACCGGATGCCGCCGATATTATCCATTATACAAGTTTTTTTGAAGATATCTACAATGCAAAGGGGTATTTATGGCCCGGGCTTGTCAAAGATCCTTTTTTAACTTCGGAAAATAAAAGGATACTTCCGATTATACGGCCTGTTTACAATCAATATAATTCTGAAGTAGTGGGATGGACTTATTTTGCCATATCGGACCAACTGATCAGTTCCTATTTAAATTCTTTTCCACTGGAAGACGACAGCCGCCTCTATATCACCATCGGCGGCCATTCCTATCAATATGAAAACGGAGTTTTCAACGAAGAGCCTCTGCTCTGTGAATCACTTGGAGATATCAGCCAGAATGCCATAAACAGCCAGGCCAGCCTGGTACGGCTGCCCGACGGCAGCAAACGGCGCATGGTCACATGCCCTCTGAGTGAAAACGGATGGACCATCTCACTGGTGCTGTCCCAACAGGATTACAACATGCAGAAACATGTATATCTGCTGATCATAGCAGCAATTGCAGTGACCATATTTTTCATGGCATTTCTGCTCATTTATCTGCTGAATAAGGCGATCAGCCAGCCGGTGAAAAAGCTCAGGGGTACGATTGACAGAATCTCTCACGGGGACTTCACCCGCGATCCTTCAATAGAATGGGAGGACGAACTGGGCGTAATCGGCCGCGGAATCAACCACATGTCTGAAAATGTGGTTTCCCTGATGGATAAAAGAGTGGATGATGAGAAGCAGAAAAAGGACCTGGAGTACCAGATTCTCCAAAGCCAGATTAATCCGCATTTTCTGTATAATACGCTGAATTCAATCAAATGGATGGCCACCATCCAGAATGCGCCCGGCATAGCGGAGATGACCACCTCTTTAGCCCGGCTGATGAAGAACATTTCAAAGGGAACCGCCTCTCTGATTCCGTTAAAGGAGGAACTGGATCTGGTTAAGGATTATTTTCTAATCCAGCAGTACCGTTACGGCGGAAGCATTTCCATCGAATACCAGATTGAATCGGATGACCTGTATCAATGCCGTCTTCACCGGTTCAGCCTTCAGCCTATGGTGGAAAATGCCCTGTTCCACGGCATCGAACCAAAGGGCTGCGCGGGAAAAATCATAATAAAAGCAGAAAAAACCGACGGTCCCAACTCCGATTTGGCCCTCAGGATATCGGTTACGGACAATGGGGTCGGCATGACGCAGGAAACGATTTCTCAGGTTCTGTCAGGAGAATCCAGTCCCAGCGCGGACTTTTTTAAACAGGTTGGGATTGGCAACGTGAACAAACGGATTCAATATGATTTCGGACCTGACTACGGAATTCATATCGAAAGCAGGCTTGGCGAGTACACAACCGTATCTATCATACTCCCCTATTCCATACCTGCAGCAAAACGGGGAAAAGGAGGATTACAATGATTAAACTTTTAATAGTGGATGACGAACCATTGGTTCAGATCGGCATCAAATCTATGATAAACTGGGCGGAACACGGAATTGAAGTCTGCGGTACGGCGATGAACGGAGAAGCTGCGCTAAAGATGATCAAAGAGTATTCTCCTGAACTTGTGATCACCGATATCAAAATGCCGATCATGAACGGTCTGGATCTGGCTAAAACATGCCGGGAAACTTATGGGCCCATCCCCTTATTCATCTTCCTGACAAGTTATGAAGAATTTCAGCTGGTCAAGCGGGCGCTTTCCTATCAGGCTGTGGATTATCTGATAAAACTGGAACTGGACGCCCAATCCCTGACCGATTCCGTAAAGCGGGCGCTAGAACGTCTGGAGGATCTGAAGGTCAGTGAAGCCTACAAAAAAGAAGGCGGACGGCCTCTTTTACAGAACTACAACGACAAATTCCTCATGCGGCTTTTATACAACCTGTTTGACAGCAGGGAACAGTTTGAAATACAGGCCAAAGACCTGAAACTGGATTTTACGGATCTGTATTATATCGCATGCCATGGGGAAATCTACAGCGGCAAAGCGGATTCAATGGAACCGGCCCAACAGGTAAACCTCTACTCCAGCAGCCTTCAGATGACGCGGGAGATATTATCCAAATACCTGTCCTGCTATATTATTTCATTGGACAAGCGGCATTTTGCCGTGATTTTCTACTCCGCTTCAAAAAAAGATTTAAGCCTCAGCGCCCTGAAAGAAGCTCTTTACAATACCAGTCATATGGTATACAACTATTTTTCCGTCCGGCTGACTGCCGGTATCGGAAGTATCGCAGAAGATCCGCTTAAAATCAGCGAATCCTATCAGGAATCCCGGCGGGCCTTCAACATGGTAACTGCGGACAGTCCCATTATGACATTTTCCAGCATCACAGAAGACGTGCTGAAAAATTCTTTCAACCTGGCGCTGTTTAAGGATTCCCTTACAAAGGCCTTTGAGGAATTCGATACCGACGTGTTAAACACCGCCGTTGCACAGATCACAGAACTGTTTGCTTCCCATCCGCTCCGCTATCTTCAGGCCATGGACGGAGCCTGCAACATTCTGTATCTGGCAATTTCCCTGCTGCCGGACGGGGAAGAAACCATGAACCAGATTTTCTCCGGCCACACAGACGGTTACCGTTCCATCTACAAGCTGAAAAGTGTGGATCAGGTCAACGAATGGCTTGAAACATTCCGGAGCGGGCTCAACCAGGTTCTTCAAAGCAAACGCAAAACCTATAAAGACCATGTGATCACCAATGTCCAAAAATATATCAACAACCATGTGGAGGAGCGCCTCACCCTGAATGAAGTGGCCGCCGTTTTCGGACTGAGCCCCAACTATCTGAGCGCCCTTTTTAAGAAATCCTGTAATATCGGATTTTCCGAATACATCACCCAGAAAAAGATCGCAAAGGCAAAGGCCCTGCTTCTGGAGGAAAATATGAAGATCTATGAAGTCGCGGATATGCTGGGATTTGAAAGCGCTTTTTATTTCAGCAAAGTATTTAAAAAAGTGGAGGGAATTTCTCCCCGTGAATATGTCCAGGCCCATATGACCGGCCCGGTGACATTTTAATGGATAAAACCGCGCCTGAATTTTATGGATTTGGAACATCCACAAAATTCAGTGAAAAAATGCATCTATACCTGTAAATATTTCATTGTAAATCCCGCTGATCTGTTATTAAATTAAAGCATACAGAACAGCGGGATTTTTATTCCGTACAAAAGGAGCATAGAACCATGTTTACAGAAATTGCAGAAAAACTGACCTCTCCCCTGTCCCTCTTTTGCCCTTCCGCTCCCATACAGGACCGGAAATTTTGGAATGGTTTGGACAGTTCTTTAACACAGCGGCTTATAAAGGATGGGGAATTATATTTAAACTACAACTACCCGCCCCTCAGCGCATCGGACTTTATGGAGTTTACAAGAAATGGAAACCGTGTAAATTATGAAACCAGGCTTTTTGACCGCCGCATGGTCCTAAATTCTCTTGTTTTGGCCGAATGTGCAGAAAACAAAGGCCGTTTCATGGACGATATCATAAATGGGGTTTTTGCCATCTGTGAGGAAAGCGGCTGGCAGCTTCCCGCGCATAATTCCTACATCCGGGATACTCCCCAGTACCCGCTTCCCGACATCACCCGTCCGGTCATTGACTTGTTCAGCGCGGAAACTGGCGCTGTACTGGCTGTGACCGAATTTCTGCTGAGAGATCCATTTGCTTCGATCAGCCCTGCCATCTCAAAGCTGATCGATCATAATCTGGAAAACAGGATCTTCACCCCCTATCTGACAGAACATTTCTGGTGGATGGG
>JAGZXV010000166.1 GCA_018378255.1 Clostridiaceae bacterium | reverse complement strand
CCACCCTCAGCGGCACATCGGCTGCCAGCAGGCGGTATTCAGAAGGGAACATGTGGAATACGTCCCGGAACCGGTAGTTAAAAGACTTCAAATCCGGGAAGCCGTTATCGATAGCGATTTCGGTCAGGTTTTTATTGGTATCGTCCAAATCTCCCAGAGCCTTCATGAAGCGGACCCTCGTCAGATACTCATAAAAATTCATGCCCACATTCAGTTTGAAAAACGTGGAAACATAAGTCTTGTTGTATTTCGAAATATGAGCCAGATCTTCCAGCGTAATCTTCTGCGAATAATGCTTGTCTATGTACCTTATAATATTCTTTATACTCTTTTGACGGAATTTGTCTTTCGGCTGAATGATCGGCACTTCCGCAGGGGAAAAGAAGCAGTAGAGAGTTGATAAAATCATCTCCATAGATGCCTTTGCCGTCAGCCGGGAATATGCATGTTTATGCATGGAAGCTTCCAGGATCTGGGCTATAAAATACCGTATTCTGCAAAAACCTGGCTGATATCTTGTTTCCGCATTGGAAATACAATGAAATTGGTAACGATTTCCTGGAGTTACATGTTTTTGCAGTGAAGCGGCGGAAAAGCGCAGAACCATGGAAATGGTATTTGGCTCCAGCGTAAACGAACCATGTCCGTCCCCGCAATTGATCACAATGACATCGTCTGCCTCCAGTGTATAAAGATTCCCCTCACAGCAGAATTCCGCCTTTCCCCTTAATATGATATCAATCTCATATTCCGCCTCATGCCAGTGAAAACTGTAGCGCGCCAGTTCATGGGCATAAACAATCAATTCAAGTTCCTCAGCCGGCCAGCTAAGTTCATAATCAGCATTCATAAAATCCCCCTTTTATAACGGAATTATAACCTTTTGTTCAGTATAACATATCAAAAGATTCTCCACGTGTAAAATATTCAGGTAATCTTTTAATGACAGCGCATGGTGATTCATCATATATTCCATGTGTTTTAGGTATTTTGACATCTTATCGCTGCGATATGCGTTCATTTTATTTGGATTTACGAGCTTAATTTTTTCAAAAATATATACTAAATTGATAAATATCTTAAAAAAACCAGGCAGAAACTGTTAAAATTACCAACGACAACTCATATAAAATCCAGTATTCTTACCTTATTAATTCGCACGGCCGGCCAAATAATGCGAACATATACGAGGAGGATACAATGAATTTACAACTTACCATATGCATTATCATTTTTGCATTAACACTGATCGCTTATATTGTAAATAAGGTTCCTATGTGGGTCACTGCAATGACATCTATGATTTTGCTGGTTTTAACAGGTTGCCTTCAGCCTGCAACCGCACTCAGCGGCTTTTCCAATGCTAATACCATTCTGATGGCCGGCATGTTTATGGTAGCTGCCGGGCTTCGCAACACTTCATTCGTACATAATTTATGTGATTTCATAATGAAAATCACCAGGGGGTCATTTTTAAAAGCTTATTTTGGATACATTATCATAACTGTTATTTTAACAAACTTTATTTCCAGCCCTATGGTGGTATTCGCCATCGTGGCTCCGCTGGTTTCTGCGCTTTGTGATGAAAGCGACGTGAGCCCGTCCCAGGTGATGTTTCCGCTTGCTGTTGTGGCAATCGGATGCTGTATGACATTTCCAACGGACGCGGCCATCACACAGGCCAGCCAGAACAATGCATTTTTAGCAACGTATGAAATGAGCCGGTATGTAATCAAACCAACCGACTTTTTCTTCGCCAAATGGCCTATGCTCATTCTGATCCCCGCCTGGGCGATCTTTATGGCTCCTAAGTTCATGCCTAAAACACCTACTCTTCCTATTATCAGTTCAGGCAAAAAAGTGAATGGCGGCAAAAAGACAGAATTATCTAAGTTTTCAGATACAGCCGGAATTATCATCTTCTTTGCCACAATTATCGCATTGTTTTTCTCCGCTGATTTAGGAGTTGCCAGTTGGACAATCGCATGTATAGGCGGTATTCTGATGGTTCTTTGCGGCGTACTTTCTTCTAAAGAAGCTATGGGCGCTCTTCCTTTAGATATGATATTATTATTTGTAGGAGCTTTGGGATTAGGCAGCGCACTCAGCGAAACCGGTGCAGGCGACGTGATCGGCCAGTGGCTTAGCATAATTGTAGGCGGAACCAGAAATGGCTATGTGATCGGCGCATTATTCTTTATCGTTCCATTTATTGTCACTCAGTTCATGTTAAATAGAGCTGTTATCCAGGTATTTACACCGATTTGTATTCTGGCATGCAAGGCGCTGGGCGCAAATCCAATCGGGCCTATGATTCTCGTGAGCGTGGGATGCCTTACCGCATTTCTTACCCCAATGGCAACACCTGCCATTCCTATGGCTATGGCAGAAGGCGGATACGATTTAAAAGATCTGATAAAAGGCGGATGGCTGATCACGATTATACTGACGGCAGTTTATGTCTTTTATGTTATGACGGTATTCCCCGCATTTTAACCAAATGAGACTGGAGGAACTTATGACAAGGGAAGAATTAATCGAAATGGCCCAGGCAGCCAGAAAACACGGCGCTTTTCAGGTAATTTCGCAGGAAGAACTGGACGCGCTGCCCGTAAAGCAGGAGGAGAAATACATAACCGCTTCTAACAAAGAAGTTCATGTATTCGAATTTAAACCGGAAAATCAGCCCCGTAAAAAAATGCCGATGCTCATCAATTTTCACGGCGGCGGCTTCATCAAAGGGCGGGCAGACAGGGATCAGGTCTACTGCAGCCATATGGCGGACCGTACCGGATCACTGGTATGGGATGTTGATTACGTTTTAGCCCCCGAATATCCCTTCCCCGCAGCAGTGAATGAATGTTATGATATCATTGCATACGCTTTTGCGCAGGCGGACCGTTTAAATGTGGACACCAGCAGAATCGTCTTGGCCGGCCACAGCGCAGGCAGCAATCTGATCGCAGCCGCCTGCATTAAAAATGCGGAAAGCCGCGCATTTAAACCAGCTGCCATGATTCTAGATTATATACCTGCGAATCAAATGATCAATCCATTCTGCAAACTGGCACCGGACCAGTACGGCGACGAGAGAAAAATGGCCCGGGCCGGGATGGAAAAATTATACCTGGACTTTTATATGAAGCCGGAAGAGGCAGTTTCCCCGCTGGCATCGCCGATTCTGGCATCTGAAGAAGTTTTGGGCACGTTTCCCAACTGTCTGGTCATAACAGCCGGGGAAGATTCCCTCAGGGATGAAGGGGAGGCCTTTGCCGCCAAATTGGCAGCATCCGGAGTTAACGTCACCGCCCGCCGGTTCAGAAACTCCATGCATGGATTTACGATTAACAGAAACGGGGAGTGGAAAGAGGCGTTAAAGCTGCACGAAACATTTATTTATAGTAACAGTTCAGGACGGCGGGAAAATTGGTGAAGAAAAGAGCGTCAAGCCCGCTTGTAAACACATTTGGAGGAAACAATGAAAATCACTGATATCAAATTAATTTATGCAAAACATTATCTGTTTGTACATGTGTATACAGATGAGGGAATTGTAGGTCTTGGCGAAGCCGGAAACTGGGGATATTTAAATGCCACAGCGGCAGCCATTGAAAAATTCAGCAGCTATTTAATAGGAAAAGATCCGTTTAAAATCGAGGATATAAATCAAAATTTCCTGCGTTCCGTATATTTCCGGGGATCCGTTATCATGAGCGCTATATCGGCGATTGATATCGCGTTATGGGATATCAAGGGCAAAAAATTAGGAGTTCCCGTTTACGAACTCCTGGGCGGAAAAACCAGGGACAAAGTCCGGGTTTATGCATCCGTAATGTCCAAATCCGAATCTCTTGAAGAACTGGCCCAAGGATATGTTAACCTGAAAAAACAGGGATTCACCGCTGCCAAAATATTTGTCAACGGCCCCATTCAAACGAAAAATGAAGGCCGGGACGAATTTTTCAGCAGCCGCATAAATGATGAATTGGAAAAAGTGCGGATTTGCCGGGAAGCGGTTGGATATGACTTCGATTTCATTCTGGAAGCCCACAGAGGAATGACTGTGCCGGAAGCCGTGGCATTTGGCAAAGCTGTGGAGCCGTATCGTCCCATGGTTCTGGAAGATCCGATCGGGCCGGACAATATCGATTCCATGGCGGAAGTCGCATCCAAAATCTCCGTTCCCATCGCCACAGGTGAACGCTACATCAACTTGAAAGAATTTGAAATGCTGCTCTGCCGCCGGGCTGCCCAGTTTATCCGTCCCGACGTATGCGCGGTAGGCGGAATTTCCGTCAGCAAGAAAATCTGTGCGGTTGCAGAGGCCCATGACGTCCTGGTAATCCCCCACAACCCGCTGGGACCGGTTTCGACCGCCGCATGCCTGCAGATCTGTGCCAGCATTCCAAACCTGGGCATCCAGGAATTGCCTGACTTCTGCTTAAACGGCAAGGAAGACAAGATGGTGAAACAGCCGTTTACCTATAAAGACGGCTGCATGATGATCCCCGATGCACCGGGAATTGGAATTGAACTGGCGGAAGATGCCGAAATTCTGTATCCTGCTAATGAGCGGGGGAGTAATGCGGCGAAGAGGGCGTTTGACGGGGCGGTTAAGGATTGGTAATCAGAAAGTACGAAATATCAACAGTTGGCAAAAAGAGATGCATCCCTTATGGGATGCATCCCCCCGCTCAAATACAAAAGGAGACTACCGTTCCCAGCCCTTGTTTCGAACTGATGCGGATTCCCTCAAAATTCTGGTATTCCAGCTTTAGCCTTTGATTTACATTATAAAGGCCAATGTGGCTGTCTTTATAATTCATTTGTTTTCCGGACAATTCTAAACGGATTTCCTCCAGTCTATCCTCATCTATTCCACTTCCGTTATCCATAATGCTAAACTGTATTTTCTTTCCTTCTCTGTTTCCTTTTACATAGATCCAGCACTTTTCATCCTTAAAACGCAGTCCATGGGATATGGAATTTTCCAGGATCGGCTGAAGAATCATCTTGGGCACCATAACATCTTTTATTTCTTCATCGATCAGCCACTTTACCTGAATCTTTTTATTATATCTCATGCACTGTATATCAATATATTTCTCACATACCTCGATTTCGCTCTTCAACTGAACCCTTTCCCACGGTTTTCCCAGCGAGTATCTCAATATATCCGACAGATTTTCCAGCATCAGATTAGTATTTGTATACCTGCTATGGTTCATCTCAAGAATTTCATAATTAATGGCCTGAATAGTATTAAATAAAAAATGAGGGCTGATCTGATATTGAAGAGCCGCCTCTTCTGCCAAAATCTGTCTGTATTCGCTTTCCCGCAGTTTTTCAACATGAGTTCTATTCTCAATAAATACATAAATCAGGTTATTCAACACCGTAGAATACAAATCATTCCTGCTTCTTCTTATCTCCGGCAGCGCCTCATTTTTTTCAGCCTTATCAAATATATCGAAAATACTGTGCAGCTGTTTATAGGAATAGATAGAACGGTAATATGCTAAAATTACGGAACTCAATACCGTCACTAATACCAGCATGGTCACAGTCCACACATTTGATAAAAAACCAAATCTTAGATTCCGCTTGCAAAATGTTGTGAATTCCATCTGAAACGGCTCATAATTCTGTTTTTTTACAAAATATTTCGGATAATCTGACGACGCCGGAGGTATAGCGCCAGTTCCACCAGACAAGACCACTTCTCCCCGGCTGTTCTGGACAACGATATGCTGGTCTTCATAAAATAAATACTGCGACAGCCGTTCCTCTATGGCCTGTTTCCTGTAATTTATCACAATTCCGCCATTCCATGAGGAAAATTTCAGAAACAGACTCAGCACCTCTGTTTGGGGAGAATACCGGTCTTTTACAATATTTCTTAAAACCATCTTTTTCTCACCGGCTTTCATGTTCCCAAATTCCTTCACCCACTCCCGGTCTCCCATAGACTTTAGCTGGATTATTGTGTTTTCCGAGGTGATCACTCTCTCAAGCTGGTTGTCAATGTAAAAGTATACGGAGGCGATATCAGGATTTGTAGCAGTTTCGGATATCAGATAAGAGCCTATATGTTTAATTGCCAGATGAGAGGCATAATCTACCTTTTCCTTAATAAAGATCTGGTAAAAAAAAGCCATCTGACCGCTTTCAACCAGATACCGGTTCAGCGCATCCGCCTGATTCTCCATATCCCGAAACGTATCTTCACATAATGTAAGAGAGCCAGTCATCTGTTCTTCAATATTTCTGCTGTCAATTTTATAACTGCCGATCATAATGATAATTCCAAGCACTATTACCGGCAGTGTAAATAAACTGATATATGTGATCAAATTTTGTATAATAAACCTTCTTCTCATTTCATTCCCTTCAACTGTTTTTTCTGTATTCCCTTGGTGAATAGCCGTAATACAGGCTGAATGCTCTGGAAAAATTTTTAGGGCTTTTGTACCCCACAATTGAAGCAATGTCGTAAATCTTATAATCCGGGCTGTCCAAAAGCTGCTTTGCAGACTCCATTCTCATCTGCAGCAAATAATCGGTAAAGGATATCCCCATATTCTGCGAAAAAAGTACAGAAAGATAGCTGGGGCTCAGATTGACCTGTTCCGCTGCTGTCTTTAAATTGGCATCGGAAAGATTCGCTCTCACATACTTCTGCACGCGTCCGATGATTGACTGATAGTAACTGTCGGGCTCTTCACCGTCTTCAGACTTTACAGTTTTATCCAGCTCTTCTTTTACTGTAGTAAATACCTGTTTTAATTCATCCAGTTTCACCGGTTTTAAAAGATAGCCCTTAATATTAAACCGAATTGCCTGCTGCGCGTACTTAAAATCCGCGTAGCCGGAAAGCAGGATTACCCGGATCTGGGGATATTCCCTTTTAATAATTTCCGCCAGCCCGATTCCATTTAAATTTGGCATAGAAATATCCGTCAGGACCACATCCACAGGATAATTCCTGATATATTGAAGCGCTTTCTGCCCGTCCGTCAGTCTTGCAACAATCTGATATCCAAGATCATTCCACGGATAATAGTCGCATAAACCTGATAACAGCTTTTTTTCATCATCAACAACGATCAGATTATACATATGTTCACCTGTTACAATTCATCTGTTCTATTTACTGTAGTATTTTATTAAACATTTTTACCATTATATCATTTCTTAATTTATTATTCCATTCCCTTCATAGCAAGTCTGTAAATCGCCAGCATTTCATCTTTTCCGATCTCTACGATTCCTTTGATGGTTCTTGTCCGTTTAAAAGAACATTTTTCCGCCAGCAGCTCCAGTTCCTCTTCCTTGATACCCAGTTCTCTTAAGGACACCGGCATATTCAGTGATTTGAAATACTCCTCTGTCTTCCTGATCCCTTTATAAGCCGTTTTCTTAGGATCTTCAAAATCCATTTCCACATTCCACATGCGGACCGCATATTGGGCAAACCTTTCTACGCGGCTCTCACACACAAATCTGGCCCAAGATGCCCAAAGGGCCGACAGCCCTGCTCCATGAGCGATATCCGGATAAAGACCCGAGATTTCATGTTCCAGGTGATGAACCTGCATCATATAAGTACGTCCACAACTGGTCAGGTCATTATGGGAAAGACTGCCCGCCCACATTAAAGCAGCTCTTGCATCATAATCATAGGGATTGGTATATACGGTCTCTCCCGCCTCGATCACTGTCTTTACCAGCCCTTCCGCAATCCGATCCGTCAGCGGAGTTGCTTGAGACGGGCCAAAATACCTCTCCAATGTATGCATGATGATATCCACAGTCCCGCAGGCTGTCTGGAATTTATTAACAGAATAGGTCAGCTCCGGGTTGCAGATAGAAAACAGGGAGCGGTGTGTTTCGCTGGTAAGCCCTCTCTTTAAGGCATCCTTTTCGTTTGTAATGACACACGCCCCGCTCATTTCACTTCCGGAAGCCGCGAGAGTCAGGATCACGCCGAATGGCAAAGCTTTTTTCGGAACCGGAAGTTCAAACGTAAAATATTTCCACACGTCAACTCCCGGATTGGCAGCGCCGTCAGCAATACATTTTGCCGAATCAATCACGCTTCCACCACCCACTGCCAGTATAAAATCCACCTGATTTTCAATGCATAACCGGATCCCCTCTCTCGCCAGGGAAAGTTCCGGATTAGCTCTGACGCCTTTTAATGTAATTATTTCAATTCCTTCTTTCTCCAAACACTCTTTTACCACGCCTATCAATCCGGATTCTTCCGCGCTCTTACCGCCATAGTGAAGCAATACTTTTTTAAATCCATACCCTTTGATCAGTTTCCCCACAGATGTATGGGTGTCTTTCCCGAAAATAATTCGGTTGGGTACATAATATTCAAAATTCAACATAATTTTTCTCTCCTTATCCTTTCAGTCCCGTAGCTGCTACTCCCTCGACAAAGTATTTCTGTGCCGTAAAAAAGAGTATTACTAATGGAAGTATACTTACAATTGCCATAGCCAAAATATTGTTCCAGCTTACCGCCATATTTACGTCCATTGACATTCTGAGCGCAAGTGACAGCAGATATTTATTAACGCTGTTAATATAAAGCAGCGGGTTTAAAAAATCATTCCATGCCCACATAAACTGAAAGATCATCGCCGAGAAAATTGTGGGCTTTGCCAAGGGCATAATAATTTTAATATATACACCAAGAGAACTGCAGCCGTCTATATAAGCGGATTCATCCAATTCTCTGGGAATTCCCCTGAAAAACTGGATAAACATAAATATAAAAAAGGAATTACATGCAAACAAACAAGGGATTATAAACGGAAGGTAGGAATCCAGCCACCCCATATTTTTATACATAATATATCTGGGTATCAACATTACCGCATGAGGCAGCATCATACATGCGATCATAATTCCGAAGAAAAATTTTTTACCGGTAAATTTAAACCTCGCAAATCCAAAAGCCACCAGAGAGGAGGACAGTACGGTCAATACCACCATTGGTATTACCATTTTAAATGTATTGATGAAAAATGTAGTGTAGGTATACTGTCCCGAACCTTTCCAGCCGTTCCGATATCCATCCAAGGTCCAGGCCTCCGCAAGAAGCTTTGATTTAAATACCTCATCATTATTTTTGAAGGAAGCAAAAAACAACCAGATTAAAGGATAAAGCATAACAACTGCAATCAGAATAAGGATCACGTAGCCGGCTATTTTCTCAACTTCTTTTTTCTTCGCCATTTAAAATTCACCCCCATCTTCATAATATACCCATGCGGACGAGGAACGGAAAACAAGAAGGGTCAGGCAGATAATTATGAGAAACATGATCCAGGACAGTGCGCTGGCATACCCCATTTTGTAGTATTTAAATGCATCCGTATAGAGCTTCATTCCCAGAACATAGGTAGCTTTAAGCGGCCCGCCTCCTGTTATAATAAAGGCCGACGTAAATTCCTGAAGCGCGTTAATCATCTGCATAATCAGATTAAAGAAGATAATCGGTGTAATCATGGGTACCGTAATTTTAATAAATGACTGTACTCTGCCGGCTCCGTCTATTCTGGCCGCCTCATAAAGAGACTGTGGAACTTGTTTTAGAGCCGCCAGAAAAAGCACCATGGAAGATCCGAACTGCCATATTGATAAAACGCAGACGGTAAACAGCGCAATACCGGGATTACCAATCCAGTCAACCGCACCAATTCCTAAATTAGCCAGTAAACCGTTGACCGCCCCTTCTCTCATAAACAGGATTTTCCAGACGACGGCAATTGCCACACTTCCGCCCAGAATTGACGGCAGATAATAGAGCGTCCTAAAAAGGCCAATCTGTTTGATCTTCATATTGAGAAGGATTGCGATAAACAGAGCGAAGGCAAGTTTAAGAGGAACCACAGCCACCGCATAAATGGCTGTAACCTTCATGGACTGCCAGAATTCCGTATCCATTATCAGAAGTCTTATATAGTTTGTTAAGCCTGTTATCTTAGGCGTATTTAGCATGGAAAAGTTAGTGAAGGAATAATACAGTGATTTTGTAAACGGGTACAACTGAAACCATAAGAAACCTATGATCCAGGGGGAAATAAAAAATAATCCCTTATTTTTTTTAATATAGTATATCAGTTTTTTCTTATTGCTGATTCTATTCGTATTGTCCATATCAGAACTCCCTTTTTTAGAAAAAGCTCCGTTTTTTACGGACGGAGCTTTTCTTTCTCATGTACGGCAGAGTTATCAGGAATTATCTGCCTTAATCATCTCAAGCATTTTAGACATCGTGTCATAGGCATCCTGTGCAGCCTCTTTTACATCTGTATACTGGCCATATACGTATTTTTCCAAAACGTCCTGGAAGGTATCAAAAACTTCTGTTGTATTCGGCACATTATTTTCCGGAGTACCCGGATTCTGATTTGCAAGATCAATGGATTTTACCGCGAGCTCAGATACCAGGCCTTTTTCCTGAAGAAGATTTCTTGCATGTTCGCAAGCCGGGATGGAACGGGAATCTTTTAATGCCAGAATGCCTGCGTCCTCATTAAACATAAAATCAAGAAATTTGACTGCTTCTTCCGGATTTTTACAGTTATTGGAAACCGAAAACACCTGGGACGGCCTGATAATAATGCCGGAATCTTTTGCATTGTCCATAACCGGATACGGAAGGACAACCGCATTGTCTCCCCAGTTCTGTAATGTAGTGGTGGAAGCCCAGTTAAACCAGCCGCCCATCTTATCTTCATTCCACTTAGGATTATCCTGCGGGCTTCCATCAAACAGCATGGATTCCTCCAAAGGAATAATTACCTTTTCATCATTCAGTTTTTTCGTGTACTCATAAGCTTCCGCTATCTGATCGACGGTCACTCCCAGGGTGTAATCATCATTGATAATCTGGGCTCCACTCAGCTGATAGAGGTAAATTCTTGCCACATAATATGCTCCGGCGCTGTCATTATTCAGCAGATACCCATCCGGGAATGCCTGATTGACCTTTTTTCCTTGTTCAAGGATATCATTCCAGTCAATAGTATCTCCGAATTCTACTCCCGCCTTCTCCAAAACGCCTTTATTTACCAAGAAATTCAGGCTGTTTAAACCAGTGGGAAGACAAATCAGCTTGTCATTATAAATACAATAATCTTTCAAATTATCTTCACTGAATCCGCTTAAATCCAACACATCTTTGTAGTCATTTAAATTTACAAAAAAGTCAGGATTCTGAGCCATAAACGTAGACATCCAGGGCTGATCTAGTTGGATAATATCCGGTTCAGTCCCCCCGGCCAGAGCGGCCGATATCTTGTCTTGATAACCGTCAAATCCACCATACTCTGCCTTTATGATCACGTTTGGATTTTCTTTCATATAAGCGTCGATGCATTCCAGAGTTGCCTGATGCCGCGAATCACTGCCCCACCAGGAAAATCTTAATGTAATCTTCTCTTTACTATTGGCTTCCTCTTTTTTGCTGTTCTCATTTCCGGCTGCCGAAGCCGCGGCTGTTTCTGCGGTCTCCTTACCCGAAGCTTCCTTACCCGCGGCCTCCGCGCTTTGCCCTCCGCCTGATGACGGCTGTGAGCCGCTGCATCCGGCAAGAACACTTCCTGTTAAAAGTGCCATCAGCAAAACGTTTGCCATCAATTTTCTTTTCATACCATACCTCTCCTTTTCATAAGTAATTTACTGTGTCCTACTTTATATCAAAACTATACATCATCCTTCTTTTTCAGAAAATAGCCTGCTGATTTTAAAATGTTTCATAAAGTATTTATTTTTTTTAAAAGGTATCATTTCGTTAGATAAGCTCCTCTTTAAAGGTGATCTGGAAAAGTATTTATATGGGTACTTCCCGTGAATAGGGAATTTAAAACAAAGGCAGAGGAGGCGCCTGAACGGGAAAAAATTGCGGCGGCGCCTTAGAAGGCGCTGCCGCAATTTAAATCGGTGAATGAACACCGGTAACGATATTCTCTTCTCATTTTTTATGCAGTTAAAAACCACTCTAATCCCTTAATTTAGAGAATCCCCCAGCTCCTTAAACTGTTTATAAAGCTTCGCCTCATTCACCGCCGCCTCTTTTGCCGACATATACTTAGGTACCTGTCCAAGATTATTCAATGCCTTGAGGCAGTCTTCATTTTCCAGAATCTTCTGTGTCGCTGTCTCATACGCTGCAATCACCTCGTCTGGTGTCTCCTTGGGGAAATAGAAGCTGAAATCCTGGGGTGCAAATTCCACATCAATGCCCTGTTCTTTAAATGTTTTTATATTAGGAAGCACTTCACTGGACTCCGGTCCAGGAAATCCTAAGCAGGTAAAAAGGCCGGATTCCAGATAATCTTTTGCTACCCCGTATGAAGACGGGCTTAACACGATCTGCTCACTGAGAAGTGCTGCCATTTTTTCCGTTGTGGATCCCACGTCCACAAAATCCAGATCAATTCCTGCCGCCTGCTCAAAGGCCAGCAGTTCGTAATAGGTATAAGCTCCCACTTCCGTACATGCCTGTAATTTCCCCGGGTTGGCTTTTGCATCGGCTATAAATGATTCTAAATCCGGATATGTATTGGTATTTGTGTAAAGCTGCTGAGCAGGTTCTTCGGAAAAGTTGGGGCCCAGCTTAAAAGCTTCATAATTATAGTCGGTCACACCGGCTACATTTGCCACATTGACCAGATTATGGCCATATAGTACGGTACAGCCGTCCGGGTCGGACTGTAATACCTGGTTTGCAGCTACGGAACCTGTGGCTCCGGCACTGTTTACCACCACTACGTCCCAGCCGCAGACTTCCTTTGCGTATTGAGCCCAGATTCTTGCCGACAAATCTACTGTGCCGCCTGCGGACGCGGGAAGAACCAGTGATATTACGGTTCGGGGTGTCCAGTCCGATACCGCTGATTTGTCCTGATCCTTAGTTTTTTCCTGCTCCGCTGTACCGTCCTGCTCCGCTGAATCGGATGATGGAGCGGCGGCTTGTGACGCCTCCGTCTTAGCCGTTTCCGCTTTCGCGGCTTCCGTTTTTGTGCCAGAAGCAGATCCCCCGCATGCCGCCATGCTGGCCGCTATCCCCATTGCAAGTACTGATAATACTGCTTTTCTCATTTTACTCTCTCCTTTTACATTTGTGATCTGTGACATTTATTTTATAAATTTTTATACCCTGAATTCTTGTGTTCTTAGATTTTATACGCTCTCCTTCTATTATCAAGTAATGTTTACC
>JAGZXV010000165.1 GCA_018378255.1 Clostridiaceae bacterium | reverse complement strand
CCGTAAATAAAGGATTCAATACACTTTTTAACTTCCGGGTAGGTAAGGTTATCTGCTTTAACAAAAGGAGCCAGGTAGGTATCAAAGGAGGAAAATGCCTGGGCGCCAGCCCATTCATTCTGCATAATGCCTAAAAAGTTGACCATCTGGTTACAGAGTACGGAAAGGTGTTTTGCCGGTGAGGAAGTGATCTTACCGGTAATTCCGCCAAGCCCTTCCATCAAAAGCTGCTTTAATGACCATCCGGCGCAGTATCCGGTCAGCATGGACAAGTCATGGATGTGAATGTCCGCGTTGCGGTGGGCTTCTGCGATTTCCTGGTCATAGATCTCGGACAGCCAGTAGTTTGCCGTAACAGCGCCGGAGTTACTTAAAATCAGTCCGCCCACGGAATAGGTCACTGTGGAATTCTCCTTCACACGCCAGTCCTCAACTTTTACATAGCTGTTTACCACATCCTTATAATCCAGAATGGTATTTTTCATATTACGGATTTTCTCACGCTGTTTCCTGTATAGGATATATGCTTTCGCCACATCTGTATATCCGGTCTGTTCCAGCACGTGCTCCACGCTGTCCTGAATCTGTTCCACAGAAACAGTCCCGTTATGCATCTTATCCTGGAAATCAGCAGTTACCCGCAGAGACAACAGTTCCAGAATTTCATTGTTAAAGTCCTTTCCCGTCGCCTTAAATGCCTTTTTTATGGCCTCCGTAATCTTCACCAAACTGAATTCGGCTTCTTCCCCATCTCGTTTTATTACGTTAATCATTGCACTAACTCCTTTCTTACCTACCGCTTTTTGTTATATCAGCTGTCCAAATAATTCAGAAGGCACATATGCTTTCACTTCGATCCCGTCCTCACGGTACTCTTCTGAAAGAAGCTGCCCATACTTTCTGATCATCTGGATCTTACCTGCTTCCTGGTAAGGATATACCTTTTCCAGATACACCTTCTGGTTCCTTAAAATATCATCCAGAACCGTTAAAAGGCCATCTACTCCCTGCCCCGTTTTTGCCGATATCTTAACCTGGTAATCGGCCTTCATATCTCTTAAAATGATATCCGACGGTTCCTCATCTATCTTATTAAAGACGGTAACCATTATCTTATCATGAATTCCCAATTCCTTCAATGTGTCGTAAACAACATACATCTGTATGTCCATCTGCGGATTAGCACAGTCCACCACATGCAGTATGATGTCGCTGTATTTGGCTTCCTCCAGCGTGCTTTTAAATGCTTCGATCAGATGGTGAGGCAGCTTCCGAATAAACCCTACCGTATCGGTCAAAAGCATCTGCTGTCCGCTTGGCAGTTCCAGATTCCTGGTGGTGGGATCCAGAGTAGCGAATAATTTGTCCTCCGCCAGTATCCCCGCCCCTGTCAGGTAATTTAACAGCGTGGATTTTCCCGCATTGGTGTATCCCACAATGGCCGCTACCGGCGTGTGCGCTCTGCTCCTCTGCTGCCTGGTCACCTCCCGGTGACGCTCCACATCCCTCAGTTCCGCCTTCAGCTGGCTGATCCTCTCATGGATCAGACGGCGGTCCATCTCCAGTTTTTTCTCTCCCGGCCCCCTGGTGCCAATTCCACCGCCCAGACGGGACAGGGAATTACGAAGGCCTACCAGCCTGGCCGCCCTGTATTTTAACTGGGCTAACTCCACCTGGATCTTCCCTTCGCTGGTGGTAGCCCTGGATGCAAAAATGTCCAGAATCACCATGGTCCGGTCCATCACCTTCGTATCCAGTATATTTTCCAGATTGCGCAGCTGGGCCGGTGACAATTCATCATCACACACCACGCCGGTGGCGTTCAGCTCCCATATACGCTCTCTCACTTCTTCTAATTTGCCTTTTCCGAGATAGGTGCCGGGATGAACCCTCTCCCTGTTCTGAATGACCTTATCCACAGTTACGGCTCCGGCTGTCTTCACCAGTTCTTCCAGCTCATCCACCGATGCCTCTGTGTCATCCTCATCGCTGACGCTGGCCGCAATCAGGATCACCCTCTCTTCCACTTCTTTTAAATCATATAATTCTGCCATCTTCGCCTCTCAATACCAGTCTGATTATCGTGTTTTCAAAAATGCTATTTCCCGGTCCGCCTGTTCATCCGGACCGTATGTACTGTTGTATTTTTCAAATAATTCCAGCGCCTTTGAAAACTCACCCTTGTATTCATAGGCTGCAGCCTGGTTAAAATACAGCTCTGCCAGGCCATCCCCTTCGCCAGCCCTGATTCCCTTCTCAAAATAGGAAATCGCCTGGTCATAATCCTTATTGTCCATCATGCAGAGCCCCATCCGGTTATAAACTTCCGGATTATCAGCCCCATCCGCAACAGCAAGGTTATATAAGGTGACAGCGTCGTCATGGCGTCCCGCCTCTTCCAAAGCCTCTCCCAGTGACAAAAGGGCCTCCTCTGAACCGGCCGCCTGTTTATTTAACGCATAGGATTTTGTAAAATCCTCCAGCGCCTGTTCCACCTGGCCGGACGAAACCAGGCTCAGACAGCGGTAATTTAAATATTCCGGCTTCTCTCCGTCCACTTCAATCAGTATTCCATAGCTGTGGGCCGCCGCCTCGAAATCCTCTGCTTTATATTCTGCCTCAGCCCTGTATTTTAATACATCCAGTTCAAACTCATCCACCATGCCTTTGGAAAGTTCCAGCGCCTGGCCAAAAGAAGCGATGGCTCCTTCATAATCCTGGGAATTCAACTGCTCAATTCCCGTATCCCTGAATGCATAACGTTCTTTGCTTTTGTTCTGACACCCTGTAATCAGTGACATGCTGAGTAATGCTGCCCCCGCCCAAATTACAAACCGTCTCATATCCCCTCAATTCCGCCGCCGTCGGCAGCTCACTATTCTTTGCCGGTACTGCCGTGCCCGCCTCTGTCCTCATGTCCCAGACGGTCCGTTTCGATAAATGAAATTGCCGGCTGGTGTTCCATAATCCGGAACTGGCAGATGCGGTCATTTATGTGGATCACCGTATCCCGGAGCGCATAAGCCGGGAAAAACCACTGGTCGCCGTCGCCGCAGTAGGATTCATCCACAACTCCCATATGGTTGGTCTGAATCACTCCGAAATTCTTAAATGTACTGCTTCTTGGAACGATATGGGCTTCATAGCCCTTAGGCAGTTCCATGGCGACTCCAAGGGGAATCAGCTTAAAATCTCCTGCTTTCATCTCAATCTCTGCGGCCGCCCGCAGATCAATCCAGTCGGACTTCCCGTCGATGTATCTCAGTCTCTCAATTTTGTCTGTAAAATATTTAATCTTAATGTCAGGCATAATCCAGTTTTCCTTTCAGCTTTCGTGGAGAACGACTTCTCCTGTTAACAGGGACCTCTGTACATCGATCACTCTTTGGTTTGAGCTTCCCTTCCAGTGCAGCTTCGTATCCTTTAACGCTGCCACAAATTCGCCGTCTACCACCACATCCACTTTGCGGATACATGGCAGCCGGCAGATACTTTCCCATTCATAACCGGTATAAAGCCAGATGGTCTTATTGGGAAAACGTTCGCATATCTCATCGATCAGGCTGCTGATATCCTCCCGGTTGTCAGGATGGAGCGGATCGCCTCCGCTCAGCGTAACCCCTGACACATATGATTTTTCCAGTTCTTCAAACAGCTCATCCTTAGCTGCCTGGTCAAAGGGGATTCCCCCTCTGATATCCCAGGTCACAGGATTGTGGCATTCTTTGCAGTTATGATTGCATCCCGCTGTCCACAGGACCACCCGCAGGCCGTCCCCGTTGAGCATGTCGTCTTTTGTTATATTATGGTAACGCATAATTACATTGATTTCCTCTCTGCTATCTCTGCCATCTTGGCATCATTCAGTCTTGTATCGCCTTTTACACGGGAATAGGAAAGATATCCGTTCATACGGTCGATTTTAGTTAAATTCCTGCTTCCGCACTTAGGGCACACATCCATATCCAGTTCCTGATGGCCACAGTCGTCACAATACGCCAGGGAGAGGTTCACTCCCTCATAGAAGCCGTAATCCATGGCCCTGCGGACCAGGGTTTTAATGGCTTCCTTATTATAATCGATGGGATATTTAACATACTGGATCTTTCCGCCGTTGCTCAGTTCCCAGAACCGGTACTCTAAATCCTGTTTCTGGATCGGGGTGATATCCTCTGTCACGTGGCAGTGGAATCCGTTGCTGACATACTCCCGGTCGGAAACGTTCTCGATGATTCCGTATTTCTTGCGGAACTGTTTCACCTGAAGACCGCACAGATTTTCCGCCGGTGTGGCATAAATCGCATACAGGTTGCCGTCCGCCTCTTTAAACTCATTGATCTTCTTATTAATATGTTCCAGAGTTTCCAATGCGAACTGCCCGTCTTCGGCCAGGGATTTTCCGTTGTACAGCCTCTGAAGCTCGTTAAATGCCGTGATCCCAAAGGAAGCGGTTGCCGTTTTAAGGAGAGGCTTAATCTTGTCATGAAGCCCCAAATGCCCGCCGTAAAAGCCGCCTTCACAGTAAGCCAGCGGATTGGTGGAAGCTCTCATCTCGCCTAAGTAAGCATAGGTCCTGATATGGATCTTTCTGATCAGCTCCAGATAATAGTCCAGAACCTCATAAAAATCTCTGCTCTCCTGTCTTGCCTTTGCCAAAATCATCGGGAGATGAAGGCTGACCGCGCCGATGTTGAAACGCCCCACGAATACGGGTACGTCTTTATCATCCGCCGGGTACATCCCCCCTCTTTCATACCAGGGAGAAAGAAATGCCCTGCATCCCATAGGGGAAATGATCTTGCCATACTGTTTATACATGCTGGCGATATACCCCTTCCCGGTCAGCGACAGCCAGTCAGGATACATGGTTTTGGACGAGCATTCAATTCCCGCCTCAAACACGTCTTCCAGCTCGCCACCCGGCCCGTGGAGCTTTTCATCATAGAGGAATACCAGTTTCGGGAAGAGCACCGGCTTTTTGCAGCCTTTCTTTCCCTGCCCCTTCCGTCTGACATTCAGCATGGTTATGGTTGCCATCTTTGCAAACCGGCTGGTACCCGTTCCCGCCGTCATGGTGATAAACGGATAATCACCGCGGCTGGAGGACACGGAATTAAACTTGTACTCCCAGCCCTGGAATCCCTGTTCCATATCCCTCTGCACATCATCCCAGGCCACCTGCTCGGCTTTTTCTTTGCTAAGACCCAGGCGCTCGTACTTATCGATGTATTTTTCATATGAAATCTCCGCATAAGGAGCCAGGATTTCCTCTACGTTAGGGACAGTAAAACCGCCATACTGCTGGCTGGCGGCGCTCAGTACAATATCTCCGATCACATCAAATGCAACGTCCAGGGTCTTGGGCTCATTGTACCATAAGTTCCCCATCTCAAATCCGCCTGTCAGCACATTCTTCACATCGAACAGACAGCAGTTCATGGTATCCCGTCTTGCAGACATATCGTGGATGTAGATATATCCCTCCCTGCAGGCCTGCAGTTCCTCAACCGTCATAAAAAATTTCTGATATAATGACTTATTCAATTCATTAAAAATCAGACTTCTCTTGGTGGATACCAGCGCGCTGTCCGTATTGCTGTTTTCCTTATCACCGATATACATGATGGACTGGCTTTTCTTATATACTTCATCCAGCATCTGTACAAAATCCTGCTTATAATTGCGGTAATCACGGTAGCTTTTTGCCACCTGCGGATTTACCTTTTCCAGAGCTCCCTCCACCAGATTGTGCATCTGTGCGATGGGGATATATCTCTCATTCAGGGCAGCCGCCTTCTCTTCCACAAACTGGCAGATGAAGTTGATCTCCGCCTGAGTAAATGTTATCATAGCGCGGTTTGCCGACTTATTCACCGCAACGACGACCTTCTGGACATTGAAATCCTCCCTCGTGCCGTCTTTTTTCACCACTTTAATATCACTGCAGTCCAATCCCATTCCTCCTAAAATTCAATTATCAAAATACCATATATTGTGTTTCTATAATCTTTTTATCTCTATATGGTGTATGAGTTACCCTTAAATGGTAACACTTACCGTCTATGTAGTCAAGGCAGTTTTTCGCTAAAATTTCTCTTTCGTTATTCATGCGTTACGGCTCCGGACTTTCTCACGGCCCTTCTTCTGTTTGGGATTCACTTTCCGGACCGCTGCCGGCCATGTCTTCTCCCAGCCTAAGCTGCAGTTCTTCCTGGACTTCCGCTTTGATCTCCTCTTCCTGTTCCGGATTCATCGTGGGCAGATCTGTTTTGGAGCCCACACCAAACCGCCTTAAAAACTCCTCAGTAGTCGCAAATAAAGCCGGTCTGCCAGGCGCATCCAGCCTTCCGACTTCATAAACCAAGCCATATTCCACCAACCGGTTAACCGCATGGTCGGAGGTAACTCCCCTGATCTTGGATATCTCCATCTTGGTCACCGGCTGCTTATATGCAATGATCGAAAGGGTTTCCAGCACCACTTCCGTCAGCACCTGTTTCTTAGGGGCCGACGCTACACGGATCAGATTTTCATAAAATTCAGCCCTGGTACACATCTGAAAGGCGTCTTCCAGTTCGATGATCTTCATCCCGCCTTTTTGCTTCTCATACCTGGCCGCCAGTTTTTCCACTACCGTCCTGGCTGTTTTCTCATCCTGGTCTATGGCTGTTGCCAGCTGTTTTACCTCCACGGAACGGCCCATGGTAAATAAAACGGCTTCTACAATCGCCTCCCAGTCCTTTTCCCGGTAAATGCCTTCTTTTTTCACATTTTCATCCATAACGCGATCCTATCCTTCAAAATCATCCAGGCCGTCCAAATCAAGCTCTGCCTCTTCACCCTCAGGTTCCAGTGTCTCTATGTACATATCGTCAAAAATGTGTTCCTGAACCAAATGGATCTTGCCGATCTTCATCAGCTCCAGGACCGCCAGAAATGATACAACCACTTCCAGCTTGTCCGTCTGCCTCTCCAGCATCTGCCGGAAACTGAACTTCCGGTGCTGTCTGGCATAACTCATCACAGACTTGATCTTCTGCTCCAGGCTCACCGGCTCTTTTTTAATGTTTCCGAACTTACTTCTCACCGGGTCGATCTTATCTTCCTGCCGCTTCATCACTGACTCGAAAATGGCTTTTAACCGGGCCAGGGTCAGATCCCCCAAAAGCTGGTCCAAATCCACCGGCGGCTCATATTTGGCAACCTCTTTGGGAATGGTGGGCTGTTTATACAGCATATGCTGCGCCCCTTCCTCCATCTCCTGCAGTTCCAGCGCCATCATCTTGTACATCTTATATTCCAAAAGCCGCGCCACCAGTTCTGCCCTCGGATCTTCCTCTTCCCCTTCTTCATCCACCTCGAGGGGCAGAAGCATCCGGGATTTGATATCGATCAGGGTTGCGGCCATCACCAGAAATTCGCTGACCAGATTTAAGTCTTCCTTTTCCATATGGCTCACGTAATCCAGGTACTGTTCTGTAATCTCCACAATCGGAATATCGTAAATGCTCACTTTATTCTTTTCAATCAGATGAAGAAGCAGATCCAACGGCCCCTCGAACTTTTCCAGCTTATAAGATATACTCATTTCTTCCTCAATTCCCGAAAAAATCGACGGTGTCATCTTCCGGCACCGTCGGTCTAATCTGGTATGTCATTTTCAGTCATTTCGCATAAAGCAAGTATAGCAGAGTTTCCCTTTTCTGTAAATATCATTCCCATCAAAATGTGGATTTATTAGAAAGTTTAACCACTACCACTTGTGGTTTATTATTAATTCTAATATTAATGGAATGGGTTCCCAGTCCGCGGCTTACAATCATATAACGGCCGTCCCTTTCAAAAAAGCCTGCGCAGCAGGGCAGGAAAAACTGGTACTGAGGCGTCATAACTCCGCCAAGTACAGGGACCCGTATGGTTCCCCCGTGAAAATGTCCGGCCAGGGAAAGGTCTGCCCCCCACGCACAGTAAGTCTTATGATACAGCGGCGAATGGGCTAAAAGAATCTGAAACCTGTCTTTGGACGCCCGGCCCAGGCGTTTTGTCAGATACTGTGTTTTCATCTTCCTGACAAAGAATTTCTTATAAAATTCCTCTCCGATATCCACAGCGCTCACCGCAATATCATCTCCCACAAGAGCGGTTTCATCCTCCAGATAATGAACTCCTGCTTTCACAAGCCTGCTCTTATATTCATCATACTGGTTTCCGTAGACTTCCCTCTCCCGGTTCATCCTGCACTCATGGTTGCCGTTGCCGCAGTAAACCGGATACCGGCTGGCCAGTGTGCAGATCAGCTGAAGGGCTGTCTCCACCTCCCGCTTTCCTTTGCACACCATCATATCCCCGCCGACCAAAATCCCATCCGGCCGTATCTTCCCAATCTCCCTGATCAGATCTTCATTCCCTTTTCCAAATGCATTGCTATGTAAATCCGAAAGGAATACAAAGGTTTTGTCGGATGTAATTTTATCTGAATGAATGGTAAATTCTTCCGTTACAAAATGTTTCCGTTCATAGGCGGACCGCATCAAAAACGCCGCGCCGCCGACAGCACATACTATGCCTGCGATTATAATGCCCAAGCTGTCTCCTTTTCCTTTCTTAGAATCAGGTTCCGTTTCCCGGCGTGAACGCCGGAAAACAGGTTCCCGAGAATATTTGATTACCGTTTATTTTGCATAAGGCGCAAGTTCCAGGCGGATAAAATAGCCCTGTTCATGCCTGCACACCGGGCATACGGCCGGCGCTTTCGTTCCCTGATATACATAACCGCAGTTTAAACACATCCAGCCGGTTGAAATATCCGATACAAAAAGCTGGTTCTTTTCCATCAGGTCCGCAAACAGATTAAACCGGTCGCCATGAGTTTTCTCTATCTCAGCGATCATGTAAAAGGTGTTCGCTATCTGGGAAAATCCCTCATCCTTCGCAATATCGCCGAAAGACCGGTACACAGGGTCATATTCTTCATATTCGTTATGCCTTGCGGCCTTTAACAAGTCCACTGTCTTATCGAATAAATCCACCGGATATCCTCCATCGATATGAATGGTCTCCCCGGTCAGTTCCTTCAGATAATTATAATAGACCTCCGCATGTTCTTTTTCCTGTCCCGCCGTAAACTGGAACACCGCTTCAATGACCGGCAGCCCTTCCTTTTTTGCCGCCGAAGCCGCAAAGGTATAGCGGTTTCTCGCCTGGCTTTCGCCTGCAAATGCCCTCATTAAGTTCTTAACTGTCTCGCTGTTTCTCAAATCTGCCATAGAAAATCCTCCTGTTAATGATTATGATTTTCTATATACTATCCCCGGCATGTTGAAAATTATACCAGTTTTTCCTTTTTCCCGCATCAGAATAATTAACGAAAATAAAGGCCTTTCTTCACTTACTTTTGATTTTTAAATACAGGATCCGCCGGATATCCTCCCACGATTTTCTGCATGGTTCTCTGAACCGCATCCTTGGAATCCTTCCAGTCCGCATCCTGGTTCCTGTAATCAAATTTCTCAATAAACCAGTCAATATCGCCCTGAACCCGGTCCAGATTCTTTTCTGTCAGTTCGAAAAGCACAGGATACCACCGTTCCTTCTCCTTTTCTCCCAGCCCATCTTCACAAACTTCAATCAAATCGGCAAAATGATGAATGCAGAATCCCTTTGACTGTCTGATCAGATCTAAAAATTCCTCATCCTTTTTTGCCAGATAAACAAAGGTATCCAGCATGCGCCGGTATGTTTCATTTACCCGTCCGCACACATAGCAGTGGTCTTCCTGCCCCCTGATCCAGGATGTAATCCCATTGCCTGGATTCTCACTTTTCTTCATCTTTGAAAAAAAGGAAGGTTTTGAAGGCGCAAACCCATCCATCTCCTTTTTCAGATACTTTCTCAGATACTCCATCCTGCTCTTTAAAATCCATGCATTTCCCAGGGAATTGCCGTAATCAAACATAATCTTCGTGTGCTTTCTGCAGAATCCCTGCTTGTCCGTCAAATCCCGGATATCGCTTTCCATATAAGAGGAGCCCAGCACAAATTCGATGGCCTCCTGTTCCAGCTTCCGTTCCAGATAACAGAACGGGCATTCATCTCCTGACTTCACAGCATCCATTAATTCAATTGTATATAATTTCTCTTTCATTCCGCTTATCTCCCAACTTCTTGCTCATATTTCCCATCATACCCGTTAACCGAAGCCCACGTCAAGTATAACTTATTCCAAATAATCAAACGGTATTTCGCCCCATTTTTCTGTAATTACCAATATTATCCATTTATGGATAATATACATTTCTGGGTAATGTCGCTTTAATGAACATAGAGCACTTCCGAAAATTGATTTCTATCATCTAGGTATCATATTTTACAGGAGATTCATCCCCAATGAACAACGCGCTAAAAGCCGCACTGCTTAAACTGCGGCCTGATCTGCTGCGGCACGGACTTACAGATGATGTAATTATATCTTCCAACACACTCTGGCAGTGAATTAAAACTTAATATATTGGCACCGGTCATTCCTTTCACACAGGAATGTTTCAAAATGGAGGACATCATGATCACTTACGATAACTTATGGACAACAATGAAGATCAAACGCATCACTCAATACCGGCTGATCCGATACTATGGTATCAGCGCCGGTCAGATTGGACGGCTGAAAAAGAACAAGTACATATCAACACATACGGTTGAGGTCTTATGCGGAATACTGAACTGCTCCGTAGGTGAAGTTATGGAATACCGCCCGGATCCCCAGACGGACACTGGGCAATCTCTTCTGCCAAATGAAGATTCCGAATCACCCAAAAATGAATGTAAGAAATCTGTAAAGAAATGAATGACCAAACCTCGTAATCTCATGATATAATAAAAAACGGATATGAATTTCGGAAAATCAGGAGATTGAGCCAATGAAAAAATGGAAGTCTTTTCTTATTATATGTATGAGTTTAACATTGATCTGCAGTACTGTCGTCCATGCGGACGAACCTGCAGTCACAGAACCCGTGGTCGCCGCAGAAGGAGCAGTCCTTTTGAATGCAGGCACAGGGGAAGTATTATTTGAAAAAAACGGCAATACCAGATTTTACCCAGCCAGCATCACGAAGCTGATGACCGCTCTGCTCACCCTTGAGAACTGCAGCCTGACCGATACGGTAACATTTTCTTCCACAGCGACTACCAATATGGAAGCAGGCAGCGTCTCCTTAAAAATCACCGAAGGGGACAAGCTTTCCGTGAAAGACTGCCTCTACGGCCTGCTCTTAAAGTCAGCCAATGAGATCGGAAACGGCCTGGCCGAGCACATTGCAGGAAGCAACAAAAACTTCGCCGATATGATGAACAGCAGGGCAAAAGCCCTTGGATGTACTAATACCAATTTCGCCAATCCACACGGTCTTAATAATACCAATCACTACACCACGCCATATGATATGGCACTGATCGCCAGGGAAGCATTTAAAAATCCTACGCTCTGCCAGATCACCACAACCACGACTTATAAGTTTCCTGCCACGAAACTGGCCGGGGAACGCACGATTTCCATGGGACATAAGATGGTTTATGAAAGCGATTCCAGATATTATCCCGGAATCGTCGGCGGAAAAACCGGCTATACCTCTCTAGCAGGCAATACTCTAGTCACTTGTGTGGAACAAAACGGCGTCCGCCTGATTGTGGTCATTATGAAGAGCAAATCCACCCATTATGCGGATACGAAGGCTCTTTTAGACTATGGTTTTGCCAAAGTGAAATCCGGCTCTGCAAACCAGCCGGGCGCAGGACAGCCCGGGACAAACCAGCCAGGCGCAGGACAGCCGGGCATAAACCAGCCAGGCGCTGATCAATCCGGTACATCCGTCACCATAACTTCCAACGGCCCGGGGCAGACCATCACCACACCGCAGTCTCCCACAGCACCAGACCAACAGTCCCAAGCAGGCAAACCTGCCCTTAATTCCGGATGGCAAAAGGATAATACGGGATGGTATTATATCAAAGAGGACGGCAGCAAAGCCGCTAACGAATGGCTGACTCTTGAACATGTTACATACTGGTTTGATACCAACCAGTATATGGCCACCGGATGGCGGCAGTACAACAACGGCGCCTGGTACTATTTCAAGCCCAGCGGCGCGATGGCAGCAAACTATTGGCAGAAGGATGGTGATTTGTGGTTTTATCTGGGAGCCGATGGTGTTATGATGAAAAATACGGTAACCCCCGACGGATACCATTTGGACGAACGGGGAGTCTGGATACAGTAAAACGGAATTATTTTTCAATGATTAACAGATATGGAAGATGCGCCTATGCTGTTCCAAAATAAAATTTAATAAACTTTGAAACTTTTTATCCTCCGGTCGCGTCTAATGGTTGTAAAACATAAGACTGGAGGATTTTTATTTATGAAAAAACAAATTGTATTACTCACCGCTGTGGCATTCACACTCTCAGTTCTGGTTTCCGGTTGTGCCGAGAAAAAAGCCGTGGACACGACTGCCACCGCTGCCGCAGTGACTTTGGCTTCCTCATCCGAAACAGAGGCTCAAAAAGAAAGTACTGCCTCACCAACAGAGGAATCCGAATCCCACAACGAGAATATGGACGCTTCCGAACTGCAGAAATTCGCAGAACGCATACAGGATCTTGTTTCCAAAAAGGATCTCAACGCTCTGGCTGAGCTCTGTGATTACCCGCTTTTCCTAAATGGAGAAGAAATAGAGGACAAAGATGCATTCTTAAAGCTGGATGCCGGCCAATTCTTTTCCGATGAACTGCTAAAATCCATCTCAGACGCGGACCCCTCATCCCTGGAAATCTTCGGCGCAGGAGCCGCACTGGGTGGCAGCCAGACGTTTTTTATTAATGAAATCAATGGGGAATTGGGGATTACCAGTATTACGACGGAATAATTGAGATTTAGGTGAGAAAGTTACGCAGAAAAGCAGGATGAGGGGGCGGAGATGGGGCTGGATGTTTGGAACCGGCCCCATCTCCGCCCCCTCATCCTGCTTTCCTGCTGGTTTTCTCTGGAGCAAGGAATTAAAAACAATTTTGTAAATTATAAGAAAATTTAACGTCGAACGTCAAGGCATTTTCGAAAATGCCTTGACGTTTTACTGTTAATCCCCAAGCCATTTACATTAAATCTCCATCTCATAACCTGCACGAAATACCAAATATTATCTTCCTCAAACACTTCTTTGCTTTTTCTACTTTCCTTCTCCAAGTTTTTATTTTCATTTACTCATGACAATACACAGCCGTGAATCCAGGGATCGGGAGCGGGGCATCGGACCGGGCGGGGGTGGTGTGGCTTCTCGCTGGACGGGGCTCCTGGTTTGCGGGAGG
>JAGZXV010000164.1 GCA_018378255.1 Clostridiaceae bacterium | reverse complement strand
AAGGGAGCAGGTCCCGGATGCCTGGTCCGGCAGTTCCATAAAACGGACCGCTTCTTTTCTTAGTTCCTGTTCCAGCGCTTCCGGACATTTTTCACGCTGTTCCTTATGCAGTTTTCTGTAATGGATCCGTTCGGCAGCCCGCAGCGCGCCCACCTGCCCTGCATTCAAAGCGGTCCCTCCCGGGCGGGTCACGCCATGGCTTCCGCAGGCTTCTCCCACCGCAAACAGGCCCAGGATATCCGTTTCCCAGAATGCGTCTGTGGCAATTCCGCCATTATTGTGCTGGGCGCATACGGCGATTTCCAGTTTATCATGATATAAATCCACATGATGATCCAGGTAAAATCCGATTGCAGGCTCATTCATCTGTTTCAGCCTTTCAACCGGCGTTCCAAATAAAGCCCCGGCCTGTTTCAGATACTCATAAGCTTCAGGCAGCAGCCTTTCAAAGGGAATTTCCATATCTTTCGTATTCCTGGTGAAGTCCAGGAACACCCGCCTGCCTTTCAGTATGGTTTCCTGATATACCAGCAGGTCTATGACCGATGATCCGCCGTAAATCTTGTTCACATCAAAAGGCCACTGGTAGCCTTTAAGGAAAACCAGGGAAAGCATTTCCTCAGGCGTTTCAAAATAGTCTGTAAGGAACTCCCTCTCATCATTTCCCTCCTGGTCTGTGGATAAAAATGTGGGCAGCACCTGCATATAGGTTCCGCTGACATTCCACCGGGGATTTAATGAGGCCATTCCAAACTGCCATTCCGTCAGATTTTTCCCTTTCACCCCCGCTTCGAAAGCCAGTCCCCCGGCTCCAAGCTGGGAAACAGGGTAAACGCTGTCGTGATACATGCCCGCCGGGCCTCCTGTAGCCAGTATCAGGTTCTTACACCATATCAGCACATAGGATGCTTCTTTTGCATCACTTTTATCCAGGCAGAGCACGCCGTATAAAACTCCGTCTTTTACAAGCAGGCGGATTGCCTGCATATGATCCAGGACCGGAATCCCTTTTTCTTTCACCTGTCTCTCCAGGCATTCCGTCATGATCCTGGATGTGTAAGGCCCGGCGCTGCAAGCACGCCTTCCTCTGTCATGATCTGTTTTATACCCCATAAACTCGTCATATTCCGTACAGGGAAACGGGACCCCGGATTCCACCAGACTGAAAAAACATCTGGGAGACAGGGCAGCTTCACACAAGGCCAGATCGCCGTCAACGCATCCGCCTGCAAACAGATCTTCAGCCATGGCCCGGACCGAATCCGGATCCCTTCCTGCCAGGGACAGTTTATAATAGGTCTGTTTATCCGATCCCGTGTTCCTGGACGTTCCTCCATTTACATGTTCCGTGATTACCGCCAGGTCCGTTTCTCCACATTGATGCAGACGGAGGGCCGCCTGAAAACCTGCCGCCCCGCTGCCTGTCACCACATGTTCCATTCTAAGTTCGCGTACTCTCATAATTCCTCCATCTTTGAGACATCCCACATAAATTCCGGACCTAACCGGCGGCAGCGGGAACACCTGTGTTACAGCCGCTTGATGTGAAAGCCTCCGTCCACATCCACATAATTGCCGGTTGTGTAGAGAACCTTATCCGAACAGAACAGGCAGACCATATCCGCCACGTCCTCCGGCCTTCCCCAGCGGGCGATGGGAAATACTCCCTCTTCAATCATCTTATCGTATTTCTCCGTAACTACGCTGGTCATATCCGTGGCGATCACACCGGGGCGCACTTCATTTACCACGATTCCTTCGGACGCCAGACGGTCGGCAAATAAGGTGGTCATCATGGATACCGCCGCCTTTGAAATACAGTATTCGCCTCTGGATGTGGATGAAACCTGCGCAGAACAGGAGCCCACATTCACGATATGGCCTTTATTGGCGAATATCTGGGGTTGGCGGATCATCTGTTTTGCCACAAGCTGGGTCAGAAACAGGGTCCCCTTAGCGTTAATTCCCATCACCCGGTCAAAACTCTGCTCCGTCATCTCCAAAAGATCTTTTCTCTCCTTGGGCGCAACGCCTGCGTTGTTAACCAGAATATCTATTCTGCCGAAATGTTCCACAGCTTCCTTCACAACCGTTTCCCGGCTTTCCCGGTCGTCGACAGAACCTCTTACATAATGCCAGTCAATTCCCAGGCTTGTCAGGTTATCCAAGGCTTCCCGGTATGTTTCTTCCTCCCCTGTCGCCATAATCACCACCTGGCAGCCATCTGATCCCAGCTGTTTTGCGATGGCGTAACCGATTCCCCGGCTTCCGCCTGTAATGATTGCTGTCCTTTTCATGCTATTTTTTGTCCTCCATCCTGTTAATCTCCGATTTTCTGAATACAGTGGGCGAAAATCCCGTGTGTTTCTTAAACTGTTTGGAAAAGTAGGTAAAATCCGTATAGCCGCATTTCTGTGCAATATCGGAAATGCTCTGGTTCGTCTCCATCAGAAGAGCTTTTGCATGGCTCATTCGCAGCGAAATCGTATAATCCATAGGGCTGTATCCCGTCTCGTCTTTAAATACATGGGCGATATAATTCTTGTTTAAAAACAAGGCGGCGGCCACGCTGTCCAAAGAAATATCTTCCGTATAATGGCGCTCCAGATAGTTCATCACCCGGTAGGCGATCTCCGTGGACGAACTCATTTTCTGCACCGACAGGGCCTTTTCACATTCCCTGAAAACCGTGATGAACAATTTCCGCAGATCCGCTCCCACAAACATGTCCCAATAAGGGCGGCGGCCCAGATATTCCCTCTCCATTTCCTGAATCAGACCGTAAATATAATTCCAAACCGGCTCCTTTAAGATGAGCAGGTGAGAAAAATCCGCAGGGCGGCGGATGAAAATGGATATGATTTCCGGATATTTCACTTCATTCCGAAAAAAGGTTGGAGCGATCTGTATGATATAGCGTTCATAGGGGTATTCCAGCACCTCAAGGGTATGTTCCTCCAACGTGTTCAGCACGATCATGCCGCCCCGGGACACCTCATACTTCTTCTCTCCCACCTGATAAGAAATTCTCCCGGAAAGAAGAAACAGCGCCTGATATGTATATTCATAATGATGCCTGAGCTGGTAATTGCATGAACTGTACCGGTGCTCTATCCAGAAATCCTCCATAACCTTTCCTCCGCAAAATCTGTTTTAACCTATTGTAACACAGATTTTTCCGTTTTCTCACAGCATGATATTAAAAAATACAGTTGCCAGCAGCACATTTGCCAGTATTGCAAAAGGCTGCGCAGCTCCATAACCGGTTGTCGGCTCCTCCGATCCGGTGGAACTGATAGCGGCTCCCAGCCCCGGCGCGGAAGTGCATCCTCCGGCAATCGCTCCACTTAATATAATCCAGTTCAAGCCGAATAACTTATGTCCGATAACAAAACTGACTAAAACAGCTGCGGCCTCAACGGCGATTGCAGATACCGCAATGGCAAGTCCTGATCCCATCAGGGAAGTCACCACCTCATATCCATATCGCAGCCCTACTACAGCCATAAAAAAGGTCAGCCCCATCTGGTACATGATGCCCAACGACTTGGAGTCCATCCTGAAGTTAACAGGTCCGATCTTGCCGATATAGCTTAAAATCAAAGCCGCCAGCAGCACTCCCCCGGCCGCTCCCAGAGAAAAACTGCCGAATCTGCCCAGCGGAATGGTGATGCTGCCTGCGATGATACCAATTACAGCCACCAGGGATATGACCATAAAATTAAGAGGCTGTTCTTTTCCCTTCTTTGTGGTTTCGCCGCTTTCTCCGATTTCTTTCCTGTATGCCTCTTTTTCTTTCTCCATGTCAATCCGAAACAGCTTTGGCAAAAGGGAAACCATCACCACGATTACCAAAACGCCCATGGGAAATGCCACCGTATATCCCAGACTGATGGCGGAAGACGCCTCTTCCTTATAAGCTGTAATCTGTTCTTCGCTGAGCTTGGCCGTATTCTTTGCTGTCAGAGCCCCGCTCGGATCAATCTTTTGAAGCATATTCTCTTTTTCTTCCAAAGAGGCCTTCTCATACAGCTTCCCGTAGTCCACATTGCCCGCCGCGTCCAGAGCGGTTCCGTATCCTGGCGTAGTCGTCATAGCGCCTGCATACATGCCGATGGTTTCAAACGGTGTGATGCCTGCCTTGGAAGAAAGCAGGGTGCTGTAAAGAACACATGCGGTGACCATGGACACAACCGGTATGGAAACCCCTATAATAACAAATTTCATACCGTACTTCTTAAATATTGTCCCAATGCTGTTTCCCACCTTTAAGCCGATGGAGACTAAAAACAGCAGCAGAAAAAATGTGAAAAACGCCTGAGCCACCACTCCCGTGGACAGGATTCTCTTGGCATTGGCATAGCCGATTCCTCCCTCCTCTGCGGTGTGGGCCCATCTGGTAACAAAATACCCGATGATAATTCCGGTGAAAATGCCTCCGGAAACTCCCAGTGAAAAACTCTTTATTTTAACTTTCCCAATCATAAGCCCTGCTGCAATGGCAAGAAACATTAAGAAAAACTGGTTTGTAAAAACAGTATTGATAAATTTCAGCATTTGTTATCCCCCTGCTCTGATTATATATGAAAAATCTGTTCTGCGTTACCACAAAGTATCTTCTTTTTTGCTTCCTCTGATAAATCCAGACTGTCAATGGCCTTTAATGTCCGGTCGATATATCCCGGCCCCTTTTCCGGGTCAAAGGGCATATCGGAAGCGAACAGAATGTGGTCTTCTCCAAAGAAATCAATTCCGCAGCGGATCGCTGAAGCTGATCCAAAGGAGGCGGTATCTGCATAGAATTTTCTGAAGGTATCCATGGGATCGCCTTTCATCTTTGTCCTGGTCAGCTTGTCCTTTAATTCAGGAGCGGTCCTTCCTCCGTACATTTTAAGGCCATTTTCGATTCTGCCTTCCAGCATGGGGATCATCGCGCCCACATGATGGGTCACGATCTTTAAATCGGGGAAATCTTCAAAAATACCGGAGAAAGCCAGCCTGCACATGGCCGCTGTGGTCTGGTAGGGCCAGCCGATCAGAAACCACAGTTCATATTTGGAACACTCTTCCGTGGGATATTCCGGGGTCGCCTGTCCTCCTACCGGATGAATCAATACCGGCAGTTTTAATTTTTCACAGATTTCATAGATGGGCCAGAATTTCTCCTGATCAATGGCCTCACCGTTCATATGCGTGTAAATCTGGACGCCCTTTGCGCCCATGGATTTGCATCTCTTAATCTCTTCAACAGAGGCGGATACATTATTAAATGGAATCCCGGCAATAAACCCTTCATAATATTCCGGATATTCCTCAGTGATTCTCTTAATCTCATCATTCCCGACCGCCGCAATCTTCGGGGATTTGTCCGGGCCCGCGAACAGTTCAACCGGCGGGGAGACTATATTGGGGATCTGTTTATATCCCGGGAACTGTTTCAATACCCCCAGACGATAGTCCATATCGGACATCGCCTGCATTTGTAATGCCCTGATAAACATATGTGATTTGTTGGGGGATTCATTCATCGCCAATTCCGCATATTTTTGCGGCATCAAATGGCAGAATACATCGATTGATTTCATTTTGCTACTCCTTCTCCTTACGTTTGGCAAAACCGGATATCCCTGGGCCCAACGGGATACCGGCATCGCTTTCTGCCTTGATGATATCATTTCACGGGAAGGGTTATCCTGTACAATCCTGTTGAAAATATGGAATATCTTGTTATTTTCCGGATACAAGACAGACAGCCGGCGAAAATAGTGTTTCAAAACGAAAAAGATGCTGCATGGCATTCAGACCTTGCAGCATCTTTCCTATATGATTCTATTCTTTTTACTTCCGCCTTTAAGGCTGCCAGTTCCACCGTCCATACCGCAGAGTGACAGCTCCGATATTCTTAACCACGTCTTTTGACATCTGGCCGGGCGTCAGACGCCATTTCCAGTTGGTTCCCACGGTGGAGGGAGTGTTAATCCTGGCCTTATTATCCAGCCCCAGATAATCCTGGAGGGGAATGATGCACATTCTGGCCTGGCTTCTCATGATAAGGCTGATAAATGACCGGTGCAGCTCATTTTCCGGGGTATAATGATCGTCCAGGTAATCCCGGGCCAGCTTCTGCTCTTCCAGCCGTATGGACCGGTACCATCCGGTGATGGTTTCATTGTCATGAGTGCCCGTGTATACCACGCAGTTTTCAGGGTAATTGTGGGGAAGATAGTCGCTGGCACATCCGGAATCCCTGGAATCAAATGCAAATTCCAGCACCTTCATGCCCGGATATCCGCTGTCCTTCACCAATTGTCTCACCGAATCGGTCACATATCCCAAGTCTTCAGCAATGATCTCCTTTTCCCCCAGTGCCGACCTGACCGTGTTGAACAAATCAATCCCCGGCCCCTGCTCCCAACAGCCCTCCACTGCGGTTTCGGCGCCTGCCGGAACGGAAAAATACTGGTCAAACCCGCGGAAATGATCGATCCGCACCACATCATACAAACGGTAACAATAGGACAGGCGTTCCAGCCACCACTTGTATCCTGTATTCTTATGATACTCCCACCGGTACAGGGGATTTCCCCAGAGCTGGCCGACGGCCGAAAATCCGTCAGGCGGACAGCCTGCAACAGCAAGGGGCCCATTGTCTCCGTCCAGCTGGAACAATTCGGGATGGGCCCAGGTATCGGCGCTGTCCATTGCCACATAAATGGGAATATCACCGATGATGCGGATTCCCTGGCTGTTGGCATATGCTTTCAGCTTTTTCCACTGCTTCGTAAAAGTGAACTGCAGATATTCATGGAATTCAATATCAAAATACAGTTCTTCTCTGTAATAATCAAGGGCGTTCTGCCACCTAAGACGGATATCTTCCGCCCATTCGGTCCAGGCCTTTTCCCCAAATCTGGTCTTCACCGCACGAAACAGGGCGTAATCCTTGAGCCACCATTTATTTTCCTCCCTGAACTGAAGGAACTCCTGGTTCCTGCTGATGCTGCTCCGCTCATACGCCTTGCGCAAAAGCGGATAACGGGCTGCATAGACCTTCGCATAATCAACGCTTTTTGGATTTTTGCCAAAATCGGCTTCTTCGCATTCCTTTCTGCTCAAAACCCCTTCCTCTATCAGCTCTTCCAGACTGATAAAATAGGGGTTTCCAGCAAATGTGGAAAATGACTGGTAAGGTGAGTCCCCATAACTGGTAGGCCCGAGGGGCAGAATCTGCCAGTAAGACTGCCCGGCCTCCTTTAACTGATCCACAAACTCATAGGCTTCTTTAGAAAAACAGCCGATCCCATACTTAGAAGGCAGGCTGGAAACCGATAATAAAATTCCGCTTTCTCGTTTCATACTATTCTTCATCTCCACGCAGATTTTTTTGTACAACAGGAGCCGCGGCCTCTTGGTCTGCCAATCCCACTTCCGCCAATACACCAAAATGATCCGATACCACAGGGTGATGTTTCCCATTGAATATGACCTGGGAACGCATGACCGGCTGTTTTTTATTAGTCCAGATGTAATCGATCCTCATTCCGGAACCCCTTTTCCTATCATTCCATCCGTCGATGGAATGATCTACGGTGATCCCCTCATCCTTATGGGCCGCCAGCCCGTAGGCATCCAGCCACCCCGACTTCCTGACCTGATCGTATCCCTCGCCGGATACATTATCAGGCGAATTGAAATCTCCCATCAGCCACACTGCCATTTCCCTGCTGTCTTTCAAATGGGAGCTGATCCGCTTCCACTGGGTTTCAAAAGGCTCTTCTTCATCCTTCCACCAGCCCATGTGCACACTGAAAAACTCCATGGGGCCCTGACCGGTATCCGCCTGGATTCCCAGAATCTTTCTGGTCTTCCAGTTCTGGTAGTCATGCGTTTCTGTGATAAAAAACTGCCGTGTTTTAAGAATTGGAAACCGGCTGAAAACCGCCAGCCCTTCATCGTATTTATCATAGCCGGTCTTGGCGGGCGTCCACGTCCAGGAATAGGAAACGCCTCTTTCCCGCAACATCTTTGCGGCGCGGTATCCGTGATTGTCCTCCCGTATTACCGCCTCCTCACAGCCGTTCCCCGGCTCACACCGCATATAACCGCACTGCTTAAGAAGATCTGACGGCACTGGAGCCGCCGTCTGGGTCTGGTTCACCTCCTGAAGGGCGATCACATCCGGTGTTTCCTGAAACATACCTTCCACAAACCATTTTAATTTTTCCTCATAGTTTTCCTCTTCCAGACTATGAGTGTTTAAGGTCATAATTTTCATTTCCGCTCCTAATTTTATGTTCCTCTAAAAGATCCCTCATCAAATGATCTTTATAAAATATCATTGATATCCGATTTCATCACATCCGCTTTTGGCCCGTAAATAGCCTGGATACCCTGATCCTTTTTAATCAGCCCCATGGCTCCTTCTGCTTTCCAGGCCGCCGTATCCGCCACCTTGGATACGTCTTTAACCGTTACCCGAAGACGCGTCATACAGGCGTCCACCAGCACAATGTTCTCTCTCCCGCCCAACAGGCTGATAATCCGTTCTGCCTGGCTTTCTTTGCCATCTGCCGGGATTTTTGAGCCGTTTGCCGAAGATTTTTGGCCGTTTTCTTCCGCTCCGTCATCCGTATAATTTCCCAAACGTCCCGGTGTGGCAAAATGGAATTTTCCAATCATAAAGTAAGCGATTCCATAACCCACAGCAAAGAATACTGCTACACAGATAACAAAGTTGATGATATCGCCGGTCAGCCCCGCTTTCACCGACATGGGAATCCGGGTTAAAAACTCCAGGTTTCCAAAGGAGTGCAGCCTCAGATCAATTATACCAGACAACGCAAACGCACATCCCTGGAGCACCGCATAAACCAGATACAGCGGCAGTGCGCAGAACATGAACATGAATTCCAGCGGCTCTGTCACACCGGTTAAAAATACCGCCAGCACTGTTGAAATGAACATGGAGCGGTAATTATGCCTTTTATCCGCATCAACTCTCCGGTACATAGCCAAAGCGATTCCCAAAAGAAGACCGGTAGCTCCGATCATCTGGCCCACTTTGAATCTGGCCGGTGTAATCGTAGTGAGCAGCTGCTGGTATCCTGCCATATCGCCCGCATCTTTTAAGTTAATTAAATCCGTAGCCCATGCCAGCCACAGCGGATCCTGTCCAAACACCTGTGATCCCGCATTCACCCCGCTTAAAATCGTATAAGTTCCGCCGAAAGAGGTGTAGTTCATGGGGATTGTCAGCATATGGTGAAGTCCGAACGGAAGCAAAAGCCGTTCCAGGGTTCCGTAGATAAATGGAGCCAGAACCGGGGAAGTATCGGAGGAGTTGGCGATCCAGACGCCGAAATCATTGATCCCCGTCTGAACCATCGGCCATACCACTGCCAGCACAAATGAGATGATCACAGACCAGAGAATCACCACCATGGGAACAAACCGTTTTCCGTTGAAGAAAGCCAGCGCATCGGGAAGCTTTCTGTAATTATAATATTTGTTGTAAATAACACCGCCTGCAAAACCAGCGATAATTCCCACAAACACGCCCATATTCAGGGCCGGGGAACCTAAAACTGAAGTAAAATAGCCATTTACCAGTATTTCCTGTCCAAACAGGGTATGGGTTACCGCCTGGGGATTGGCAAGGTCCGCACTGCTCACCCCGAAAATCGCGCCTGTAATTACATTGATTAAAATAAACGCGATCACCGCCGCAAACGCTCCGCCCGCCTTTTCTTTGGCCCAGGAACCTCCAATCGCCACAGCAAACAGAATGTGCAGGTTATTTATGATAGCCCAGCCGATATTCTCCATGGTGCTTCCAATGGTAAGCACCAGGTTCCAATCCCCGCCGGACATCTGTACCAGTTTTCCCACGCTTATCATGAGGCCGGCCGCCGGCATGACTGCAATTACCGTCATCAGAACTTTGCCGAGTTTTTGAAGAAAATCGAAATTGATGATGGATTTTCGCTTCTCAGGTTTCGTATCTTTTTTGTTTTCCGGCCTGGTCTCTTTTTCCTTCTCCGGTTCCGCAATGGAGATCACCGGATCTTTTCCGGCCTTTACCCCGCCGGTTCTGCACTCCATCGTCCGTCCCTCCAATCCGCCACAGATAATGACCGGCGTTATGGGATTCACTTGCTTTTCCAACAGCCCGTTCAAATCCGCCTCTGCAATCAGATCTCCGGCCTTCACTTTATCGCCTGCTTTTACATGGCAGGTGAAATACTCCCCTTTTAGCGAAACCGTTTCCAATCCAAAATGAACCAGCACTTCGATTCCATCCTCAGAGCGGAATCCATATGCGTGCAGTGTTTCCGCAACAGAAATCACTTCCCCGTCCACCGGGCTGACCAGTTTTCCGTCTTCTGGGATAACGGCAATCCCGTCACCTATAATCTTCTGCGAAAATACCGGGTCCGGCACTTCTTCCATGGGAACTGCTTTTCCAGTCAACGGCGATAAAATACTGACTGCGAAACTTCCGGTTCCGTCCACCTCATAACTCTTCTCTTTCATCATTTTCCTCTCCATCCTAATCCTATATGCCGGAGCACTTTTTTGCAGGTACGCGCTGAAAATTTCAAATTCCCAGCTACGATTCAAATTTGTGGCTCCGGCACAAATTTGGATGTGAAAAATAAGCCATCGAAATTATTTTTCACATGATCTCCTGAAAACATTGTTGCATTAGTTTATGCAACCGCTTGCATTAAATATAAAATAGTTGCATTGGATTTTCAACTGTTATTTTTATAATTTTATGTTTTCTACGTTTTATACAAATTACGCCTCCTGTTTTTGTGCAATTTTAAATGCAATCAAGCAGATCATTTGCACATTTTTATGCAAATATATTTGACAAAATTTGCATAAAAATATAGAATAAGATTAGAGTGTGTTCGAGACATACTCCAGTAAATGATTCTATACAAGGAGATTATCATGCCTGTTACAATTAAAGATGTTGCCGCCCTTGCGGGCGTTTCGCCCTCTACCGTATCACGAACATGCAAAGACCATCCTTCCATCAGCAAACAGACAAAAGAAAAAGTCCGTTCAGCCATGGCTAAGCTTGGATATGAACCGAATTTTCAGGCCAGCAGTCTGGCGACACAAAATTCCCGCACCATTGGAATCATTCTGCCGCCGTCAGAGAAGGAAGCATACCAGAACGCATTTTATCTGGAAGTGCTGCGGGGAATCAGCCAATTCTGCAATCAGAAACAGTATATCAACACCATAATCACAGGGCAGAATGAAGAAGAGATTTTACAGGCTATTAAAACCATGTCAAAATCAGGGCTGGCTGAAGGCTATATCGTTTTGTACTCCAGGGAACAGGATCCTGTTCTGGATTATCTCTATGAAGAAGGGCTTTTATACGTATTGATCGGCAAAGCCTACCGCAATGTAAACCAGACCATCTATGTGGACAACGACAACGTTCTGGCCGGCAGGGAGGCCGCCGCTTATCTTATCAGCCTGGGCCATAAAAGAATCGCCTATCTGTCCGGGGATCACTCCCTTTTATTCAACAGCGACAGAAAAGCGGGTTATATACTGGCGCTCACGGAAAAACAGTTACCATTTCTCCCGGATTTCTGCGTAGAGGTGCCGGAAGTTCCCGAAGCCCAGAACCAAACCCTGAACGAACTTTTGACCCGGAAAGACCGTCCTACTGCTGTTTTAGTCAGCGACGATATTCTGGCCATGGCGTTGGAGAAAGTGTGCATCAGGCTGGGACTGGCCATACCGGAAGATTTGTCCATCATTTCCTTTAATAATTCACTGTTTGCCCGGCTCTCGTCTCCTCCGCTGACCTCCATGGATATTAATTCCTGCCAGTTGGGAAGAGAAGCGGCTTCCCAGATGATCAGCCACATTGAAAACCCTGATTTGATGGCAACTAAAATCATTGTGCCGCATCATATGGTGGAAAGGGAAAGCTGCGCGGCAAATTTATCCGGGCACATGCAAAGTTTAGGAGAAAACGGTCATGAGATTAACATTTGAAAAAATAAGTTCCTTTGACAAAGGAATACTATACAGGCAATTAATAGAAGGATACTCTTTTGATGATAGATGGAGAGCATGCTTTGAGAAAGATTGGATAGAATATGATGATTTTTTCTTCAACAATTTATCAATCGCAGATAAATATGGATTTATTACGGTATTAGACGGCATACCGATTGGACATATTTCATGGGATCCAAGAAATGTACCAGAATATGCAGCCATCGGCCATAACTGTATTATACCGGAATATAAGGGAAACGGCTATGGAAAAAGACAGCTTCAAGAGGCTGTTAACAGAATCCGGCAGTATGACGGGCTCAAAAAGATCATCGTCTCCACCAACAGCGCTTTAGCTGCACCCTATAATTATGAAAGCGTCGGTTTTAAGCTTTGCCAACGAAGGAAAAATCAAGGCAAATCTTCATTTTCAGGCGATTTTCTCGATTATGAAATAATTTTATAACAAAGCGTTTATTGATAAACGCACAAGTTTCACCGGCAACATACATCAGCATATCCCCGTCTATCAAGAACTTTCAACGCATATAATATCTCAACATTCAAATACCGTTGGCGCCGCCTAAAAGGTGGAATATTTTAACATATAAAAAGGCTTGAGAACAAGATTTTCTCTTTTTAGTTATGATGTCGTTAAGCATCATTTGAAACTGTTTTCAAGCCTTTTTTCCTGTGCTACCATCGGTTTTGTAAAGAAACTTGCATTAGTTCAGTGTCATAAACAGGAGGGATTTATTCATGAGGAGAAGGTTAACAAAAGTACTGGCTCTGGCATGCTGCGCTGCGCTCACATGTCTGTCAGTAAGCGGGTGTGCAAATACCCAGGAAAAAAGAACGATCCGGATTGGGCACAACCAATCCACCAACCATCCGACCCATATTGCTCTCACCGCTTTCCAGGAGTTTATCAATGAGAAGCTGGGGGACAAATATGTGGTTGAAGTGTATCCAAGCGAGCTGCTGGGTTCACAGACCGATATGGTACAGTTAACGCAGACCGGAGCCATTGATTTCTGTGTTGCCAGCAATGCCATCCTTGAAACATTCAGTAAAAACTATGAGATTTTCAATCTGCCTTATCTTTTTGCAAGCCCCGAGGCATATCATCACGTGATGGATGACCCGGACGTGACAGGGCCCATCTTCGATTCCACAAAAAAAGCCGGATTCACGGCCGTAACCTGGCTGGATGCAGGCACCAGGAATTTTTATACCATCAACAAGCCCATTGAATCTCCCGCAGATTTGAAGGGACTTAAAATCCGCGTCCAGCAGTCGCCCACCAACATTGAAATGATGAAGCTGTTAGGCGGTTCCGCCACCCCCATGGGATTCGGAGAT
>JAGZXV010000163.1 GCA_018378255.1 Clostridiaceae bacterium | reverse complement strand
TACCACGCCGGTAATCGCGTTGGTTCCTCCGGGGCCTGTGGTCACACAGAGAGCCGCGATTGTATTATGGATTCTGGCATATGCCTCTGCGGCGATGGCGCTGGCCTGTTCATGATGGTTATAAAGGCAGTGCAGGCCCTTCTGGTGGCCTAAAGCGTCATTCAAATGCATGGCGCCGCCGCCTGTGACGGTAAATACCTGGCTGATCCCTTCCTGCACCAGTTTCTCCGCTATATAATTGGACACTTTCATTCTCATATGCGATCTCTCCTCTTAACATTATTGCCAATAGTATACCATATTAACTTTTTTGGGGGAAGTGTTTTGTTTTTGACGGGGGACCCCTTAGTTGGGGCATGCCTAATTCCTGCCAGGATTACCAGTAACACACATCTGTTCAAGAGCAGATCCTCAGGTTATAATCACAAACGTAATGCAACGATGGATTTTCGGCCAGAAGAAAATTATTAATTCATCACTCAAAAAGGAGAAAACATATTTATGAAGAAATCAACAAATTTTATGGCTGTATTATCCGCTGCTGCAATGATGTGTGTGGCAGCCCCTATCGTATCAACTACTGACGCTTACGCGGCTCAGCCTGCAGGCTGGGTAGAAGAAAACGGCTCATGGATGTATTATGACGCCGACGGTTACTATCTGACAGACTCATGGAAAAAACATGGTGACAACTGGTATTATTTAGACAGTGAAGGCGAACTCGCTTTTGACACCATGGTGGACGAATACTATGTAGATGAATTCGGCAAGCGTGTCTTCAATACCTGGATCACCGTTGACAACGAGGTGGACTGGGATTCAGACGAGCCGGAACAATACTGGTACTACTTTGGCAAGGACGGAAAAGCCGTTACTTCCAAATGGTACAATATAGGCGAGAACTGGTACTATTTCAACAGTGACAGCCAGATGATGACAGGTAAAGTGGAAGTTGACGGCGCAACCTATTACCTGGGTGAAGAAAATGACGGCGTCATGAAAACAGGCTGGATTCAGTTAGAAGAAGAATCTGACAATCCTGACGAAGAATTCGTTTGGTACTATTTCAACTCCAACGGTAAAATGGTTGAAAACCAGGTTGATAAGAAGATCGACGGCGCATATTACACATTTGTAAATGGTAAAATGCAGACAGGATGGTACAAGCTTCCGGTTTCCGAAGCCGCTGCTGCTGAGGCAACTGATTCCAATGCAGCTGCTGCAAAAGAGACAACCGTTGCAGGATACCAGTATTACGATAAAGAAGACGGCAAACGTGCAGACGGATGGCGTAAAATTGAAGGCGTACAGGGTATCAGCGAAGAAGCAGAACTCTATAACTTCTTCTTCAAAAACGGAAAGCCATTCTTCGCAGAAACAGGAATCCAGGTATTTACCGTAGATTCTAAAAAATACGGCTTCAATACAAAAGGTGAAATGCAGACAGGACTTCAGGTTGTTACTTTAGATAACGGAGATGTTGCCAACTTCTACTTTGGAACCGACGGTATCATGAAAACAGGCAAACAGACCATTTTTGATGAAGATCTGGGAGAAAACCAGACTTGGTTCTTCTACACAGACGGATCCAGAAAAGGACAGGGCTTCCACGGTGTACGTGAAAACAACGTCTTCAAATACGGCCTGCGCCTTGAAGCAGATACAGACCTGCGTTATGCACCGGTTACCATTGATGAAGTTTCCTATCTGGTAAATACAGCAGGAACAATTCAGAAGGCATCCTCAGGTTCTAAGTCCGGCGAGAAGCCTGAATTAGGTTCCGGTTATAAAGATATTAAAGATGCAAATGATAAGGTCTGGGTGGTAGATACTAAGGGAATTGTGCAGTAATCTATTGCAGCGCAGTTTAGCGGTATCATCCAGTAATATTCAAAAGAAATAATCCGTTCTATTGAACAGCAGATTGCCGTCTGCTGTTCTCAATAAAAGCCGCCCGTATGAGGCGGCTTTTAGATTGTCTATTCATGCGTTTTGTGGCTGCTCTTTTGCTTCATATAATTCATTTTTTTCAAACTTTTTCTTCCTTCATGTTCCCACATTTTTTGTTTAATTGTTCTATTACTCATATTTTTTGCATATATATTAAGTATCTGTAAGTAAAAAAGCTGCTAAATGCGGCTTTTTTGATTACAAAATTCGAATATCGTATTTATATTTGTCGAATTTTGTTATAAAATAGGTATTCCTGCGTTTATAGTATTAGGTGAATTTATATCATTTTTTAGGAGGGAGTCATTGTGCGAGAACTAGCTGTATATTATTGCTTGAAATGTGGACGCTACGGCTATTACCAATCATCAAAGAATGCGACCTGCCCGATCTGTAATGAACCTATGAAGCTTTTGGATATGAATTATCAGGATTTTATGAATTTAGACTGTGAGGAGCGGGATCTTCTGTTTTCCCGCCTGATCCTTGAATCCTGCCCCTCCTACGTTCAACAGCTCATGGCCCCTCACCAGGCAGCCAACCATCGTGAAACCATTGCCCGAATGAGTCAGAAAATTATTGAACTGGAAACGGATAATAAAAAACTGAATGACACAATTGAATGGATGCACACTACCATATGGGATTTGCTGAAAGAAAACAAAGAGTTAAAAAAAGAATTAGAGAGATAACAGTTGGGAGTGTGCTGCACTCCCACTGTTTGTATGTACAGATAAATTTAAACCATTCTCTCTGAATTGTCATCCGTTATATAGCGGCCGAGCAAGCGGTTTAACGTAACCTTCATTTGAGCTACTATATTCAGCAGCATTTCATTGTCTGACTTCAGCCTTTCGTTTTCTTTTTGCAGCATAGCCAGCTGATTGGTTTCATTCATAGCGGGAACCTCCTTAAAAGATAATTAATCTGAAACCAATATAAAACTTTTTTCTCAATTTGAAAAGCAAATTAAATCGCAGAATTCGACAATACAACCTCAAATTATCTAACAATTTTAGCTTTATAAGCCCTCAAATGCACAAAATATGGATTTTTCCTAATGGAGAGGATACAAGATCTATGGATATGACACAGATATTTGTTTTCGACGAAATCGTTGAAATAGACACAAAAACATTTCCAAAAAATTATAGGGAACTGTTTTTTCGCTCCCTGCCTGATGTCCATTTTGCTCACGAAGTTCCTAATACCTTGAAAAAGAACCGTCAAAAAGGAATCCGGAATGTATTGGTTGCCTATAATTCAGAGACTTTGGTAAAGGAAAGCCTGCTGGCATTGGATGCGTGCAGGCTCTTTGATGATCTCATTATTGCAGAAGAACAATTTCCATTTACCGTCTTTCCCAAAACTGATATTGAACAGCTTCTCACGAAGCAGTACGGGTCCTGGAATTACTTTACTTCTCAGAACCGGATTTGCCATTAGCTGTGAATTCAACATATTCTCCCGGCTGGACGGTTATATCCATAATACACTTATCATCCTCAAAGTACTGGCCCTCAGGGTAAACAAGCACCTGAAGCGTGTAGTCCTTGAAAAATCCTCCGAATGAATGATCCGACGAACGTTCATAATTGAAATCCTGGGTCGCCACTTCGTCATTCATTCCCTTAGCCACTTCCATAGCATATGCTACCGCGTCATCAGGATCCGTATTCTCTGTTACCTGAACGGTTATCTGAGCATACTTCTTTTCCGGATCAATAGCGCCTCCGATTTCAACCCCCATAGGATAGGCTTCAGGATCGATAAAGGTATCGTCCAGGCCTTCCCAGACCTGTCCCCAATCGATTTCAATTCCTTCTTTTATGTCAGTTTCCGGTTCCACTGCAAGACTCGGTGCAACGATATTACTTTTAGTACAGCCGCTAAGGAACAATATGCAGCCCGCAATTAAAATAAGCATTTTCTTCATTTTGCTTTTTCCTCCTTCAAGATCAACAACTAGAGTGTGTTTGAAAATTGCTTTTTGTGAGATGCGCATCACAGTTTGTGGGAGATTTGTCCGGATGAAGGGCACATAGCAGGCTATGTAACCTGAATTCGGAGCAGATATACCGCAAAGCGAGGCGCGCAGATGGCGGAAATCAATTTTCAGACATACTCTAGTATTATATCGGATAGCCCGCCTTTTTTGTAGGCCTTTTTTAAAAATGTCAGAAAAAGTTCACATTTTAGTAAAATACGATACTAGCATAGTGATTCCAACTGTGTTATAATTAAGAAAAAATTAAGAAAGGTGAGATTGTTTATGAAGCGCAGAGCCTTACTGACAATACTAACCACTCTCCTTCTCGTCACTTACCTGTCGGTTCCCGCTTATGCCGAATGGGAAAAACAGGGTGATGTCGGCTGGAAATACACGAACGATAAAGGAAAATATCAATACGGATGGATCGAAATTGACGATAACTGGTATTATCTGGATGATAAAGGATATATGAAAACAGGATGGCTGAAAGATCAGGGCTCCTGGTATTACCTTCATCAGGATGGTACGATGGCTCATGACACCTGGATTGATAATTACTATGTCAACAGCAGCGGGAAGTGGGTTAAAACAAGGTAGGACAAGGGAAAACAGTTATTTGGACGCGGGATGGAAGTGCGTTGGATAGCTGTTTTTTATTGCATTCATCTTTCCCTGTCCCCACCCTGATATCCTTTGGACCAGCCCATCATGCCGTCGATCTGTCCAGGGATACCAGGATGTATGCAGTTATCTGGCCGGTGCCCGCTCCGGCATTTTTAACCTCCGATTACCTATCTCTTATTATCCCTTCATGGGCCAGTTCCAAAATCTCTACCGCAATCTCATTGGATGCTGCATCGTAATCAGACGCAGTGTATTTGATCGGCCATGCATTGATCACTTTCCAGGATGCTGCAGCCTCCTGCTTATCATCCTGAAGTTTGACGGTAACCGTCTTTCTCTCGACCGCTCCAGTCTGACCGTTCAGAATCCAGTCATAAGAAACCTTTCCTTCAATCATGCCCTTTTTCAGAGTGATATTGCTGTATTTACGAAGTCCGGCCACCTTTAAAGGAGGTTCTATCGTCGCCATATCCCCTTCCCTGTACTCTATGGGCTCTATAGACGCATCAAAACCACTGACTTCGGAAAACCCTCCGGCCTCCAATCCGTCTATCTCCAGTTTATAACGGAATTTTACCCGCGGATAACCTGCCATACTCACCTCATTTCTGCCGACCAAGCGGCCATTCATATTTTAATCAAAAACGGCTGTCTTACTGTGCATCCCCGGTCTTTTGCGTAATCCGGAAGATTACAAATTCCGCCGGTTTTACAGGCGCTACCCCAATCACACAGATCAAGCGCCCATTGTCAATGTCATCCTGGGTCATGGTGCTGCGCCCTATATTTACCAAAAATGCTTCTTCAGGAGATGTCCCCGCCAGGTAACCGTTTCTCCATAAGTTGTTGAGAAATACTTCAATCGTCTTCTGTACACGCATCCAGAGGACTTCGTCATTGGGTTCAAGTACTACCCAATTCGTATTGGCCTTTATTGTTTCTTCTATAAAAATGAAAAGTCTTCTAATATTTATGTATTTCCACTTTCCATCGCTGCTGGCCGTCCTGGCACCCCAGACACGGATTCCCAAACCTGGAATTGCCCGGATCAGATTCACTCCCCTGGGATTTAACATATCCTGTTCCCCGGTATTAAACTGGACATCCAGCCCGCTGCAGGAATACACCACCTCATTGGCCGGCGCTTTATGAACTCCCCGGTTGCTGTCGCTTCTGGCATAAATCCCCATTATAGAACCGGATGGAGGAATGGCGGTATTCTTCTTATCCAATGGGTCAAATACTATCAGCCACGGATGGTAAAGCGCCGCATAGGTTGAATCAAAAATATCCCTGTGATCCAGGATATCCTGGATCTTTTTTGCCTCTCTCGATATATCCAGCACGGCAAACCTGCTAGCCAGCCTTTCACAATGGGCGATGAGTGCCAACTGGACCTTGGGGTCCGTCACTCCCGGAACGGCGATGACAGAGACCACATCATTATCCACAAATGCCTGAATTCCGCTTCTCTTTCCTGCGCCGTCATCTCTGCCGATAAAATCTGCCGCAGTCATGCCCAGAGCATTGCCGCTGCAACCTTCCGTAAAACTGACCGTAGCAACCGTGTCTCCTTCCCCTGCCAGGCGGGTGAAGGGCGATATCGCCGTATCGGGCTCAGTCCCGGTGTAATCGACAGTGACAAGCTCCGATTTCTTCAGCTTTTTTTCGATGTAATTAGGGATCCGGATATTAAAAGACAGGTTCTCATAGCATTCCACAATATCATCATACCGGATCTCCATATTGAATTCACAGGTGGATATCACCTTTTCCGAAAGCAGGTTTTTATCGGCCACCTCCACAGCAAATTCATTTTCAAATGTAATAATATTATCCTGGCTTTTCACCACCCGGTTATAAATCACATCCGTTCCGTCTGTAAACCTTACAACATCCCCCTCATAGAACCCGGACCCATTCTTTACAGAATAGCGCCTGCCTCCGGCTGTCTCCAACACTTCGAACACCTGGGTTTTCGCCTTGCTGGAGGGAGAAATCATTACTTTTAAATTATTGCCCCAAAGTCCCGGATTTTTAGCATTCAGCTTCAAAATACACCCTTCTTTTGACGGCACTTTAGCTTCACTGCAGGCCGCATCCTCCGGCGCTACTCTCATTACGAAACACCGGGAGCCTCCATTCATAAAGAAATGCTCCACCGCATAGGCCAGAAACCTGAAATCACCATATTCATCAGCCGATAAATACCCGCCATAATTTCTTTTAAAATCCGCAAAGTTGGTAACCAATTGGGGAAGACCCAAAACCGGTCCTTTTTCCGCCATCCCTATAAATCCTGCCGTGCTGGTTCCCACGCCTTCCATGGGTCTGGCTCCTGAATCAAACTCCTCTACGTAGACGCCGGGCGATAAATATTTTGCCATGTGGTACCCCTTTCTTCAGCTTTTTTGCTGTGTTTTTTAAGTTTTTACAGGCCTGGGCCACTCTTTGAGCCCTCTGTTTTTCTTCTTCCAGATAAGCCGGTGCCAGAGTGTGTTTGAACATTGCTTTCTGTCAGATGTGCGTCACAGTTTGTGGGAGACTTGTCCCGGATGAAGGTCGCATAGCGGGCTATGTAACCTGAATTCGGGGCAAATATACCGCAAAGTGGGGCGTGCAGATGGTGGAAATGAATGTTCAAACACGCTCTACGGTAAGGGTGCAGCCGTGACAATTATTCCTCTCATTTTCAGGACAGGCCATTATTATCCTCAAATTTTAATTTCTGTGCTTTTTTATGTTTCAAACCGTATATGACTGCCATCTCCTTTTTACACCGCAATGAAGGAGCTTCTCTGCGGGAGAAAAAAGACCGGCCTAACGGCCAGCCTTCTATAGTATTGTAAAACATACAACTGGCTGCCATTTAAAAGGCCATTTAGCTTTGCGTCATCAATTTTCATTGATTTTGCCTGTAATTTTCTGTCTATTACATAAAACAAGTATATATGTTTTTACAATTATTGACAATAGATTCGGGGGAATAACTAATATGGAAGGGCGAATGACTGTAAACGCTTTATACTCAATTCCCAGACACATTAGGTAAACGCTTCATACTCAGTACTCAGACACATTCAGAGCCGTTTTCACGGCCCTGAACTATTTTACTGGTTTATGGAAAGGATTCCGGCAGTTTCGGCGGCCATGGAAGCAAATCTTCAATATCAAATCTGACCATTGCTGAATGCGGACCTGCTGTGCAACAAAACATGTTTGAGAATTCATACTTCTAAACTACCATAGTCCAATATAACAAGTTGAGTTGCCAACTTTTTATACTGGGCTATAAAGCGTTTACATCATCCCGGCCTGGTCACCCACACATAAATGCCCCGGCTGCAATTAACAGCCAGGGCATTTTGGAATTTAGAGACAAACTACTATCCGCCGACTGAGCTACCGCTCAGAATTTAGATGTCTGTCGATAATTGTAATAGGAAAGGACCTTATATCATTTAAAATTCATTGTCAGAAGTATTTTAATTTATACTTTTTATTCTTTCATCCAATGCTTTTAAGTTCTGCTTCACCTCATCATGCTCATCATATCTCCCAGTATCTCATCTACTTCCTCCAGCTCATCCTCCACCAAATTAATTCCGCAAAATTCACAGATATCACTCAATGCCGCAAAAATCCACGGATTTCTCGCATAAATCGTTTTCATGCGCCCATACTCCATCACAAATGGAATAAAGAAATCCAAAATTACGTCTACTTCATTCTCATCAATATCCATCATATGCATATCGATTATCATATCAGCCTGTACGTCTACAGCCAGCAAAAGCTGCGGATTCATCGGTCTTTCATATTTGTCATCCGTCACACCGCAGTGCATATAGCTTAAATCCAATGCTATCTCTGATTTATTCTTCTTCATTTTCTTCAATTTCTGCCTTAAAATATCATCAGTCAATTGAATGCATGGATATTGCCTGGAGCAGTCCGGGTGGGGAATAGCGGACAGATTCCATATTTTTTTATCTTCGTCAAACCGGCAGGATAGAATCTCATCATTATTCCAATCGACTTCAACCGTATGATCCCTAACCGCTTTAATTGCAATAGGAAGAACCTTGTATGTATCCAACAAAACCTTTGCTTCCCGTTCGTCGGGAATATATGGAAGATATCTTTTCCTATAAGATTCAAAATAGATCCATTGCCCTCTACCACGAAACTTTAAACCAAGTTCCTTAATCACCGCCTTTTGCTCCCGCGGCACCTCCTCACGGTCTCCAAAATAGCAGCTCAAATTGGACTGTTCTCCCATAACATACGCTGTTGGCAGCATAAACTCATCAGCTGTAGCAATCATGTTAAAATCAGCCAGACCTTTCGATCCCTCATACAAACCGATTCCATAGCATTGTCCGCCTTTTCCCATAACCGAACAATAAACCGGTTCCTGATAGCCGGGCAGCTGTATCTCAATTAAATCCATATCCCATAAATATTTCCACGGCTCCAGCTTTTTAATTTCGACAGCCAGATCATAAAGCTCCCGCCACAATTCCAAAGATGCTTCTTTTCTCATCAGTAAACTCCTTTTATATGATTGGAATAAATTTATTTGAATTTGTTCCAATTAGTTTAAGTTAGTTTCGCTCATCTTTTATTGCAATCTCACACCCCTGTTTATTTATAACAATCAGGAATCTGCTGTTGATGAAATGCATTAATCTCTTTTCGGAATTCCTCACTTTTTAAAATGTCAAGACCTGTCATCGCCAGTCCCTTGGCACCCTTTATGCAGACTTCATCCGCCTCCGGCATAGCCGCCGCTTTGGTATAATCTGCAGAGTGGCTTTGTATTGTCTCATCATCCGTGATGGAAAGATAATCGTGGATGCTGGGAATTTTAATGGACACATTTCCAATATCAGAGGAGCCATACTGTTTTTTCGGATCCGGATAGCACATAGTCTCCCCCAGAGCCTCCATATTGGCCTTAAATGCCTCGCACATGGGCATATTGGGATAACGTTCCGCATAGATCGGTTCCAGCTCTACAGTGGGCACTGCGCCCGTCAGCTGGCTTGCCCGTTCAATGCAGCCTTTGATGATTTCGATCAGTTCTTCAATCCGGTGCATGGTCTCCGCCCGTATGCAGAATTCACATTTTGCGAACTCAGGAATTATATTCCCTGCCACGCCGCCTTCTAATATAACGCCGTTAATATTGTCCTGCATCTGGAACGTAGGACGAAGCATATCGATCTGGTTAAACAGGTTGATGGCAGCATTCAAAGCATTAACCCCATTGGCCGGAACAGAAGAATGGGCAGCCTTACCCTGAAATGAAACTGTAACACTTCCTGAAGCCCGTCCGCCGCGGCCGATCAGATTAGCCTTAGTTCCGCCGCCTGAAGGATGCATCATCAGGGCATAGTCCGTCTGGTCAAATGCCCCCCGCTCCAACAAAACCGCTTTTCCCGCCCCACCTTCTTCTGCCGGCGTTCCGATAATAGATATCTCTCCATCGTAGTTATCCATAACGGATGCAAGGCCTAAAAATGCGCCTACTGCGCAGGTAGCGATGATGTTATGGCCGCAGCCATGTCCAATGCCCCGAAGCGCGTCATACTCGGCCAGGAATGATACTCTTGGACCTGGGGCTTTGCCTTTTTTTACGGCTCGGAAGGATGTGGGGAGGCCACAGTAGTTTTGTTCTACGGTGAACCCCTGGGATTCTAAGGTTTCTGTGATGTATTTTACAGCCTGGAACTCCTGGAAACCAAGTTCGGGGGTGGAATGGATGTTGTGGGATAGGGTGATGAGGGTGGGACGTAAGGTGTCGATGTGGGTGATGATTTGGGATTTTTCAGTGGACATGTGGGATGTTCCTCCTTTTGTGTGGTTTTATTGTTGTACTTTAATTTAACACTTTATTTCGCTCTATTCATAAAGAACTATGGTTTCATATTATCAAATTATCGTCCTTTCGTCCAGTCCGCTTATATTTTAACTTCAATGCCTATATTCAAAGCTGTTTAAATCTCTTTTTTCTCAAGCTGTTTATCAATATCATATGTCAGTTTGGATAATGGCCTGCTGCCCCATGAAGCTTTATCCAAAGCCGTCATATAAAGCAAGCCTCTTATTTCCTCTTTTGAACTGAATAAGCCTCCAAATTTATCATACAGCTCTTGAATCCGCTCCGGCGGGTTTATGTAATAAGATTTCAAAATATCCTGCACATATCCTTTATGCTCATTATATAATTCGTTCAAATGAAGTTTTTCCATTTGGTTCTTAACAGCATCCAATCCCTCAGGGCGGACCTTGATCTCAAAATCGTCCGATATTCCCTGCATAATCCTGGCGTAATTCTCTCTTTTATTGATCTCCACGTTGAACTTCACATCATAGCCAAATTCTTCTTCATAGGGATAGAGTATGGGAGTTGTCACAGTATCCAGCAAGGACTTAGCCTGATTGCAGATACTGCAGCTGGGAATAAGATTGTTCAACGACAATGCCAGATATGGATACAGGCTTTTAGGATAATAATGGTCAAATTGAGGGCGTACCCTGCCATTTTTCAGTGTAAAAATATATTGCCGGTTGCAGTAAGGACAAGTGTATATATCCAATTCTCTGAGAATTTTCACAGCGCTTTGGCGTTCCGAAAAATTTTTATACCGAAACACCTGATTTACCAGTTCTTCAGAAAGGACCATTTTCCCTTCATAACTGCCAAATTCATCAATATACTGTTTTAACTCTGCCCGATCAGCAAATAGAAGTTTTTTTACCTCATTTTCATCTGGTTCTTTGGTCTTTGGATCATACAGCCTGTTATAAATTTTACTATGATTACTTTTTATGATCCTGATAACCGCTTTATCCTTCAAAACATTGATAATACCTGTCTTGGCCTTCTGAGCGTCCTGCCAGAATATATTCTCTATCTTTCTTTTTTTCTCTTCATTGACGTAGATTCTGATCACAGTTTTTTCTCCAGATCCCTTATAATCAATTCCAGTTCTTCTTTTTGTCTTTTCAGCTTTACAATGGTCTCCGTGATCCCATTATCTGCTGATCCGTCTCCCTTATCAAAGGCCTGGTTTTGAGAGGTTTGATGTTTATAGACCGGACGTTCAGATGCTTGACTTTCTGATTTAAGAGAATCAGGTTTCCGATTATGAAATATTTGTCTCCGCGATAATTCATCATAATATAGTTCTTGCAATTTGGATTTAACAGGCCCTTCACCTATATAATCGATAATTGTTTTAACTTCCTCTCTTTTTTCGGGAAAATCCTCACTATGATTTAACAGAATACCAGCGGCTTCATTAATCTTCTCCTCTGCAAAAGCCCCCATCGTTCCGTCCTTATCCAAAAAGAATGAATTTAAAAATAATGTGTATATGTTGCTTCCAAAGGTATCAGCAATGTCTGTAAATGTTTCAATCTTACCATTCATTTTTTTCATATACAATACGCTATTCGATGGAAAATCCGATAAAAGGATGGGGGAATGGGTAGTAATTATTATTTTTACCTCAATCCCCTGAAACAGAGACTTGCAAAATTCTGTAATCCATTTTATGTACATGCGCTGCCAGCGGGGATGCAGAGACAAATCCGCTTCATCGAATATCAACAAAACATTGCTGACTTCCCATGATAAAGGAGAGTAGTTATATACATTGGTTATTCTCTGATTCTTATTTACCATCGAGAAAAGATGGGAAAATACAGAAAGAAAACAATGCTCTCCTGTACTGACGCCAAAAGAGAACTCCAAAAAAGGAAAATCAAAATTAAGGCCGGAGTAATACTTTATCAACTGTGATATAAAGTCTTTGGTTTCCGCCCCTGTCTTAAAGCATATCCCCCTGTTATCCCAGGTATGATACGCTTTTATCTTCTCTTCGTTTCCATCCAGCCAGTTAATAAATTGGCCCGCATTATCCAGATATTCTTTATGTTCAGAAAACCTGTTTTCTAATGAATTTAAAATTCTCTTCGCTGCCGAATAAACAGTATGTCCTTTTAAATGCTCTCTATGATTTAAAAAAGCGCAGGTATTGCAAAAAAACTCGCAGTTCTTCTGTACTTTTTCCGTGTCATAGAGTACTGTCTGGGGAATGATGATTCTCTTGAAGCTGTTTATTATGACATTTATCACTACCCTGGAAGCCCAGTTTGTACCATATTTTCTTTCCAGATTACTGAATCCATTCTGCAGAACATTTAATTTTTCAACAAGTACCGGTTCATTTTCTCTGTTTACGCCTATTTTCCCTGCTTCTTTAATGAGATAATCCCTATGATAGCCCCCATCCGCAATTTTTACCGTAATTATCTGGGGTAAGGGGAATGGAATCTTTATCTGGCTGTCGAGAGCATCCCCATATAGGAATTCAATAATCCGGAATGCTTCCTGAAAGAAATAATTCATGATTTTATCTTTATTTAAATCGGCATAATGCATTTCATAAGTCATGTTAAAATGCTCATCTATTAACCGGCCAGTAGAGAAATCATAACTACATTTCTTCTCATTTTGATAATCATTTTGTGTAAGAGGATTATGGAAATAAGAAATCTCATATTCATCCAAAAAATCCAATGATTCTCCCTTAATCAGAAACTTCCGTATTCTCAGAGCTTTGGAATCTACTTGAATTGAACAGAATTGTTCCGTACAGCAGATCAGAATCTCTTCTTTTCCGCCCATTTTACGCTCAAACAGGATCATAAATTCACTTCGGGGCTTGAGTGATTCTTTCATATCTTTGAGGGAGTACATTAAAAAATTCATCAAATTCGTCTTACCGGAACCATTCTCTCCGACTACAGCAAAACAGTTGACGATATTCCCGCCCCAGAAATCCTCCATATAGTCCTCGTTTTGGGAAATGTTCAGGGTGTTCTTGTTTTGGTTATATTTGATCTTGTATTTGCCGCTGAGTGGGTAGGCTGTGTTTTGGAACTCGGGAGGCCCCC
>JAGZXV010000162.1 GCA_018378255.1 Clostridiaceae bacterium | reverse complement strand
TAATGCAATGAAAGAATATATAAAAAAACAGGAGGAACAGATTATGAGATTAAAAAGAGCAGCAGCGATGACAATGGCATGTATGATGACCGCGGCAATGGCGTTAGCAGGATGCGGCGGTAAGGCAGAGACAAAAGAAAGCACTGCAGCATCAGGAAGTACCCAAGCAGCAACGGCATCAGAGACCAGCGCGGCAAAATCCGCCGGCAAGGCCATGGAGCTTACATACTGGACTTTGGAAAGCAGAAAAGCGGCGGCAGAGCCGATTGTTGAAGAGTGGAATAATACACATGATGATGTGAAAATCGTCCTTTCTATCTATAGCACCGACGGTATGAAAGATGCATGTAAGGTAGCTGCTTCCTCAAAGACACTGCCCAACATGTGGTTTAACTGGGGCGGCAGCCTGGGCGGTTTTTATGCTGAAAACGGCCTGACATATGATCTGACTGAGTATGCTGAGAAGAATAACTGGAATGAAAAGTTTTCTGAAAACTCATTAAAACTGACTACTTTAGGTGGCCAGCTCTGCGGATACCCCAATAGTTATAAAGTAGTAGGCATCTATTATAAAAAGGATATTTTTGAGAAACTAGGGCTGGAAGTTCCGTCTACGTTTGAAGAATTTGAACAGGTTTGTGCAGTGCTGAAGGAAAATGGCATAACACCAATATCTACAGGCGGCTTAAACGGATGGCATACCATGCGTTTTGTGGAACTTCTGTTTGAACATTATGCAGGCGCAGAACTTCATGATAAGATGAACACCTTTGAAGAGAGTGTGGACAATGAAGCGGTTGTAAAAGCATTTGAGAAATATCAGGAATTCTGCGAAAAGGGGTATTTCCCGGAAGGGTTTATGACACAGGACCCTAATGATACTTTGATTGCCCTCGCAACAGGACAGTGTGCAATGGATGTTCAGGGGCCGTGGTATGATGCACAGATTATCAGAAATGAACAAAATCCGGCAGATTATGGAGTATTCGCCTTCCCGAGCGGCGGTACAAACCGTATGTCCGCATTTGTGGAAATGACCCAATTTAATGTGGAAAATACAGAAGAAGAACTGGAAGCCTGTATTGAATTCATGGATTTCTTCCATTCTCAGGAAAACGTTGAAAAATATTCTGAAGGCTTCAGCCTGCCGCTTGCCCTTTTGGACGCCAAACTGGTGGACAGCCAGCCTAATGTTCCTGTTTTAATGGATACATCGAAGGAAAACGGAGTGTTCCTGATTACTGACCAGGCTTTCCCAACAGAAGTTGCCGATGTATTGTTTAATGCACAGGATGCGATTGCAAACGGACAGATGACACCTCAGGATGCGGCGAAAAACTTACAGGAAGCAATTGAAAATTATAAAAATAAATAATTGATTAGGCGGGCAGTCCGGCCCGCCTTTTGAAACATAAGAATTGATTCGAAGACAGAGGTGGAGCCGTGAAGAGAAAGAACAAATTTGTCAAACATGACATAAGCGCATATTTATTCCTGGTACCGGCTATGGTTATTTATTTGTCGGTCATTGTAATTCCTGTAATATATTCTTTTTTTATCAGTCTGTTTAAGTGGAACGGAATCGGTGAAAAAACATTTGTCGGTTTACATAATTATATTAACCTATTTGCCAAAGACCAGATTTTTAAAATTTCAATCATTAATAACCTGACCTGGATTGTGATGACCCTGTTTATTACAATGACAGCGGCGCTTATATTTGCTCTTTTGCTGAATCAGAGTTTCAGGGGACGCACTTTCTTCAGAGGATTATTTTATTTTCCATGCGTTGTTTCTCCTATTGCTGTAGCATTGATCTGGAGATGGATTTATAATCCTAATATTGGGTTTATTAATCAATTCTTTAAAGCGCTTGACATATCCTTTTCCCAAAGCTGGATTTCAAATCCCAAGGTGAGCTTGTATGCTGTTTTCGCAGCCTCTCTCTGGCAAGCGGTGGGGCAGCCCATGATTTTGTTTTTGGCAGGCCTGCAGGGGATTCCTTCTGAGATATTGGAAGCGGCTACAATTGACGGGGCCGGGAGTGTTAAAAAATTTTTCTATATAACACTGCCTCTGTTAAAAAATACATTTGTTGTTGTGATAGCCACACTGACCGTGGCGGCAATGAAAGTTTATGATGTTGTGCAGGGACTGACAGGTGGAGGGCCGAACAACGCCACTCAGATGATGTCCACCTATATGTACTCCCAAGTTTTCCAGTATAATAATGTGGGATACGGCACTGCGGTGGCCTGTACAATGTTGCTTATGATGCTGGTTGTGATCGTTCCGTATGTATCCTTTACGGCGAAAGAAAATTGACGGAAGGGGTGGATGCAGGAATGACAGAAAAGATTCAGAAGTATTCGAAAAAAATAATGTTGTATGCGGTGCTGGGCGTTTTGGCAGTTATCTGGGTTGTGCCGATTTTTACGCTGGTAGCCACTGCGATCAAGAGCAGGGCGGAGTTTTACGGCGGAGCAAGCCTGTTCAGCGTTCCGGAAAAGATTTGCTGGAGTAACTTTTCCAAGGCAGTCAGTCAGGGACGGCTGTTTATGTATATGAAAAATGACCTGGTGATATCATGCATGAAAGTTCCGCTTGGAATTTTTATAGAGGCCCTCGCAGCCTTTGCCCTCACCCGGCTGAATATCAAACACCGGACAGGGATTTTTGTTTTCTTTCTTATTGGAATGATGCTTCCTATGCAGACGGCGCTTGTGCCTATCAATGTGATTTTCAGCAAGCTGAAGCTGTTAAATACTTATTTCGGATTGTTTTATGTATATGTGGGATTTGGTATATCGTTTGGCATTTTAATTTTAAGAGGTTTTTTTATTGGAATACCAAAAGAATTAGATGAGGCGGCCTATATCGACGGCTGCAATAAATGGCAGTTGTTTACAAGAGTTATTCTGCCTGTCTCCAAGCCGGCAGTGGCCACATTGGTAATCATGGATTTCCTTTCCACCTGGAATGAATACTTGCTGGCCAGTGTCATCATTAATGACAATACAAAAAAGACGGTTCCTACCGGTATAATGACATTTGTAGGGGAACATGGAACCGATTATGGATATTTATGTGCGGGCGTGCTGATCTCAGTCGTACCGGTGCTGCTTGTTTATCTGTTCTTCCAGAGATATTTTGTAGAAGGAATCGGAGGCGCAGTAAAAGGTTAATAAAAAGAAAAAAAGAAGAGAGGTATGGATATGGAACTGTTAAGTTATCAGAAGTCGATGGAACGCTGGGGAATGCTGGAGGTATCCTGCAAGGGGCCGGAAAGCGGCAATCCTTTTACCGATCATCAGATCATAGGAACCTTTACCGGCAAAAATGAAACAGTAAAGGCGGATGGATTCTACGATGGGGACGGGATCTATAAAGTCCGCTTTATGCCGTCTTTTGAAGGAGCGTACAGATTTTGCATTGAAACCAGTTTTTCGGAAGAAAAGGAGGAAGGAGAGTTTTTCGTAACCGCTCCGGGGCCGGAAAACCATGGACCGGTCCGCGTTGCCAATAAGTATCATTTTGCCTATGAAGATACGACCCCGTATTATCCTATGGGAACCACCTGTTATGTATGGAATCTTCAGTCGGACGAATTGATTCAGAAGACGTTGGAAACATTAAAAAGCAGCGCATTTAATAAAATTCGTTTCTGTATTATGCCGAAACACTACCTCTTTAACCTGGGAGAACCGAGATCATACCCCTATGAAGGGACCCCTATGGATTCCAGTGTGCTTACCAAAGATAATTTCTCAGACTATACGGATAAAACAGAGGGAAACAACTGGGATTTTACCAGATTTAATCCGGAACATTTCCGCCATATTGAAAAATGTATCTGCGCCTTGATGGATCTGGGTATCGAAGCGGATATCATAGTCATGCATCCTTATGACAGATGGGGATTTGCGCAGATGCCGAAAGAAGCGGATGACCTGTACTGGAATTATGTAATTGCCAGATTTGCGGCATACAGGAATGTCTGGTGGTCTCTTGCCAATGAGTATGATCTGATGAAGCACAAAACCCTGGCGGATTGGGAACGTTATGCGTCAATTATCTGTGAAAAGGATCCGTACAACCATCTTCGCTCCATCCATAACTGCAAAATCTTCTATGATTATACCCGCCCATGGATCACTCACTGCAGCATTCAGCGAGTGGAGCTGTACCGAAGTTCGGAACTGACAAACGACTGGCGTAAACGCTATGAAAAGCCGGTTGTGCTTGATGAAATTGTATATGAAGGAAATATACAGAGAGGTTGGGGAAACATAACAGGCGAGGAAATGCTCAGGAGATTTTGGGAAGGCGCCTGCCGCGGAGGTTATCCCCAGCATGGTGAGACCTATCTGAGTGATGATGATATCCTTTGGTGGTCCCATGGAGGGGTTTTACATGGTGAGAGCCATAAGCGCTTTGGTTTTCTGCTGGACATCATGAAAGAGACACCGGGTTCGGGATATCTCATGTACTGCGACGGCTGCAATACGGATGAAGTTTGTGCAGTGCCGGAGAGACGTTTTGGAGATAAAACACCAAATGAATACTATCTCTTCTATTATAGCTTTATGAGGCCGTCTTTCAGACAGTTTTACTTCGATGATGAAACGGAATATGAAGCTGAGGTGATTGATACCTGGGATATGACCATAGAAAAAGCAGGGACATTTTCAGGTAAATTTATAATTAATCTGCCGGCAAAACAATATATGGCCATCAGATTAAGAAAAAAACATTCCCAATAACCTGCCGTTCAAAAGGGGTGTAAATTTTTTCAACCTTGCATTCTGACAAGAATCCTTTATACTAAACCTATATAATAATATAGCTGTACATATGGAGGTAAAGTCAAAATGAAAGTTGTAATAATGGAAGATTTGGGAGTATCAAAACAGGCGTTAGACGAGCTGAAAAAACCTTTAGAAGCAAAGGGATGCCAGTTTTTTGATTATGAAAAAACAACGGACACTGCCGTTTTAATTGAACAGGCGAAAGACGCTGACGCCATGATCCTGGCTAATATGCCGATGCCGGCTGAGGTAATCAATGCCTGTGAGAACTTAAAATTTATCGATATCGCATTTACCGGCGTGGATCATGTAGCCATGGATGCGGCCAGAGCTAAAAAAATCGATGTGAGCAATGCAACAGGATATTCCAATGAAGCGGTGGCTGAACTGGCTGTAGGATTAGCTGTTGGACTGATGAGAAAGATTCCGCAGACAGAAACCAGGTGCAGAAACGGACAGACCAAGGCCGGTTTAGTTGGCGGTGAGATAAAGGGAAGAAAGATCGGTATCATCGGTCTTGGAAATATCGGCAAACGTTCCGCCGAACTGTTCCACGCTTTCGGCGCGGAAATTCTGGCATGCAGCAAATCCGTTCACTCCGACTATCCGGAATATATTACACAGGTTACCATGGATCAGTTATTGGAAGAATCGGACATTGTTGTTCTGCACTGCCCACTCAATGACTCTACACGTGGAATGATCGGAAAAGCCCAGCTCGAAAAGATGAAGAAGAGCGCTTATTTGATTAACCTGGCAAGAGGACCGGTAGTGGTGGCTAAAGAACTGGCTGACGCGCTGAATCAGGATGTAATTGCCGGAGCTGCAATCGATGTGTTTGATAAAGAACCGCCTCTGGACGCTTCTGAGCCTCTTTTAAATGCAAAAAATACTATTTTGACGCCTCATATCGCATTTGCTTCTGATGAATCCATGCAGCTGCGCGCCCAGATTGTACTTGATAATCTGGAAGCCTGGATGAATGGTTCTCCGGTAAATGTTATAAAATAAAACTTAAAGAAAATAAAACGGGCATATCGGACATATGATCCGCCAGTGCCTTTGCAGGGGGAAGTCCGTCCGGACCAATCCCCCTCAAAGACCGCTGGAAGGCGGCTTATAGACAACCTAAAGGCGGCTTATAAACCGCTTGAAAGACAACTATAAATTCTTAATTATATTATCAAATGACACCAGATGAAGCATGGCGATAACATCGCTCATCCTCTTTTTGGAGAACTTTTTTAATATGCTGTTTACCTGGCTTTTAATGGTAGCCTGGGACACATATCTCATCTGTGCAATCTGTTTATAAGAGCAGCCTTCATAGACCGCTTTGAGCACATCAAATTCACTGTTGGTCAATTCGCTAAGAATGTGGAATGCGAATAAGAGGGACTGGTTCTGCATCCGCAGGGAATTGAATTCATCCCGTATTTTGTTAGCGATTTCCGGCCGCAGCATGAGATCGTTGGAATAGACATTTCTCACCGAAGACAGCACCCGGTCAATCGAATCTGTTTTTATGATATAATCCATGACTCCGACTGAGTAAGCATAGAATAACAGTTCGTCGTCCTCATGTATGGTGACGATGATTATCTTTGCGTCAGGGAGCAGTTTATGGATTTTTTCTGCTGCAATAATACCGGAGTTATTGGTTTCCATCTGAATATCCATCAGAATTACGTCCGGATGGCAGGATTCGGCAACGGAAACCGCTTCCATGCCCGAATTTGCGGTGCCCACTACGTTAAGGTCCGGCTCCCGGTTTAAATTTTCTTTGAAATAGTTCACGATTTCCGGCATGTCATCAACGACCATGATATTAATTTTTTCAGTTCCTTCTGTGTTCATGTTTTTCTTCTCCTTATGATTCAGCTATACAGCCCGGCAGCAGGATTTCAACTTTTGTAAACTGCTGCTCTTTGCTTTTAATGCGGATATGTCCGCCATGTGATTCTACGATTTTCATGACATAAGGCATTCCCATGCCAAAATTATGAGATCCTATACTTGTGGAAAAATTCAGGGAAAAAACTTTTCTCAGATCCTTTTTTGCGATTCCGCAGCCATTATCCCAAACCGAACAATAGATCCAGTTTTTACTTCTGACAACGGATATTTTGATCTTCATGCCGTTTTGATTTTCCTTTTTTTTCATAAGCGCATCAATAGAGTTATGAAAAATATTGGAAAAAAGCTGTTCTAACTGATAGGAATCAAATAACCCCATCAGCTTCTCCCCCGAATAATCTTTTTCCACAGTGATGGAAGGAGGGAATACGGTTTCTGAGAGACATTTATCCAGAATGCTGGTGAAATCATTAAAGGATGTTTTGGCATTCAGGTTTCGTATGTTGTTCAGGTTATTGGTTAAAACAGTTAACTGGTGGGAACTCAAATCGTTGATTTTTCTCAGCGCAGCCTCTCCTTCGGGTGAGCCATAGTTCTGCAGGGCGGTTTCCGAAAGCATTTTAAACGTAAACATGAGATTCTTGTTGGAATGGAATACATCTCTGAGGTTAGCATAAAGGGTGTTAAGCTGTTTTTTTATGGACCTGGACCGGATCTGGAGGAACATGCTGTCAATCCCGGTCCAGATGATAAAGTAAGTTACAATAGCCAAAAGGATAAAGACAATGACAGGAAATTCCCTGTCGTAAAATCTGGATATGCGGGTTTCGGGAGCAATGCTCCATAAACCGGTGTTAAACAGGCTGGAAGCCGACAGCCGCAGATCACTGATGAAGATGGTGAAATAAAACAGGGAATTTAGCAGTCCGATACTGATGCTCAGTCCCAAAAGCTGGTCGAAAAAGAACGTAATCCTGTTTTTCATGCCGTTATAGAGCAGAAAAGCGATAGGATAGACCAGACATATGGTGCCGAGATATGATATGATGCGGTCCAGTGAAATTACAACAGTACGGATCAGGTTTTTCCCTTCCGGTGATCCGGCGGTATGATATAAAATATAAAATTTCCATGCAGTTTTTGAGTGATAGAAGATAAAAAAGCTTATTATGTAAATCGTCAGAATCGAATAGACGAAAAACATCAATGGCCGTTTCCGGCTCTTTTCCTGTCCGGTCAACAGATTTTTACAAAATATATTAACAAATAAAATGATGGTGCAAAAATAAATGGAAACGAAAACATTTCTCAGCAGTAACAGCTTGGAAAGCGGCAGATACTTCAGGATATTCAGCAGCAGCAGGTAGATCTGATGAGCCAGTATGGAAAGAAAAGGACCGAAATTAACAACATAATTGGCCTTTTTTGTGGCAAACATCAAAGTTGCGGTAAGAACAATGGCCATGCTGAAAAGCATGACTGCAAATAGGATATGATATAGATTTCTGATATCACTTATAAGAAGCCCGATGGCAAAAATAAACAACAGCATTATCGTCAATTCCATGAAAAGTCCCCCAATCCCCCCATTGACTTTTAGTGGATATAGACAATATAACATAGGGTTTGGGAATTGGCAACACGAAAGAGAAAGAGAACCGGTTGTAAAATTTTTCAACCTGTTCAAAGCAAATACGCCAGTATATAATGAGATCAATCCAGTACGGGGGGACAAAATCAAGCGATTTAAGGAGGATTTCATGATGAAGATGTTTAAAAGGATTATGGCATTGTCACTTGCGGCAGCGGTGACGGTAACGGGGCTCAGCGGATGCGGGGGAAAAACAGAGACATCGGCACAAGGTACAAGCGGTGGCGGCGCCAGCAGTGCAAGCGGTACAGAAGGAGGAAGCGCTCCGAAAGAAGTGGATACGGTAACTGTGTGGTCGGATAATATTTCGCAGAAACCGATCAGAGACGAACAGGTTGCCGCTTTTAACGAAGGAATTGGAAAAGAACTGGGAATTAAAATTGAATTTACAGTATACGGTACTGATTACATGGATACTATCAAGCTGGCGGCCGGCAACGGGGATGCGCCGGATCTGTTCAGAAGTGATTCCAAATGGCTGACAGATTTTGTAAAAGCCGGTTATGTGGTTGCATTAGAGGATATGGACTGTGAAGCCAGCCGGAAACTGATCGAAATGTTTGATCCATACTGCATCCCGCAGAGACATACGATGAACGGCAAACACTACACACTTCCATACAGCCTTACAACTTATAAATTCTTAATCAACAAAGATCTTTGGGCAAAAGCAGGACTTACAGAAGCAGATTATCCAAAGACATGGGCGGAAGTGAGAGACCGGGCGGCTAAGATTACGGCAGCCTGCAACGGAGATGCTTACGGTTTTGGTCTGGGACTTGGAACTTTATGGACACTCAGCAGCTATTTTACAACACCGGCAGGAAAATGGACCGGACATTACGGCTATGATTATGCAAACCAGCAGTTTGAATACAGCGCATACGCTCCAATGCTGGAAGAACTTTACGGTATGGCACAGGACGGAAGTGTTCTTCCTGGATACGAAAGTATGGACGCAGACAGCTTACGCGCACAGTTCTCAGCCGGAGTGATCGGCATGATGCCGGCAGCAAGCTTTGACTGCGCTCTGTATAACGTACAGTTCCCGGCTGAATGTGACTGGGCTGTAATCGATGTTCCGACTGTTACAGGAGAAAACGAGTATAAAGACTTCGTTCAGCCGGCTGACCTTTTATGCGTAGGCACAAATGCACTTGACCACTATGAAAACGTAATGAAAGTTATGGAATATTTCTACTCAGATGAATGCGCTGCAGAATTCTATGAAGAAGCAGTTTTGATTCCTGTTCGTAAAGAGGCAATCGTACTGGCTAAGAAAGAACCGGCAGGCAAGGGATTTGCTGAATTTGCAGAGGGCATTGACAATACATTCCTTCTGGCAATGAGCCCTGACACCATCGTTAAAGTAAAAGGTCTTACATACCGTGAAGTTATGGCTAATTACCTGACTGTGGGCGGAGATATCAATGAGATACTGGCAGAGCTGGACGGCAGATATAATGAGGCATTAAAAGAAATTAGTCCGGATGAATTAGCACTTTATTTATCCAGTGATGAAACAATAAAGAAATAAAAAGACGATAAAGTGCACGGACACAGGATGTAAATCTTTATCCGTGCACTTTCTATGTAAAAAAACAGCAATTTTGCAAAAATGAACTATGATGCAGAAAATAAAACTGTTATAAAACGTAACCGTTATGTGAAACTGAATATAAAGAGAGTGTGAATATGAATATTATTAGAAAACAGGAAGAAATAAAGATTCTGAAGACCACCGATGTACTGGTAGTCGGAGGCGGCCCGGCAGGTATCGGAGCGGCAGCAGCAGCAGCCAGACAGGGGAGTTCTGTAATCCTTTTGGAAAAGAGAGGATTTCTGGGAGGAAATATCACCGCCTGCTATGTGGAGAATGCTAATTATTTTCTGGCGGGTACCCCATTCCGTTCAGAAGGCATTTACGCTGAGATAGAAAAGGGCTGTAAAGAAAAATATGGAAGCGACAATATAAGAGAATACAACAAAAATGCCTTTAACAGCGAGTATTTGAAAGTATATCTGGATGAATTTCTGACAGGTCTGGGAGTGGAGATTTATTTCCATGCATTTGTTAATGAAACAATAGTGGAAGATGACAAGATAACAGCGGTTATCATCCAGACGAAACAAGGTCCGGTGGCGGTGAAAGCCGGCACAATCGTGGATTCAACCGGAGACGGGGATGTGGCCTTCAGCGCCGGAGTACCCTTTGAACAGGGAAGAGATTTAGACGGTCTCTGCCAGCCTGGAACCGTGGGACTTCGGTTTGCCGGGGCTGATGTAGAAAAACTGAATATTGAAGGAGAAGACAGGCTGAGGGAAATCGGCCGTGACTTCAAGCAGAAATACCGGGCTGGATTAACCGGATTGAAGTGCAAACGCCAGGATCTTCCGTTTGGAAGGCTGTCAAAAGGCGGACAGATTTCTTATGTAAACTATTCATGTGCTTATCGGATAGATCCCACAGATCTTGCCGACGTATCCAGAGGAGAGATGGAGTGCAGGCAGTATATCATGGATATCTACCGCTATTTAAAAGAGAATTATGAGGAAATGAAAAACATAGAGATCGCTTCCATAGGGCCGGAAATCGGCTTTAGGGACAGCCGGAGAATTGAAGGACAGTATAAGCTGAAAATTGAGGATATGCGTTCCGGCAAAACGTATGAAGATGTAATCGCTGTTTACCCAGGATTTTATGATATGCTGGCGCCTGATGCAGAGATGGACGGGGACGGCAGTCTGGAAGGAAGAGGCTATAAAGGCCATATCTTCCACCCGATTGAGGGCGACGACAGTTTCCAGATTCCATACAGGTCATTGATCCCGGTTAGTATAAAAAATATGCTGGTTGCGGGAAGATGTATTTCTGCGGATCATGTGGCGGAAAGCGGAATCCGGGCTATTTCAGCCTGTATGATGACAGGGCAGGCGGCAGGTACGGCGGCAGCCATGGCATCTGCCAAAGGGGTTAATACGGACGAGATTGATATCAAAGAACTTCAGGATAGTTTGAGAAACCAGGGGCTTACGATCCCGGACTGAATTCAGCGGTAAATCTTGTTATGAATCCTGTCGTGAATTTGCAGTGAAAGAAAGGTGAAAAATATGAATTTTATGATAGGGAAACAGAAGTATAACAAATCATCAATTCAGGCCATGCTGATGCTGGCGCCGGTGATGATTGGGTTTTTCATATTTACATATGTGCCTATTGTTTATATTATCAGGTATGCGTTGTATGACTATTCCGGTTATGGGGAACCCATCTGGCTGGGCATAGAGAACTTCACGCGGGCGTTCAAGGATAAAGCTTTTTGGGAATCCATTGGAACCACAATCATACTGACCTTTGGAAAACTTCTGGTACAGATTCCATTTGCAATGCTTTTAGCATTATTTTTAAACAAAGGCCTGAAATGCACCGGTTTGTTCCGCGTCATGTTTTTCCTTCCCGCCATTATCAGTACCGCTATTACCGGTTTGATCTTCTCTTTGATGTTCCAGAACTTTAAAGGAATTATCAACGGAATGCTGATGCACAGCGGCATCATAGCAAACCCTATTAACTGGATGGGGAATAAATGGACCGCGCTTCTTGTAATCGGCCTGGCGTCCATTTGGAACAACTACGGAATTACCATGACATTCTTTTTAATGGCCCTTCAAAGCGTTCCTAAGGAATTATACGAATGCGCGGATCTGGACGGAGCCTCAAACATAACGAAATTCTTCCGGATCACGCTTCCCATGATCGGCTCAACCGTGCGTGTTGTAATCATGCTTGCAATTGTAGGCAGCATGAAGATGAACGACTTGATTCTGGCATCGACCAACGGTGCTCCCGCCGGAAAGACCGAGGTGGTTATGACATATGTATTTAAATACTTCTTCGGCTATTCTGCCAGGGTGCAGGAAGTTGGCTATGCTTCGGCGATGTCCGTGATAACGGGAATCATACTGGCAATCTTTGCGATTGTATACATGAAGTTCAGCAACAGGTTCGAAGTAGATATATAGGAGGTTTCAAATGAAGGAAACGAAACTGCATTCAAAAAGTACGAGAACCGTAGTAGGTAAAATTATTATTTATCTTGTCATAGCGTTTATTATGGTTTTTACCATGTTCCCATTGATCTACACCTTTTTCGGTTCATTTAAATCAAATGCGGAACTGCTCACAAATGCCCATAAGGTGATACCGGAGAAATTCCAGATATCCAACTACATAAATGCCTGGGAAAATGCAAATTTCGCCCAATATACATGGAACAGTGTATCGATGGCGGTTCCGATTGTAATCGGAACGATAATTTCTATCACCGTATCAGCCTATGTGTTTGAAAGAGGCCATTTTCCGGGAAAGAAGCTGTTGTTTGTGCTCATCACATCATCCATGTTCATCTCTCTCGGAAGTTTAACACTGTACCCGCTGTTCAGAATCGCCAAAGGCTTTGGCATTAACAAATCCCTTTGGGGCGTTATTATCATCCGTGTGCTGGGCATCAACGTGACGAATCTATATGTTGCGAAGAGTTATATGAGATCCATTTCCACTGAGATTGACGATGCGGCCAAGATCGACGGATGTTCCTTTTTCAGCATATTTACAAGAATTATCTTCCCCCTCTGTAAACCGCTGATCGCTACGTTAGGTATTCTGGAATTCCGTTTTGCATGGAACGATTACCTGCTCCCCATGGTATTCACCATGTCCAATAAAGCCAGAATGCCTTTGGTTGTAGGAATTATGGGACTGAAGGCCACTGAGGAAGCTGCTTCCTCCTGGACGCTGATGCTGGCAGGTACTACCATATCTTTGATACCAATTATACTTGTTTATATATTCTTTAACCGGCTGTTTATCGATGGATTGACATCGGGGGCGGTGAAAGGATAGCGGTGGGAAAAATGGGGGCATCCCCGGCTGATTGAACCGCTTACTGCTAAAGCAGACAATTGAATAAAAATAATTTTTTCTGCCAATGGCTAATCCCATTGGCAGTTTTTTGTCAAATCCCAATTCATCCATCCCATACAAAGATTAATTTGAGTGGATCAGATTATATTACGAGGATAAAGTCTGTTTGGTTTTTGAAACCACAATACTCTGATTTGAATTTTAGCATTTTTAAGTTGTATTCAATTATAATTTCTTATATTATATGATTAGGGTGTCAAAAGACATATATTTAATTGCCTGATTGTAGTTTGTACCTTGAAAATTTAACACGATTTGGTTTTAGATGATGGAAGATTAAGCTA
>JAGZXV010000161.1 GCA_018378255.1 Clostridiaceae bacterium | reverse complement strand
GGTAGCTGGCAATGCCCCCGGGTATGGAATTAACCAAATGATCCAGTTCCAGCTGGGCTTCCTTAATATCGGAAACATTGTGGAATATACAGTATAGAAGGGGATATCCGTCGTCCTCACCAATCACCTTCGCCTGAACCCGCACCCATATGATATGGCCGTCCCGGTGGCGTTTCCTGAATTCGCAGTCCACCGTCTCATGATTCCGAACCGCTTCCATCACCTTTGCCACCACCATAGGAGTGTCCTCAGGATAGGTCATCTCAGCCGCGTCACGTCTGCACAGTTCCCTGTATTCCTCTGCCGTATATCCGGTCAAAGCCGGCACGCCGTCGGAAAAATACACAGTCTCAAAAATATCCCGGATTTTATAGATCGCAACGCCTCCCGGAATCGCATTGATGATATCCTGCAGCTTTTCATTGGCTCCCGCCAGCTCCTTTTCCAGACGCTTTTGGTCACTGACATCGCTGTAAACGCCGTACAAAAGTTTTGTGCTGTCCGGCTGTGTCTTAACCGATCCCTCTAAATGGATCCACCGGTACTCCTGCATCGTGTCATTGAATACCCGGTATGTATGATGGACAAGGCCGCTGTGCCTGACCGCCTCCTGGATATCTTTTGAAAGCGGCTCCAGGTCTTTTGGATGCACTCCTAAAAAGCTGGTGCTCTGTTCCACTTTTCGTCTATTTTCCTCTGAATATCCCATAATCGAATAAAATGCAGGATTATGGAATAAGGGGGAGATGTTTTTACCGTCATACCGGTACACACACAGACCGCAGGGGATGCTGCTGAAGGTCACCTGCAGCAGTTCCTTTAACGCTTTTGCGCTGTCCTCTTCCCTCTTTTTCTCAGTTATGTCCACTATATATTCTATATGGGCGGGCTTTCCTTCCCAGTCGATCAGCTTACCGCTCAACTGGTAAATCCGGCCGTTGGCCGGGTGATGGAATTCCCGGACCATCAGCTCCGTCCCGCTCATCTTTTTGGCATTGCAGAAAGGACAGGGTTCACTAAATCCGGCCGCCGAATAGCAGGTGGTTCCCCTGGCGCCTGAATTCTGCATAATAAATTCCCTGGCTAAATAATTTGCGTAGAGCAGCTCCCAATCGTCGGTGGCGCTGACATAAATCGCTACCGGAGCATTATCGAGTACGGCTGTCATCTGGTTTTGTGAGAGATATTGTTCCTGCATCCTAGAAGCCCCTTTCCCCTGCATATATATTAATTAAGTTTATCATAGGGCCCCTGAAAACGCAATGTTTTCCCCATTTCATGGGAACCGGAAACACATTGGAAAAGGGACTGTCAAAGCAGCCCCTTTCCCAATCGTTTCACTCTATAAATATGTCTCAAAGAATCCCTTAATTCCTTCATACGCGGCTTCTTCATCCTCACCTGTGATTTCTACGGTCACAGTCTGGCCGCATCTCCCTCCTAAATCCATCACATCCATCAGGTCAACGGCCCTGGCCGATTTTGGGCCTGCATGAATCAGGATTTCACTGGCGTATCTGCCGGCCTCTTTAAACAGCAGTCCGGCGGGCCTTGCATGAATCCCTTCTTCTTCCTTAATTGTATAACTGAACGTTTTCACAAGATCTCCCCATTCGTCTCTATCACCTGCCGGTACCAGTCAAATGATTTTTTCTTCAGCCTTTTTAATGTTCCGCTCCCGTCTTCCTGTTTATCCACATAGATAAATCCATATCGTTTTTTCATCTCCCCTGTTCCCGCACTGATTAAATCAACAGGAGCCCAGGCGGTATATCCCATCAGTTCCACGCCGTCTTCTTCCACGGCCGCCTTCATGGCGCGTATGTGTTCCCTCAGATATTGAATCCGGTAATCATCTTTTACATAGCCGTTTTCATCCGGAATATCCACCGCTCCAAGCCCGTTTTCAACGATGAATAAAGGCTTCTGATAACGGTCATACACCTGATTTAAGGTGATGCGCAGCCCCAGCGGGTCAATGGGCCACCCCCATTGGCTGAAAGAGAGGTAAGGATTTTTAGCTGATTTAAACAGGTTTCCCTCCGCCTCTTCCTGTTCTTTTCCGGGAGCGGCAATGCATCGGCTGTTATAATAGGAAAATGATATGAAATTTACCGGATATTTCTTTAAAATCTCCTCATCCCCCGGCTCCATCACCGGAAACACTCCCCTTTTGGCAAGACGCCTCACCGCGTATGAAGGATAATACCCTCTCGCCTGTACATCCACAAAGAAATAATTCTCCTGATCCGTCAGAAGCGCTTCCCATACATCTTCCGGTTTACAGGAATAGGGATAGGCTGCTCCCGCCGCAAACATACAGCCAACCAGGTTTTCAGGATTCACTTCATGGGCCATTTTAACAGCCAGAGCGCTGGCTATCAGTTCATGATGGGCTGCCTGATACTTGATCTGCTCTTCATTCTCCCCTTCTTCAAAGCAGATTCCTGCGCCCATAAACGGAGCATGCAGAATCATATTGATCTCGTTGAACGTCAGCCAGTGTACGCAATACTCCTTAAAGCGGGTAAACAGCGTTTCACAGAGGCGCAGATAACAGCCGATCATTTCCCTGCTCCTCCAACCGCCGAATTTTTCAATGAGACGGATCGGACAGTCAAAATGAGAGATGGTTACCAGAGGCCGGATCTGATACTTTCTGCACTCCCTTAAAATGCTTTCGTAAAATCCCAGCCCTTCCTCATTGGGCTCAGCGTCGTCCCCATTGGGAAATATTCTGGTCCAGGCGATGCTGAAACGGTAAACCTTAAAGCCCATTTCACCAAAAAGCCGGATATCTTCTTTATAATGATGGTAATGGCCGATGGCTTCCGCCGCCGGATAAACGTGTTCCCCATCCATTTTAAGCATCTTTAAATGCCCGGTGATCACCCCATGTCTGTCTTTGCCAGACGGACAAACATCCACATTTGCCGGTCCCCGGCCGCCTTCAAATATCCCTCCCTCACACTGGTTGGCCGCCGTGGCGCCTCCCCATAAAAAATCTTTCTGAAATCCCATACGCCGCCTCCTATTTCAGTATATTTAACAGGCATTCACCAACATTCACCTGTTCTTTTCCGGTTTCCACCACATCTAAAAACTGATCCGTATTGGTGATGAGCACCGGTGTCTCCATGCAGTACCCCCTGCCTTCGATAAACTCTTTATCAAAGGTGATGAGAAGCTGCCCCTTTTCCACCCGGTCCCCCTGTTTTACCATGGCCTCAAAACCTTCGCCGTTTAACTGAACCGTATCCAGCCCAATATGGACCAGGACTTCAACGCCGCTGTCAGTCACCAGCCCGAGGGCATGAAGGGTCGGAAACAATGCGGATACCACTCCGTCTGCAGGCGCATAAACCTTTCCTTCCTCCGGCAAAATGGCTGCGCCCTTCCCCAGAACGCCGGACGCAAAAGCATCGTCTTTGATATCGGACAGCTTTAAAACCCTTCCTTTTATGGGGCTTGCGATTTCAATCTGTCTCACCATCTGTTTGGCCTTTCCGTCTTCTGTGCCGGAGACGGAGGTCTTTTCAGGGGCACTTTTTTGTGAATCTGTCTTTTGGGCCTCCTCTTTATAAAAAATCATGGTTGCCGCAAACGCGATTACCATGGTGAGAATCACACCGGTCACCGCAACAATCAGATTGCCCATGCTTCCGTCAGGTTCGATCATGGCAGGAAACTCGAAAATTCCCATGCCGCCCATCATAAACTTTCTGAAATTGAATGCCCCATAAAAGCCGCCGCCGATTCCTCCTGCGATACAGCTTATGATAAATGGCTTCTTCAAAGGAAGCAGAATACCGTAAATTGCAGGTTCCGTAACGCCGAATATGCCGGAAATAAAATTGGGCAGAGCCATTTCTTTTAACTGGCGGTTTTTAGTTTTGAAGAAGACAGCCAGCACCACCGCGGAAGTTGCGAATGTACACGCGAAAAACGGCATCATCACATTGTCATATCCATTGGTCATAATGTTGTTGATATACACCGGGATAAATCCCCAGTGAAGGCCGAATATCACTAAAATCTGCCAGGTCAGGCCCACAATGGCGCCTGCCAGCATGGGGCTGAAATTGCGGACTGAGATCACAGCTCCCGCAATCATGCTGGAGCCAAAAGTTGCAAGCGGACCGATGGCTAAAAATCCCACAGGAATGGCCACAAGCAGGGTGAGCATTGGAACAAAGAAAAATTTCACCAAATCGGGAATGAACTTAGAGAAAAATTTCTCACATTTTGATGCAAAATATACAACGAAAATAACCGGAATCACCGTTCCCGTATAATCCATGGCGATCAAAGGAATGCCGAAAAATTCCGTATACACCTTTGATTCAAACATGGTTCCCGCAAACAGGGTGTAAAGAGCTTCTCCGCCAGCGGACAATGCGCTGTTCTGCACCGCAGGGTAACACATGATCGCCCCAATCACCAGCCCCAGCATCGGCTTTAACTTAAACTTTTTAGCTGCGGTATAACCGAGGAACAGAGGCATAAATGTAAACAGCCCATCGCCGATGGCATTTAACACCAGATATCCGCCGCAGGTGCTGTCGTATAATTTCAGCGCCACAAATAAGGCATTAAATCCTTTTACCATACCGCAGGCCGCCATAATGCCTAAAATTGGTTGGAAAATACCGGATATCACATCGATGGCCCGGTTAAACAAGCTGCCTGACGGTTGGTCTTCTGCTCCGTCCGCTCCTCCTTCTTCCTGTCCGATTAGTGGCAGCACATCAGCATAAACTTCCGGTACATGGTTTCCGATCACGACCTGGTACTGCCCGCCGCTCTTCATCACCGTTACGACGCCGTCCATGTTTTTAATGATATCATCATGGGCCTTGCTCTCGTCATTTAACTTAAACCTGAGCCTTGTGATGCAGTGGGTCAAACTGCTGACATTCTCCTTCCCTCCTACATGTCTGACAATCTCCCTTGCCAAATTTTCATACTTTCCCATCTTTTTTCCTCCATTAAATTTTTATTTATGAAGGTTTGGCCAACTCAATGTCACCACCCTGGCATACATGGTATTCAAATACTTCTTTCAGCCGCATGTTTTAGCGACAACACGTTCTATATGAATGGTCAGATACAGCTGTTCATCTTTTGACAGGCTGTAGCCGTATTTCTTTTCAATAAACTGGGTGATCTTTTCCACACAGCGGTAGGATTCTTTATATTTACCTTTAATGAGCTGCCACAGATCTTCGTTATCCTCATCTTCGTAATTTTTGTGCTCCACCAGACGTTTGGCAAAAAATTTAAGATGAGTGATAAACCGGTAATAATAAACGTCATCTTCATTAAAATCCATATGGAAGAAATATTTGACGATATTGACCACTTCCTGCATCACCCGTGTGATCTCATACATGTTGTGCATGGTTTCCTGATCCATCTGGGCGTTGGCAAGATGAAGGGCTATAAACCCCGCTTCATCTTCCGGCAGGCGTATCTTTAAGTTCTCCTCAATCCGGTCCAAAGCCCATAATCCCACCTGATATTCGTCTTTATAGAATCTGCGGATATCCCATAACAGCACATTCTTCACGGTCACGCCGTCCAGAAACCGTAGGATGGAGGTATGTACATGATCTATGAGGGAAATATAGATCATGTCGTTCAGTTTCTTACCCAGCCGGGTTCTGGCTTCTGAGATAATCTCTTCTCCCAGGGTGATATGCTCCATGGGAACGTCCTGGACCAGCACTAAAAACTTATTATGTGCCTCTTTGGCCGACAGGGAAAATGTCTTATCAATGGCTTCCGGGCAGATCTCTTCTCCCACCTTTTTCTTAAAACAGATTCCCTTGCCCATCACTACCTTTTCCCGTCCGTTCTCTTCCCGGATTACCGCCGTATTGTTATTCAGAATTTTATAGATCTTCATCTGTTTTCCCCCTATACAAAATAAAGTCCTGCCAGCCGTTTTCCTCTCTCACAGGATCATCTTCCCATGAAATAAAAAAACCTATATGCACAAATAAATCTGAAAGCATACGCTTTCAAAATTATCTCTGCATATAGGTATAGCTTGCCTCTGCAATCACCATCCTGTTTATGTCCGAATCGTAACATAGATTAAAATAGATGTCAATCTCTATCTGGGCCGCTACTGGAGTTTCTCTGTTTCTTCTAATTTTTCCATCTCATTTTTGTTGATTTTGCCAGACTATGTTTCTGTAATTCAGCCACTTCTAAAGGAGTTTTAGTTAAACACTCAGTATCTTTCTAATCAAAGACAAGGCAGCGCCTAAAAGACTGCTAAACAACAGCTGGTCACTATGTAAACTAACCGCCGTCAATGCGGCCTGGGCTCCATTTTGAATCCCCTCCCATTCATAGAATACCGAAGGAATCCATCCGAGTGCCGGTTCCGACAGATATATGACGGCTCCGCAGATCAAAAACGGAAGAAATCCCCGTCCCGTATCATATCTCTTCAGCCTCACACCTCCGCCGCCTGCCGCTTTGCGCGATAAGATCCAAAAGCACCAGATCACCCCCATAAATATGGAAATGCCCGCAAACGCCAGATACAAAGCTAAGCCATAATTTTTCTCCTCCGCCATCATATGGATGCTGCCTAACCCCTGGCCGTTAGTCCAGAACGAATATGCCAGAGTAACCACCATGGAAACCATCAGTAAAACAGAAACGATCTGCATCAGACGGGAGCTTACCACAATCAGCCCTTTCATTACATTAACCGCTTTATCGGTGAATCCCGGCTCCTTGCCGCCGTCCGTTTCTATCTCCGGCACTCCATTTCTCCCGGCACGCTCTGGAAAACTCTGGAGTTCCGGCTCCTCTGCCCATGTCTTTACACGGCCTTTGGGGGAAAAGAAAGGGCGTCTGCCTGTTTTTTCCCGGCTTGGGCCGGGCAATTCTTTCTCTAATATTCTTTTTCTTTTTGACCTATTTTCTACCGCTCTGTATTCTTCTTTGGATTCCGTTATTCCTTTCGCCGGCCTTTTTCTTTCAGACGGGATTTTCTCCGTTGGTTTCCGTGTTGGTTTTTCCGGTACTTTCTTTTCTGATGCTTTTTTCTCCGGTGTTTTCTTTTCCGGCGTTTTCTTAACCGTTTTTTTCTCTTTTTGCTTTTTTCCGGCTTTCTCTTCTACGCCCGGCTCCTTATAGCGAAACGGCGCTTGTATATCTGACGCAGCTTTTTTATGGGGGTGGAGATCAATTTCCTGCCAGTCTGAATCAGGCTCCTTGTAATAGGATTCTTCATTCTCCCAGTCATCCAATAATAACTGTTCAAACCCGTCCTCTTCACCATCCATCACAGGATCATCTAAAAAATAAGTATCTTCTGAATAAAGAGGAGCACCGCAGTTATTACAGTAGTTACCGGCCGCTTCATGTCCACATTTCGGACAAATCATGTTTTCGTCCTCCTATTTCTCATATCTTTCATTTGTAAATGCTGTCCATATCCTGAACAGAGGTTCTGCATATTCTAAAACATATGCTGTTATAGGGCTTATCATAGCATATGGATCTAAAAATGGATAGCAAGTTTTTCTGTCGATATGATTAACATTTGTGGTACCGCCTTTTCTTCATCGTCTTTATACGCAAGGAGTCCGCCTGCAGTTCTCATCCCCCATTAAGCAGCCTCTCCGTGACCGGCTTTAATAAGCCCTTTAGCTAACTGCTGTTCGCAGCTTGTCATGGTTCCTGGCCCTCTGCCTTTGACAGTATAAGTCCTCTGGGATATAATAATTGTATTATAATGTAAGCTTTATGAGGAAGAATTTACATGAAAGGTGAAGGGATTTTCGAAAAAGCCTTCACGTTTTAATGTAAAAGGTGAAGGCTTTTTCGAAAATCCCTTCACCTTTCATGTAAAAAATGGAGGTAGGGATATGAATACTGAAGAACTGCTGTATTTTGACAAAATGCCGGAAATGCTGCCGGTGTACGAAAAATTAAGGAAAGACCTGTTACGCTCATATCCTGATATGGGCATAAAAGTCACCAAAACACAAATCTCCTTTAGCAGCCGCTATATTTTTGCCATGGCCTCCCTGCCATGGAGAAAAATCAAGGGATGGCCGGAAAAATATCTGCTGGTCTCTTTCGGCCTGCCTGTTAAAAAAGAATCGCCGCGTATCGCACAATCTGTAGAGGCTTACCCCAACCGCTGGACCCATCATGTAATCGTGGAACGGGAAAATGAAATCGACAAAGAACTCATGGCCTGGATTCAGGAAGCCTATCAATTTTCCATGATTAAATAGCCGGCTGTATGGATGAATTACCGTCCTGAAACCGGAAACATCCCGCCAATTACATGCTCAACTTTCTAACAGACGCCGGTAAACCGCCAAATCCCTGTCGGTAAAAACATTAAAAATCACCTGTTGAAGGGTCTGGTTTTCTTTCAAAAAATCCGTAACCGTCTCAACTGCTATCTCTGCCGCCTGATCCTGAGGGAAATGAAAGACACCGGTTGATATACAGCAGAAAGCCACCGATTGGATTCCATTCTCCTGAGCCAGTTTCAGACAGGAACGGTAACAGGCCGCCAGAAGGCTGCAATCGTTCTTTGTGGGTATTCCGGAAATAACAGGGCCCACCGTGTGCAGTACGTACTTGCAGGGCAGGTTATATCCGGGCGTGATCTTGGCCCTGCCCGTTTCTTCCTCCTGTCCCTGTGCCCGCATGATCTCACTGCATTTAATCCTGAGCTGCACGCCGGAATATGTGTGGATGATATTGTCAATGCAGGAGTGGCAGGGGCGAAAACACCCTAACAAGGCGCTGTTGGCCGCATTTACTATGGCATCACACCTCAACGTGGTGATATCTCCCTGCCATAGAAAAATACGGTCATTGGCCTTTGATGGTTTCAGGGAACCGGCGTCCACAATTCCCCGTTCCCTGACGCGTTTTGACAGGTAAGCATCCTGGACTTTAAGAAAAGGGGCGGAGGCCGGGCAGGGCGGGCGGAGATTAAACAGAGAGCGCAGAAGCTGCCGCTGTTTTGCTTCCTCCTCAGGTATTGCCACGCCTTTGTATTCCGGCATCTCTTCGATCAATGACTTTATCAGATAAATCCTCATTTCCCTCTGGTTCATATTCCCGCCTCCCGCAGCAAATCGCTCATACTTTTTTCCATATCCCCATCAATTCCAATTGCCCGGTTCCCGGCTTCTTCCGGGACAACGGCTTCATTCAGATTGAAACGGATCAGGGTCATGTTTTCCCGTTCCCTCAGCAGTTTTTCAAAAGGATAACGGATGATCACCGGGGTATTAAAACCGGCTCCCAATTCCAGCAAAACTGTTTTCCCACCCAGGCATTTATCTAAAAACACGCCGAAATATTCCTCTGATTTATGCCAATTTTCATCTTCCACAAAAAATTGGTCACATCGGAGATTCATTTCCATGGGGCCGCCGCAGACTGGGCATTTAGGAACCAGGCCGGCCGGCACAACACAGTTTTTTCTGGCCTGGTCCATGCGGCGGAACAAAGAGACCGCATCATAGGTTTTTTGATGGCATGCTTTGCGGCATTGGATCAGTCCGTAATCTCCCTGAGTGGCGAATATGCTGTTTTTAGAGAAGCCGGACAGATAAAATTGATGATCCACATTGGTGGTGAGCACAAAATATTCTTTATTCTTTACCAGTTCGTACACTTTCTTATAGAGAGGCAGGGGGCCAGGCAGAACCCTGTTTATCATGCTGCTTTTTGACCAGTATCCCCATTTGGCTTCTTCTGATGGATATGGATAAAATCCTGCACTGTACATGTCCGTCATATAAGGGCCGCTGTATTTTTCAATAAATTCCTTAAAATTTTCCGTGAACCGGCGGCCGCCCATGGTGAGCCCGGCGGCTGCGGACAGGCCGGCTCCGGCTCCAATCAGGACATAATCCGCCTCATCAACCAGTTTGGCGGCCCGGCTGATCTGTTCCTCATATGGCGTTTTTTGCAAAATATACTTTTCCGCCGGGATTCCGCTTAAAAAACTGTTGAACGTTGTCCGGGCTCTTTTTTCAAACATCATGCTCACACTCCTCGCTGATCAGGTTTTTCTTCTGTCTGCGGTGTTTATCCGGCCATGTTTGATGATACTGCCGCCGCAAAATATGATACCGATCATTGGTTTTTTCGTTGTAACTATAATTATTACATTAATATCATATCAGGCTTACGATGTAATGTCAACGGTTACATTGCAGCATATATAACTGCTGCCGCAGGGTGATCCTGCCCGAAGTTTTTTTATATGACTGGGTACACCCTGTTATATAAAAAGCGCCTTGTACTATTAAAACAGTATACAAGGCACTTCCCAACTATTCTTTAAGTTCTATTTGTTTTTGTATATCTTTTACTACATCTTCTATAGTAAACTTGCGCAGTTCACGTTCCATGGCTTCCTGGATGTTCTGCAGCCTGCCGTCCAGGGCGGAATGGATATTTTTTCCAACGGGACAGTCAGTACACGGGTTTTCATGAAAATGAAATAAATCCCCGTTTTCTATCAGGTCCACAGCCCGGTATACATCATAGAATGTAATTTCATCCGCTTTTTTAGCAATGGATGCACCGCCGGTTCCCCGGGCCACGCTGATCAGCCCCGCATTTTTTAACTGAATCATGATTTTCCGTATGATTACCGGGTTGACATTGATGCTGGATGCCAGAAAATCACTGGTGATTTTATATTGTTTCTCAAAGATGTCAATGCAGGCGAATATGTGGATCGCTATGGTAAACCTGCTGGATATCTGCACGCTGCCACCTCCCTCTCTACCCACATTTTAAAGTCACTTTGATGTAATGTCAATGGATTCACGTTCCATAGTTGAATGTTGCTAAAACATCATTCGTTCCTGCTGATGCGGCCCCTATACTTTCACTCATATTGAAAAAATGCATTTTCATTCAAAAACACTTCCGCCTCATGCACCAACTCCGTCACATCCGTTCCGTCCCCTAAAATAACCTGCTCCGGCATGCAACTGTCCCCCTGTTTCAGCCCGAATTTGGCTTTTTCCGAAGAAAAGTAATTGTGTTCCGCTCCAAAAGCCGGATTTGGCTGCAGCATACAGCTGTTATAGCAGTCCAAAATGGCGGCGGCCGAAATCCCCTTAGGATTAACCGCTTCATATTGGGAGAAATCCGCCGTCTTGGCAGGGCCCTCTCTACGGTAAATCTGCGCCGTCTGTTTCAAAATCTCCTTTTCACGGTCAGTTAATGGCTCATATCCGGTCATCACAGAGAGATTATCCTTAACCTGCTCCAGATCCGACATGCCCGAAAGCACCGTCAAAATGCCTTCCGGCTCCGCGGCAAAACGAATGGCCCAGGATGCCACAGAACTTTCAGGTCTTTCCGCCTTCATCAGCTTCTCCGCTTCTTCAGGCGCTTTTGCCAGCATTCCTCCTTTGACCGGCTCCATAACAATAACCTGCCGGTTATGACTGCGGATCACATCATAACAGGCCTTTGCCTGGACAAAGTATGCATCCCAGTCGATATAGTTTAATGCGATCTGCACAACTTCCGCCTCCGGGTGTTCCGTCAGGATTTTGTCCAGCACATCCGCAGAATCATGGTACGAAAATCCGATATGTCTGATCCTCCCCTCTTTTTTCCACTGCTTCATGTGCTCGAACATACGGCACTTTTTCACCACCTGTTCATAACGGATCCCGTTCAGATTGTGGAGCAGATAATAATCAAAATATGTCACGCCGCACTGGGCAAGCTGCCGGGCGAAAATCTCTTCCACCTGGGCTTCTTCAGTGATCATAAATGACGGCAGTTTGGAAGCCAGCCGGAATTGTTCTCTAGGATAACGGCTGACAAGGCATTTCTGAATGGCGGCTTCACTGTTTCCGTTGTGATAGGCATAACTGGTATCAAAATAATCAAATCCCGCTTCCAGATAGAGATCAACCATCTGGTTCACCTGTTCAAAATCAATATCCGCCGGATCGTTTGACAACTGGGGCAGACGCATCCATCCGAATCCTAAATTTCTCTTACCCATCCTATCTTCCTCCTTCCTGTCCCTTGTGGTTTTATTATAATAGAAAGCCAGTTGACACGGAATCTCCAATATGTTAACATCGCATTAACTTAAAGTTAATACAGCGACTGCATTTTTCTATCTGAGAGGGAGGTTTTTGATGTATAATCACCAACTGGACGTATTTATCTGCGCGGCCGACTGCGGCAGCTTTAACCTGGCCGCCAAACGGCTTTATATCTCCCCTACTGCCGTGATGAAGCAGGTTAATGCATTGGAAAAACATCTGGGCATGCGGCTTTTGGAGCGCACCAACCAGGGAATCCGGCTCACTGAGGCAGGAGAATCCATTTACAAGGATGCAAAATATATGATCTCCTATTCCAATCAGGCCGTTGAAAGGGCACAAAAGCTGATGGATCAGAAAAATACCGTTCTCCGGGTCGGAACCTCCATGCTGAACCCCTGCAGGGCGTTGATGGATCTGTGGTATCGGGCCAGCGATCGTTTTCCTCATTTCCAAATACAGATCGTACCTTTTGAAGACGACCACGAAGGAATCCTGTCGGTCATAGACCAGATCGGGACGAAATTCGATTTCATTGTAGGCGTCTGCGATTCTTCCAAATGGCTGAGCCGCTGTAATTATCTCCCGCTGGGTGAGTACAGAAAAATGATTGCCATCCCCATCAAGCACCGGCTGTCAGAAAAGAAGCGGTTGAATCTGACCGACTTGTATGGCGAAACCCTGATGATAGAAAAGAGAGGGGATTCCCCAGCCAATGATCTCATACGGGATGAACTGGAAACAAATCATCCCCGGATCTGCCTTGAAGACACGCCCATTTTTTATGATATCAGCGTATTCAACCGCTGTGAGGAGAAAAACTTCCTCCTTTTGACCCTGGAATGCTGGAAGGATATTCACCCGTCCCTGGTGACCATTCCCGTGGATTGGGATCATTCCATCTCATACGGCCTGCTCTATGCGAAAAACGCGTCTGAAGACGCGGCCGCATTCCTGGAGGCAGTTAAAACCCTAATATACTGTGAAGCAGGACATGCAGATAGCAGGAATGAATGTTCAAACATGTCCGAACCTATAAAAACCTGAAAACTTCGTGTAGGAGGATTTATATGAAACATCATGATATTAAAATACGGATTGCATCTGAAAAAGATGCGGAAAAACTGCTGGACATCTATGCCCCTTATGTGGAGCATACAGCCATTACATTCGAATATGATGTCCCCACTGTTACGGAATTTGCCAAGCGGGTGAAAGAAGTGCTGGAGAAGTATCCTTATCTGGCCGCAGAACTGGACGGCGAAATTCTTGGGTATGCTTACGCAGGCCCTTTCCATGCGCGCCCTGCTTACGACTGGGCGGTGGAAACATCAATCTATGTGGATCAAAGCAAAAAAAGGATGGGCATCGGGAAACTGCTGCATAATGCCCTGGAATCTGTATTGAGGGAGCAGGGCATCCTGAATATGAACGCATGTATCGCGTATCCTGAAACAGAGGACGAATATCTGAACAAAAACAGCGTGGAATTCCATGATCACCTGGGCTACC
>JAGZXV010000160.1 GCA_018378255.1 Clostridiaceae bacterium | reverse complement strand
CACGGCAGGCTGCCCACATAGCATTTGTCAAACTGTACGGAATGAGCCGCCAGCCTTTCAAAATTTGGCGTCGGAACCGGCCCGCCGTTAACGGACATCAAATCCCTGCGGAGTGAATCATACATTACCATAATCGCCTTCATAAGAATACCCTCCCTGTCAATATAATTAATTAATTTAATTTATTAAAGTATAGCACACCGCTTTTTGGGTTACAAGTAGGCATATTACCTAAATGCAATCCTGATTTTTTGTCTATCTTGCTAAAAAGCTTTTTATCCGGCTTTTTTCATCAGTTTCAGACACATCCTAATCCGATACAACCGCTTCACAGGTATAGGACCGTTTCCCCATTACATTTACCTTGTCCCCTATCAGAGTTATCTCCTCACTGTATTCGATCCGGTGAGAGCTGGTACCGATCATAATATCCATCACTGTCGGCTCTACCACAAATTCCATCTCTTCATTGTAATACCCTAACTGGCTGGTTTTCAGCATAAAGGTAACTCTCTTCTTTTCCCCTGGCTTCAGGCTCACCCTCTTAAAACCGGCAAGCTGTTTCACAGGGCGCACTACATGGGCTTTCTTGGTGCGGTAATAAAGCTGCACCACCTCATCTCCCTGACGTTCGCCCGTATTTGCCACGGTGCAGGAAACCACGATCCTTCCATCCGTCGCCGTTTCCCTGGATTCCACTGCAAATTCAGACAGGGCAAATGTTGTGTAGCTCAAGCCATGGCCGAAACAGAACAGAGGCTGGCTGGGCTGATCCACATATCCGCCCGTAAATATCAGGCTTCCCATAGGGTCCGTATTAGAAGCATATCCGCTGCCCATCCGGTGATTGTAAGTGACCGGAGTCTGGCCTACGCTTCTTGGAATCGTCGTAGTCAGCTTTCCGCCAAAGTTTCTTGTACCGTCTAACGCATCTGCCATCACTTTAGCCGCATACTGGCCCGGCATCCACGCCTGGATCATGGCCGCCGTGTGTTCACACGCCCATGGAAGGGCAAAAATCCCCGGGCCGTAGAGAATGAGCACCACCGGTTTGCCCACAGCGCAGAGAGCCTCTAAAAGCTGTTGCTGCACTCCCGGAAGTTCCAGGCTGCAGCGGTCTTTTCCCTCTCCTCCGGTCACATTTACCCAGCCGCAGTTTCCGCCGCAGGCCATGATCACTACATCACTGGCCCTGGCTGCCTTTACTGCCTCCGGAATTCCGGAAATATCGTCGCCGCTGATCTCACAGCCTTTTGCATAAACCACAGGGAACCGGTCTGATAATTCTTCTTTTAAGGTTCTGGCCCCCATCCCCCGGAGAACTCCGTTCATATCTCCGATGGATTCCTTCTCCTCCTTGGTCAGGCCTTTGGTGAAGGCTGCAAATGGATTGTCCGGAGATTTCTTTTTGCCGGCCTGGGCTTCATCTGCCATGCCGCCGATAGATACCTCATTTCCCTCGCTCCCGGCCGTCAGCATTTCCACATAGGCCGGATAGGTATAACCGCTGACCGGATACCTGAGGCTGTCGCTATGCGGCCCCACCACGGCCAGTTTTATTCCCTGTTTCAAAGGCAGTACTCCTTCATTTTTAAGAAGAACCAGCGATTTAGCGGCAATCTCTTCGGACAGGGCGCTTTTTTCATCGTTGGTCAGGGACTGTTTTACTTGATCCAGGTCGATATATGGGTTTTCAAAAAGTCCGTATTCAAATTTCACTTTTAAAACGCGCCTTACCGACTGGTCAAGAATGGCCTCATCCAGTTTTCCCTCCCTCACATAGTCCGGAAGCTTTCTGAACGCATTTCCCACCGGGATTTCCGTATCGGTTCCGGCCTTTTTAGCCAGCAGCCCGGCCTCTTCATAAGATTCTGCGGTTTTGAAATCCTTATATGTTTTTAAAACCCCGGCGCCGTCGGAAGTTAAAATACCCTCAAATTTCATGGTATCCCGAAGCAGGTCCTGGGCTATTTTTTTATTTGCCACCACGCACATTCCATCTATTTCCCCGTAGTTGGCCATAACTGAACTGACATCCGCCTCCCGCATCACCGCCTCAAAGGGTGTTGCGAACACTTCGTACAGTTCCCTGTCCGGGATCCGGCAGACCGCCGTATTGAGCCCGCCCTGGGAATCGGAGTATCCCAGAAAATGTTTTGCAACACAGGCTACCCCGTTTTTCTTATCTTTCTGCATGCCCTTTACATAGTGAATCCCCATCTGGCTGGTCAGATATGGATCCTCCCCGTAAGTTTCATAAACCCGTCCCCACCTGTGGTCACGGACGATATCGATAACCGGGCTCATGGCTGAATTAATTCCTACCGCCTTGGATTCCTGGGAAATGATGCTGCTCATGGCCTCCGCCAGCTCCGGTTCCCAGGTACAGGAAAGGTTGATCTGTGCCGGAAACATGGTTCCTCCCAGAGCCGGATAACCACAGAGATTCTCCGTCTGAAGTGCCACCGGAATCCCCAGCCTGGTCTCTTCCACAAAATACCTTTGAAGCGTGTTTGACAGGACAGCTATCTTCATCGGATCCGCCAGGCCCATGGTGGAATACTGGGTAATCCGCCCATGCCCATATGGGAATTTTTTCTTTAACAGTTCCGTGGAGGGCATTCCATCCTGCACCAGTTCCATGGGCAGGTCACCGCAAAGCTGGGCCGCCTTCTCCTCCAATGTCATTCTTTCCAGCAGATCTTCCACCCGCTCCATTACCGGTTTTGTGCTGTCCTTATAGATTTCCATCATACTCCTCCTCAATCCTTTTTTTCTCTTCCTCCACCGCTCTGCGCAGCTTAGCGAGATACATATACAGCATTCCCTGCTTCATGCCGCCGCGGATTTTCTCCTTTACATCGGTCTCATACCCGGACGGACAGATGTTTTTGACCTTGGCCCACATCATTTCATCCGTAAAACGCTTGTCATAGGCATAGGGCACCACATCAGCCGTCCTCTGCATCCAGCGCATAAATTCTATCCGCATGGAAGCGATTTCGGACGCATAAACAGGATTCTTTATCTGGTTAACAGTTTCACCGGGGTCATTTTTTAAATCATAGAACTCATCCTCCCCCGTGATCCGGCTCACATATTTATAATCCCGGCTCCTGATCATCGAAGCCTTTGCGTGGGCCTCATGGTCTGTCTGAGCCATCATCTTAGGCCAGTAAACAAAATTAACATCCGGGCCGCCAGGGCCTGCTGAATGGTATTCGTCACAATGGCTTTCTTCAGGAAGCCGTCCGCCTTCACAGCACACATAGCTGCGGTTTTCTTTCGTCCTGTCTCCCACAATCTCTTTTAAACTTCGTCCGAACTGTGTCCTTTTCGGCACAATACCTGCATAATCCACAGCTGTCGCATAGAAGTCCACCAACTCCGCCATGGACTCGGTCAGACCTGCATCCAGCCCTTCTCCCTTTGGAGGTTTAATCAAAAGAGGAACGCGGATTAAACAGTCTTCAAAGCTGGACTGGGCTTTTTCTGTGATGCCGTAATCGCCGTCAAAATCCCCATGGTCGCTGAAAAAGAAAATCGCACAGTCATCATAAATACCAGCGTCCTTCAGACCGTCACAAAGGCGTTTAAACTGGCTGTCTATTTTAGCGCACATTCCCAGATAGACGGCCCGCAGTTCATCCCAGTCCTCTTTTGTATACGCATCCATCTTCTGGTATTTTCTGAGCAGCGAAAGCATCTTTGATTTATCCTTACAATCCTCAGGCCGGATTCTCTCGGGCAGTTTCTTTCTGTCGATCATGGAGTAATAGGGTTCTTCCACACCATAGGGCACATGGGGAAATAAGAGCCCCAGAAAAAGGCACAGCGGCCGGTCATTGTCATAATTTTTCACAAAGTCCACGGCAGCATCCACTGCCTCGTCATCAGAACTGTAATTTTTTCCGTTCTCATCTAAGCCCAGTTTTCCGTCAAAATGTGAATACCTGTATTTTTCTTCTCCTCTTAACTTCTCCTGTTCCATCGGCCCCAAAGCTTTGGGAACGTCTCCGCCATAGAAAATCGTATCTGCATTTGCCTCATTCCAGCCTTCAATCTGGCCGGCAAACAGATCATTTCTGGCATTCATCCAAACATAATAACCCGCATCCCTTAATTCTGAAAACAGGTTTTCTTCTCCCGGATGGAGCAGATAACTCATGGTGCGGTGACCGTGGACATGAGGATACAATCCGGTGAAAAAGCTGCACCGACTGGGGACACAGACCGGGTTCTGACAGTATGCATTGCTAAAGGATACGGCTTCCTTTGCGGCAAATTCATCTAAATATGGGGTATGAGCCGCAGGATTTCCCATATGTCCCATGGTGTCCCAGCGCATCTCATCCGGGTTAAATATAATAATATGAGGTTTTTTTGCCATCTGAATCTCCTTATTTCCAATCAACTGATATTCACAAGTTACATCCGGGGTTTTCCAAGCGCTTGAAACATGCTGCGCTTATATGCCTCCACCCCTTCCTGGTCAAAGGGGTTTACTTCTGATAAAATCCCGGAACAGGCGCAGGCCATCATAAACGTATAGAATAATCCGCCGAACGCCTCCTCCGAAATCTCTTTTATCTTCATCCTGATACATGGCACTCCCCCTTCTTCATGGGCTTCCATTGTGGCATTTTCAGCGATTTTATTGATCATATCAAAATCCATATTGTCCAGATAATCAAACCGGTCTCCAAATTCAGGATCCGGCAGGATCACAACCGAAGCTTTCGGGTCTTCTGCTGAAAGAAATGTCTCGATCAGATTTCTGCGCCCATCCTGTACATACTGGCCAATGGAATGCAGGTCTTCTGAATAAATAGCCATGGCCGGATAGATTCCTTTTTTATCCTTCCCCTCGCTCTCGCCAAATAACTGCCACCACCATTTTGCAAAATAATAAAACTGGGGTTCAAATGATACCAGCATTTCTATATCATATCCCTTCTTATAAAGAAGACTTCTGGCGGCCGCATAACGCACGGATGGGCTTTCCTCCGGCCTCTCCCGGCACAGGGTTATGGCATTTTGCGCTCCCCGCAGATAAGCATCCACATCAAGGCCGGATACGAGAAGAGGGAACAATGCCACCGGCGTAAACGCGGAATACCGCCCTCCTACTGCTTCCGGAAATGGTAAAAACAGATACCCGTTTTCCTCTGCGATCTCATTGAGACGGGAACCTGCAGTTCCGGTGAGGATGATCCGTCCGGCCATCTCCTCTCTCGTATAACGCTCTCCCATCCACTGCCTCAGAATGCGGAAATGGCTGCCCGGCTCCAGGGTTTCGAAATTCTTTGCAATCACATCTATATAGACACTCTTTCCTTCCATGCCCTTTAACACACGGCTGATATAGCGGGGAGAAAGGGTATTTCCCAGATAGACGATCTCAGGTCCTTTCCGGTCCGGGAAAGCCTCTATAACCGCCCGGGCCGCCTGATTAGAACCTCCCACTCCGACGATCACAAATACATCAGCATCCATTCTGACCTTCTCCGCTTTCTGCTTCATAATATCCATCATAACGGCGGATTCCGATAGAGTTCTCCATCCCAATACCCTTTCGTCATCCTCCTTTTCAAATATATTTTTACATATTTTAGCCGCTGTTTTCTGTTGTTCTTCTAATTCAGAAGGATCCAGACAGGAGACGGCATAGTTCAGATTCAATTGGACTTCCATTCTTTCATTCCTTTCTGCTGTCTTGACTTTGCATTGTTCATTTGCTATAATTTATTTATTAATTTAATTTAAAATATAAATATTACACAATATTTTTAAATATATAGGGGGATATTTTATGGAAATTACACCTGGAAACAATCTTCCCAGAGTCAAGGTGGCGAACCAGGCGGCAATCCGAAGAATGATTTATGAATACGGGCCGATCACCCGGGCGGGAATTGCAGAAAAACTTTCTCTGACACTCCCCACCATCACCACCAATATCAGCAGCATGATAGCATCCGGACTGCTGGAAGAAGTGCCCCTTCAGGAAAGTTCCTCCCTGAACCTGGGACGCCGGGCCAATGCGGTCAATATCGTCAGCAATGCCGGCTATTTTATCGGCGTAGAATTCCGAAGGCTCTTCCGCCATCTATGCATAACCAATTACCGGGGCGAGGTGATCCATTCAGCGGTTGATAATACCGATTACCCCGATTATAATGAATGCATGGATCACACCTGCCGGATGATAAACAGCGTGCTTCATTCAGACCTCATACCAGAAGGGAAACTGGCCGGCATGGGAATCTGTCTGGCCGGTATCATCGATCCGGTTAAAGGCACCCTGGGCGCCCATCGGCAGAACAGCTGGTATGATAAGGATATTTTCAGCGATGTGAAACGGCTGACCGGATTTAACGGCCCAGTCAGCGTGGAAAACAATACCCTGGCCCGTGCTTATGGAGCCCAGCTGTTCCGGAAAGACCTTCTGCGGGATATCCCGTCATTTACTTATATGTACATCTTCAGCGGCATCGCCTGTCCGCTGATTCTCAATAACTCCGCGATGTTGAGTAATCCTGTAGGTCCCGGCGAGGTAGGCTACATGATCATCGATCCCAGCAAGCCCAGAAATGAACTGGGAAGCATGGGAACCTTACACAGCCTGGCAGGCGAGCGAAGCATCATAGACCAGTGTTTTGAAGCCCTGAAAGAAGGAAAAGCTCCGATTCTCGAAACCATATGCGGCCAAGGGGTAAGACCGGCATTTTCACAGATCTTAGAAGCTCAGCAAGCCGGAGATCCCTTCTGCGATGAACTCCTCCTCAGCGCCGCCTTTTATCTGGGAATCGCAGTTGCAAACGTGGACAACCTGATCCGTCCCCACTCCATGCTGATTGAGGGAAGAATCTTTTCAAATCCCAAAAACAAAGAACATTTTCTCAGTACGATCCAGGAAAACCAGTTCCGTTTATCTGATACGAAAACACAGCTCATCTTCATCGATTACGACGATTTCAGCGGTGCTAAAGGGGCCGCTGCCGTAGCCATCCGAAATAACCTGGAACACTATATCAAGTAAATTCTTCAGCAAATTAACATGTTAAGGAGCCTTTTACCATGGAAAAAAAATATTTCGTCAATCCTATCGAATTTACAGCGGCCATAAGCACTGTCGCCGCAGCCGCTGTCATCGCCTGCAGCCTGCTCTATATCAGGCGCCCTGTATCCGCCCTGGTATTTTTCGCTATTGCTCTTCTGTTTTTTAAAGTTTCCCTCACTGCCGGGGCAATCATTACCATTAACCCCAATGGAATCACCCGGTCCGTCTTAGGAAAGGTCAGAAACACCTTCACCTGGGACGAAATCAGTGAAGTGGGCGTCGCTGGTTCACGGATCTTCAATAAAGGGAATAAGGAAAAAAGCGGCACCCTCTATATTTACTTTTCCAAAACGCCGATGACCGATGAGGAACGCTTTCAGATGATGTTAAAGTGGCCTCCCAAGGACAAAATCTATCTGGAACACGACAAATACCGCATGGATTTCATTCAGACTATGTACGGTAAAAAAGTCCAAACCTACAACACAGGCAGTTTAAAGATATAATTAAGGTAACGGCCCTTCCCCTGACGGGGAGGGCTTTTAAAGTTCCACAACTCCCTGTATTCTCGCAGATTCGTAAATCCCCTGCACAATAGCTAAAGTTTTTTTCGCATCTTCAGGAGACCACGGCATAGGCCGTCCCTCCATCAGGGCGCGGTAGCATTGGCTGATCTGCACATAATGGCAGCTTCCCCAATAGCTTTCCCCGCTTCCATTTCCATTCATATCCGGTAATATCTCTTCCCGTCTTCCGTCCTTCCAACTGATCTCCATGGAGTCATGGGTCAGCACAGCCGTCCCATTTTCACAGCTTATCCCCACTCTTATGGGACTATTGGTGGTAAAATAATTGCAGGCGTAAAAGGAATACACTGCCCCATTATCCAGCCATATGGCCGCGTCCGCTTCATCTTCCACCTCTATCCCTGTCAGAACCCTTCTCGCCGTATGTCCCATGACCTTAACCGCCTCGCAGCCGGTCATATAGCGCACCAGATCAATGGAATGAATGGCCTGGTCGATGATGACGCCTCCACCTTCGGTTTCCCAGCTCCCCTTCCAGTCACATTCATAATAGCTGGGCGGGCGGAACCAGTTCAGCGTTGAAAAAGCCCCTTTTACTGGTCCAAGCTCCCCGCTCCCGATCAGCCCGCGCACCTTCTGCACGCCGTTTATATAACGGTTCTGGAAAATAACCCCTAACTGCATGCCCGTCTTTTTCTGTACCGCAATCAGCTCGTCCGCCTCCGTCAGGGTGATCGTAATTGGTTTTTCCGTCAGAACATGGACGCCGCACTCCATGGCCGCCATCCCATATCTTCCATGAAGAAAATGAGGCAGTAAAATATGGATTAAGTCCGGTTTCACCTGATTCAGAGTATTCTTAAACTCCATTATCCCTATCCGGTCCGATGCAATACACCCCGGATGGCCTGCCGAAGCAGCCTCAGCCCGGGACATATCCTTATCCATGGCAAGAACCAACTCCATCTCATGGGCAAGCCTGCCAAATGCGCTTTCATACACGGAAAAAATCCGTCCGCAGCCAATTACGGCAATTCTCAGCTTTTTCACCTGTCTATTCCTCTTTTCCGTAAAGATCCGCCATATCCTGAAGCCCCTTCAAATAGTTGAGTGCCCCCAGATAGCTGTTTTGATCGAAGTTGCCGATCTCGTATTCCACAATCGCCCATGCATCATCCTTTAATTCCCTTTTCAACTGGCGGATCAGTTCCGGATATCCCATCATGCCGGTTCCTAAATCAATAAAGCTTTTATGAACCTGATTAAATGTATATTCAAGAGGATCTCCCTCTGTCCGGTAATCCCTTAAATGAACGTACTCAAACCTCCCCGGATACTTTTTAATCAAATCCAAAGGCTGGAATCCCGAGGCGGCCGCCCATCCGGTATCCAGGGCGAATTTCAAATCCGGAGCATAATCCGCCAGGGCGAACCAGATCAACCCCTCATCCGCGAATTCCCAGCTATGGTTATGATACTGGACCTGAACACCATACTTCTCCCTGATGTCCTTCACGATGTCATTGAAAACCACTGCCATCTGTTTAACCGTTTCCTTATCATGAAGCTCCGGTACCGGCGCTCCGCTGCGTATCGGCAGATCTCTGATCTCATCCAAAGGAACCATGCCGGTGGCAATGATATTTTTATTCTTTAAAGGCGCCACAAACTCCGCCACAGCTTCCAAAGCCGCCCTTGCGGCCTGGGGATTTTCCAACAGGTCCATTAACCGGAAATTATTGCAATGCATCCCGGCCAGTTCCATCTGATTATCCGCAAGGATCTTTTCCAGCTCTTCTCTGCGTTCCAGACCGAAAAATCTCTGTCCCAGTTCACAGCCCTTTGCTCCCGTTCCGGCCAGCGTGCCGATCACCTTCTGCGGATCGGTGCCAAGCTCTGCCCCGTATAAAACACAATGCGCTCCAAATTTCATGCGATTCTCCTCCTAAACTCTTACAATTTCCCCGGTATCCGCTGATTTCTGTGCAGCCTGGATCAATTCCTGAATATAGAGCCCGCGTTCAAAAGTCAGCTGGGTATCCCTTTTCTTCTGGATGGTATCCAAAAACTGACGTATTTCATAATAGAAGTTAATGGCCATATGCTCTCTGGGAGCCGCAGCATCCGGGCCGAAGCAGTCTTCCGGCACCGGAACTGCCTGGGGAGCGGACTTATATCCCCCGTTCTGATCCTTTAACTGCAGGGTCAGTTCAAACGGTCTGGAACCGTTGAATATCATCTTTCCTCCTGCTCCTACAATTTCCAGCATAAAGGTGGCGCCGATTCTGCTGGCGGTGAAATTATACAGTGTCCCTTTTTCCGTCCTGCAAGTCCAGCATGCTACGTCATCATTGGTCACCCGGCCCATAACTCCCGGCCTGCCTATGACTTCCCGCTCTTCGATCAGACAGTCCTGCATGCACTGAATTTCCCGGATTTTACCGCAGGTATCGTGGAGCAGGTAATCACAGATATCCATCATATGGCTTCCAAAATCAGCTAAAGCGCCGGGGCCTGACAGATCCTCCTGCATTCTCCATTCCAGCTTCACATCCGGATTGGCAATGCGGTCTCCGCCCTGCTCTTCCCTCACGAAGAATATTTTTCCGATTGTTCCTGCATCAATCAGCTGTTTCATGTAAACGAATCCCGGAATATCCCGGTAGCAGAGACCGATCATCGCCACTCGGTCTGTCAGCTTTGCATATTTTACCGCCTCCCTGCAGTCTTCAGCCGTAGGGGCGAATGGCTTTTCTAAGAGCACATGGCAGCCAGCCTTTAATGCAGCTTTCGCCAGTTCCACATGGGTTCCGTTGGGAGTACAAATGCTGACCGCATCACATTTGTCAAAAACCTCCTGCTCATTTTTGCAGACCGCGGCGTCTTTTAATCCGAACTTCTCAATGCATTCTTTAGCCCGCCCCGGCAGGATATCATATACGGCCGTTATCACCGCGTCCTCACAAAGTTTATAAGATCTGATGTGGAATCCTGCAATTCCAATGGTGTTTCCCACTCCGATAATCCCTATACGAATCATATTTTTTCTCCTTTTTTTGTTTTTTTAAGTTTCAGACAGTGCAGAATATGCAGCCGCCGTTTAGATTACAGATATTGGCTCAGGAACTCTCTGGACTTTAAGATTCCTTCCGAAACCGCTTCAAGACTTCCCTCATAATCCCTGTCCTCATGTTCAATGCTGATCGTGCCGCTATAATTAATTTTCTTCAGCTCTCCTAACATCCTGCTCCAGTCAATCTCACCCCTTCCCGGAATCCTGTAAGTCCACCAGCTGAAATCCGTAAGGATGCCCGTCTGCTTCAGCCTCTCCCTGTCAATTATGGTATCCTTCGCATGAAAATGGAAAATACGGTTTCCGAACTCCTGAACCGGCTCATATGGATCGATCATCTCCCAAACCAGATGGCTGGGATCATAGGCCAGCCCCACCATCTCACTGTCCAGCCGCTCAAAAATCTGCCGCCACATCACCGGAGAGACTGCAATATTCCCCATCAGCGGACAATTCTCAAAACAGATCTTCACATGATTCTTTTCCGCCAGCTCCAAAACCGGCTTGAACGTCTCCAAAAATTGATCCATACTTCGTAGAGGGATTCTCCGTATCATATTTCCGCGATCTTTCACAGCCGGATCACGGTCATAAATCCCCTCTTCCACCGTCTTATTGATGCCTGTGGATGTGACCACCTTTTCAATTCCCATTTTCCCGGCAAATTCAATTCTCTTTTTCAACTGGGCGATATGCTCTTTCGCCTCCTCTTTATCACTGCTTAGATAATTGCGGCAGTAAATTAATGCTGTAATATGTATTTTCCCTTCCGAGAGCACCTTTTCATAGCATTCTTCATCCAGAGCCAGAGACGGGCCGCATTCAAGATCCGTAAACCCATGCTCCACTGCCCAGGCCGCAACCTGCTCAAGGCTTTGAAAGTCTCCGCTGTTATGCCGTTTGGCTTCCTCCACAAGACTGTTGGTTAAAAAACCAAGCTCCATATCTTTTCCCCTCCATTGCAATTCATTTTATTAATTTATTTAATTAATTATATGCTAGCACTTTTATCCAGTATAGTCAAGTGTAAAACTCTGTTTTTTGTTCATTAATTCTTGGGATGTGTTATTTGCTATTTGTTATTTGATCGGTAAATGGAATTTACAGAAGTGACGTGGTCATTCGCATAAAAACGTCAAGGCATTTTCAAAAATCCCTTCACGTTTTAAAGTAAAACGTCAAGGGATTTTCGAAAATGCCTTCACACTTAATGTAAAAATTCAGTTTATTCCCATCCGGAACTACCTGTTCTCCCCTAAAAGAAGAACGCCCCGATGGTATACTCCACTCCTGCGCCTACAGCCGCCCTCCCAGCAATTCCTGAACCACCAACGCGCAGCATCCCCGCGCCCCCGTATACCGGTTCGCGTCCACATACTGCACTTCCACCTTCAAATGGCTCCGGAAATAATTATGTTCACAAATGACCTGATCGAGATACTTCCTCAACACGCGCCCGTTAAACAGCGCACAGTCCACAATCACCAGCTGAGGATTTAGCAGATTTATAATGTTGGCAATGGATATCCCCATATATCTGACCGCAGGAAGAAGGGCCTGTTTTAGCTGGTCATCTCCCATATCCACCGCATTGACGATCTCCTCAATCTCCGGATATTGAGGATTTTCACAGATTTCCTTTAACTGTTTTGCATGCCCCAGCTTGATCTGTTTAGCCCCGATCTCCCTGATCGAATTCTCACCGATAAAGGTCTGCAGGCAGCCCTGTTTGCCGCAGTTGCAAACAGGCCCGTCAATATCCATGATCGTATGTCCGATATCTCCGGTTCCGAAATGTTCCCGCCCAAAAGGCTCCCCATCCGACATGACACAACAGGAAATACCCATCTGGGCAAAATAATACAGATATACATCAGGCCTGTTCTCGCGTTCAAACATATCCTGTCCGATGGCCCTTACTCTCACATGGTTTTCTACAATAACCGGATAATTCAGCAGTTCTTCCAAATCCTTTTTAACCGGAAGATCCTCCCACCCAGTGCCCGTCATGGAACCGCATACCAACATGCCCCTCTGGGAATCCACCATACCCGGAGTCGCCCATCCGACGCCGATGATAGCCTCTTCTTTTATCTCATTTTCCTTCAGAATTTCTTCCACACACTGTTTCGTTTCTGCCAGCATGTCTTTATAATCACGGCCGATAATTTTTGTCTTATGCTTTTTAACAGCAATCTGTTTTCCTCTCAAGTCGGAAATGTATAAGATTATGCCGATTGGCCCCCATTCAATTCCCAGAGCATATCCTGCCGTCTCCTCAAAGTCAATGGCCGCAGCTCTTCTGCCCAGTGCATTGCCCTGCTCCTTTAACGGGACCTCTTTTAATATCCCTGTATCCAGCAAAGACTTTATCGTAGTCGTTACCGTCGGCAACGCCACTTCTAACTGCCTGGCGATCTCGGTCCTGGTAATTGGACCTTCTTTATAGATCGTCCCTAAAATGGCAGCGTAATTATCAGCTTTCATTCTTGTCTGATTCAGCCCCGATTTTACGTTCATGTCTACCTCCTCGACTGTGCTACTTTAAAAACTATTATATACGTATTTACTGTGTTTTTCCAGCCAAACCTTATATTAGTTCCATTCTCCCTCCGTCCGGTGGGAAAGTTTCCGGTTTCCCGCTCCCAAAACCGGCAAAAAAGCCGGAAAACGCATAGCAATCCTGCGCCGTCCGGCCTGGTTCCTTCTATATAAATAGGTTTTGAATCAGTTTACTTCATGCACCCTGCAGCATGTTACAAAATGTCCCTTTGATACCTCTTCCTGCTTCTGCGGCTCATGACAGGCCTCTGCCGCATAAGGGCAGCGGGCCGCAAACCGGCAGCCTGGTTTGGGATTAATGGGAGACGTAATCTCACCCTTTAATATCTCCCGTTTTGTCGGGTGATGGATATCTACAGACGGAATAGCAGAAAGCAGAGCCTTGGTATAGGGATGCAAAGGGGATTTGAAAAGCTCTTTCGAAGAACATTTCTCCACCACCTGTCC
>JAGZXV010000159.1 GCA_018378255.1 Clostridiaceae bacterium | reverse complement strand
AGCCGGGCAGTAAATTCTGTTTGAAATGCGGACTTAGAGTAGGGGAATTGCCGGATATATCAGGAGATACCGAATATCTGGCCCCGGAAGAGTATGGAGATGAAACGGAAGTGCTCATGCCCCAGGGAGAGCGTCGGGCGGGAGCCGTCATCTCACCATCGCCTCCGCCCGCACCCATACCTGCGCCGCCTGTTCCACAAACCGGAAGACAGAATCCTCCGGCCGGGAAAAAGAGCAGAGCTGGATTGTTTGCCGCTCTTGCCGCAGTTTTATTTATAGCGGCCTGCGTTGCGGGAATTTGTATTTATCTGTTTGTGGCACCTATGATGAATGGAAAGTCCAGCCCGTTATTTAACCAGAAGGCTGGTATTCAGGATGAGGTGGAGGTAACAAAAGAAACGGAGACGGAACAGGCAGAAGGTAAAAATACGGATGCCGGGGAAATTAAGGATGAAAATGATTCTGTGGAAGAAACCATGGAAGAAACCATGGAAGAAACCATGGAAGAAACCATGGAACCGGAAAATACGGAACCGATATTTGGCATCAAGCAGCAGTGAAGCTGAAGGTGGAAGTGGAACCGCAATTGAAGAAGTACTCAGTCAATGAAAGTAAAAATCGCGGAAGAATGGGGAGGTAAGTATGAAAAAGATAAAAATTCCGGTTTTGGCGGTCGGAATAGCAGCAGCCGTTGCTGTAATAGGAATTGGGGTATTTGGAATCAGCCGTCTTAGTGGAGGTAAAGGAGATGTCCCATCAGTTTCGTATATAAAGGATAATGGGCTTTACCGTTATAATGTAAAATCCGGAAAGGGGATTAAGCTTTCTTCCAATGCGCTCAGTGAATCAGATCAGTGGTATCTTCTATATTCTTCAGTGAAGAATGTTGAAGAAAGCACGGATGGAAAATATGTATTCTTCCTGGAAGATTATGATGGTAATAAGGGAAAACTTTGTTATATTAACCAGGAGAAAAAGGATGACGCCAGAGAAAAGATCGATAGTGATGTGGAGTTTTTTAAGCCGGCCGGCGACAATAAAGTGATTTATCTGCAGGATGATACCGGTGCATTATATCTATATGATACAAAGAGCGATGAGAAAGAAAAAATGGGGGTTGATGTTTCCGCTTTTGCTGTCAGTGAGGACGGAAAAAATGTGTTGTACATTACGGATGATTCTGATATTTATTACAGAAAGATAGAAGTTAATGCAGATAAGGAAAAGCTGGATTCTGATGTTGAGAAACTTTTTTATTATACCAAAGACCTGAATACTATTTATTATACCAAAGATACGGATATCTATTGTATTAAGAACTTAAAAGATAAAGAAAAAGTCGCTTCAAATGCAGTTCCAATCGGAAGTTATAATGACAATGCATGTATTTACTATACCAGGAAGGTGGAACCGGTGATTACCAGCGAAGCGGCCTTGATTGATGATTTTGCTGCTTCCGATGCTGAAATGCCCCAGCCACTGCCAGGAAAATATACAAAATATGAACAAACCTCTACTGGTAAAACCATTATGGTTACAGATGAAGAAGCATTTAGTGCGGCAAAGAAAAAGTTCGGGGAAAAACAGAATCGTGATTTGGTGAGAGACATACTTAAGAATGAGTTGGAACCTTATTTAGAAGATTGTACGGATATATATGCTTATGATGGTGTGGAGCATGAATTATTAAAGAATGCTGTGACTCCTTTAAGTCTGGGACCGTACAGCCGGATATGCTATACTTTCAATTGGGAAGAGGTGGAGATTCCAAAGATCAATATCTCTGATGTTGAAGGTTCTGAGGATATAACTGAATTTATATCTCAGGAATATGAGAACATAGGGAAAGATGGGATCGATGCTTATCTTTTAGTTGATGGGAAAGCACTGCCATTTACATATGAAAGCAGTTTGGAATATAGAGTGGATGAAGAGGCTGATATCGTTTATGCAGCCCGGTTCAGTACAGATTCTGGATCAGACAAAAAGAATTATAGTGAGTTGTTTTCTATAACATATTCAGATGCCGGAGTTGGAGAAGCTGTTTCTGTTGATAATGATTTGGGTCAGGGTATGACATTATCTTATCCAGAGAACGGGATGATGTACTATTACAAAGAAAAAAATAGTGAGATGCGAAAAAGAGCTTTATATTGTAATGGTGTAGAGATTGACGAAGATGTGTACTACCATCACTACGATAAAGACAGCAAAATGCTTTATTATCTGAAAGATGTGAGCTCGAGCGGTAATGGAACTCTTTACCGCTATGATGGAAGCAATACGGTTAAATTAATTGATGATGTAGTGTTTTTTAAGGTCGTGGATGACCAGTATGTGGCAGTTTTAGTTAATTACAGTACCAAGAGCCATGAAGGGGATTTGAAACTGGTGTCCATAAAAAATGGTGACAAGACGAAGAAAATAGATGAAGATGTGAGTGTGATTCAAGGCGGTTTAGGTAATTATGGAGTGTTATCAAAATAAACAAATGTTAGTGGCTATAATCAGAGATTAAGGCAGCGTACCCAAAGCTGAATTAAAATAACAAAAGAAGCGGTGTCCGCCTGACATAAAGGCGGCGACCGCGGGATAAGGAGGAAAGTATGAAATTATGCAGAAATTGTGGCAATGAAATGAAGGATGATGAATTATTTTGTTGTGAATGCGGTACAAAAGCGGAATCGGAGGAAACTGCATCGGAGCCGGTGCTCCAGGCGGAAAAAGAATCATCTGACGTAACGGGGAATACAGAAATGATGGAGCCGTCAGACCCGTCGGAAATTACAGGAATATCGGAACCGGCGGCCAGCCAGCCGTCAGAAGAGGAATATGTTACCGCAAAATTAGACGACCCCATATTCTGCCCCAACTGCGGGATGAAAAATGAACCGGACGGCGCATTCTGTCAAAGCTGTGGTGCTCCGTTAAATGAAATCCAGCCGGTAGAACTTAAAAAAGAGCCGGTACCGGAAGAACCGGTCAACCCGGTTGTGCAGGAAAACGCCCAGATCTTTTGTGCGGCCTGCGGAACTCCAAATGATGCGGCAGATGCATTCTGCCAGAACTGCGGCGCTAATCTTCACGAAGTGGCTCCGGCCCCACAGGACGGTCCGGTACCGGCGAAGAAAAAGTCAAAACTCCCGGTTATTATTGGCGGAATCGCGGCTGCAGCAGTGGTAATAGGGGCAGCGGTATTTGGAATCAGCCATTTTGGCGGCGGGGGCAAAGATGTTCCTTCGCTTACATATGTTAAGGATAACGGTATTTACCGTTATAACATGAAATCGGGAAAAGGGATGGAAATCACCTCAAAAGGTGTTGGTAAAAACAGCGAATACTATGAAATTTATTATACTGTAAACCAGGTTGCTGAGAGCAAGGACGGAAAATATTTATTCTTTTTGGAAGATTACAGCGGTTCCAGCGGGAAACTCGCTTATATCAACCAAAAGAAACAGAGTGATAAAAATGACACTACGGAAAAGATCGACAGTGATGTGAATTCATTCCAAATTACAGATGACAATAAGGTTATCTATAAAAAAGGAAGCAGCACCTTATATATCTATGATTTGAAGACCGATGAAAAAGAAAAAGTCGGTTCCAATGTTATGACATACCTGCTCAGCGAAGACGGAAAAACGTTGTTGTTTATTACCGATGAATATGATATGTATTATAGGGAGACTACGGCGGACGCTGATAAAGAAAAGCTGGATTCAGATGTTCAGTTCTCATATTATTATACAAAAGATCTGAATACCCTGTATTACACCAAGGACACGGATATTTACTGTATTAAGAATTTAAAGGATAAAGAGAAAGTAGCTGCTGATGCGTATCTGCTGGGCAATTATAATGACGGCGCCGGTATCTACTATTCTGAGGTTACCGATCCGGTGGTCACCATCGAAGATATTGTAATAGATGATCTGGCCGATTCTGATGCAGCCATGCAGCAGCCGATGAAAGAGAATTATACAAAGCAGGAGCAGAGCTGGTTTGGCGAAACCAGAACAGTTACGGATTATGACCGTTATAATGCGGCAATGGATGAATACCGTAAAAAAGAGGCTCGTGATGAACTCAGATCAAAGCTGGAGACAGAGGTGTCATCTTATCTGGGCAGTGCTAAAAACATCTACGCTTATGACGGAACAGAACATGAATTGGTAAAGAATGCTGAAAGTCCGGAAGATATCGGATCTTATGACTATATCTTCTATACATACAGCTGGGATGAAGTGGAATTCCCAACGATCAAGATGTCGGAAATTGAAAGCGTTTCCGATGTTACGGATTTTATTTCAAAGGCATATGAAGAAATTGGAAAAGATGGTATTGAAGGCTATCTGCTGGCAGATGGAAAAGCACTGCCGTTTACATATGAAAGCGATATGAATTACACTGCAGACGGTGAGACAAAGACCATATTTGCCACCAGTTTTACCTGGGATGAAGAGACTTATGAGCTGACTTATGATGAACTGTTTTCCATGAAGTATTCAGACACAGGTGTTGAAAAGGCCGTATCCATTGATGATGATTTGGGAGAGGATTACGTATCCCAATATCCTGAAGGCGGGAAGATGTTTTATTACAAAGACTACGATTCCGAAAAGAGCCAGGGTACCTTGTACTGTGACGGCGCAGAAATAGATGAAGATGTTTTCTGCTATTACTACGATGAAGACAGTAAAAATACTTACTATCTGAAAGAAAAGAGCAAGAGCAACAGCAGCGGAACCCTTTGCCGTTATGACGGCGGAAAGCCAGTGAAACTGATCGATGACGTGGCATTTTTTGTACCTGCGGATGATCAGTATGTGGCGGCTTTAGTGGATTACAGCACCAAGCGCCATAAAGGCGACTTAAAATTGGTATCCATAAAAGACGGCAAGAAGACGAAGAAAATCGATGAAGACGTCAGATGGATTCGAGATGGTGTCGGAAGCTACGATTTGACATACTAATTGCAGCATTTTTGCTGTATATATAATTAAAATGAAAACTTTTTATTCACAGGAGGATAAGACAATGGCAGACATTAAAAATTCATTTTCAAAGGGCTTAACGATGTTAAACGTTAAAACTTCTACATTTTTGGAGATCAATAAGATTAAAACTTATATCTCAACGCTGTCAGGTGAGATTGAAACACTGAAAAAGGAAATTGGAGAACTGGTATACCAGGAGTGGAGTGTTACAGGAAACGTGACATTGGAAACAATCAGCGAAAAGCTGAACTTAATTAATGAAAAGCAGGAAATCATCAGGACACAGGAAGAAGAAGTGGTCCGTTTAAATGAATCTGAAAAGCAGATTTTAGGGGCAGGTGAGAACGCGCAGCAGCCGGTTCTGGTGTGTCCAAACTGCGGCCAGACCTACGATGCCGCGCCTAAATTCTGCCGCAAATGCGGAACTAAGATGAACTAAATACAACTGGGGAGGAACAGAGTATGTTTTGTAGAAAATGCGGAGCCAAAATTCCTGATGAATCAGAGTTTTGCCCTGAGTGCGGAACTAAGATCGTGAGGACAACACAGAGGCAGGCAGCGCCGAAACCGGCGCCTGCCCCTGCTCCAATGCCTGCTCCGGCGCCGGCGGAACCGAAAAAGAAGAAATTGTGGCCTATTTTCCTCGGCCTGGGACTGGCTGTCATTTTAGTTGCAGGCGTGTGCGGCTTTTTGGGGCTTCAGGTGATAAAGAATAAGAAAACACAGCAGTTTGAGCAGGAATATGCGGTAGTTGAAGAGCAGCTTAAAAAATATTCCTATGAGAATATTTCCGAGTATAAACAACTGATGAGCGATTGTGAAGACGCCGCACAGGCGAAAGCTACAAAAGATTATTCCGGTTTATCTGAAAAACTGAAAGCGGCATCCGTTGAAATTGAAGAACTTCATACCGTTATTGAAGAGGCGAAGACGAAACAGGAATCACTGTCCGGCGCAACCGGAGGTTTTGTCATGGATGAATCCAGACAGGCGGAATATGACAATCTGGTGAAGAAGTATACGAAGGCAGTGGACAACCTGGATAAGGATTCCATTTTATCTCTGAGCAAAGAGCTGGACGAATTTATTACACAGCTTCAGGAGGAGAATAAGGCGAAGGCGGAATCTTCCTATAACAGCCTTGTAAATGCAGATCTGGCCAACGCTTATGAATCTGAAAAAAAGATCATTCAGACCTACCAAACCGAGGTAAAGCAGAAGATGGATTCCGGCGACTATATCGGCGCTACGGAGAGCCTGCAAAAATGGCAGAAGGTGGTGGATGCCATCCATGGACAGACTGATTATGATATGGGTGTGGAGCAGGTGGATGTTTCCACGTTCCCGATTGTAAAACTGTATGTCCGCGTAGAGGACAAAAATACCGGTGAAGCGGTAGATGACTTAAAGGCAGATAGTTTCCATCTGGCGGAGCGCATGGAGGGAAGCGGATCATTTACGGAGAAGACCATCATCAAAGCAGTGCAGTTGGATGAAGTGGAGAATTTAAATATCAATATGGTAGGTGATATCAGCGGAAGCATGTCGGGAAGCGCGCTAACAGCGGCTAAAAATGTAATGAACAGCTTCCTTTCAGGAATTCAGTTCCAGATTGGCGACAAAGCATCCCTGATCACATTTGCAGACCAGGTATACACCAATATCGGATTCACCTCCGATTACGGCCAGATTTCCAGCACCATTAATTCATTGAGCGCTTCGGGCAGTACGGCGTTCTATGATGCTTTATATGTGGCGGTTAACCAGACTGCTATGCAGAGCGGTGCAAAATGTATCATAGCATTTACAGACGGACAGGATAATATGAGTAAGTGTGACCCTGCTATTATCACGGAACTGGCGATCCGATATAAGATCCCGATTTTCATCATCGGAATCGACCCCAGCCTGGATACTTATACGATGGATTCCATCGCCAACAGTACCGGCGGGTTCTACCGCAATGTAAATGATATCAGCGATATGTCGGAGATCTATTCAGCCATCTACCGCCAGCAGAAGGAAATGTACCTGTTGGAATATGAGACTCTGAACCCTGATGCGGCAGCAGCAGTCAGGTCTGTAACGGTCAATTACAGTGACGACCAGGTTACCGCCAGAAATGCTTATGATTTTGTACCATCCGTATATATGGAAGCGACCGTATCCCAGGCACAGTTATTCACCAATGATTTTGTCATCTTTGACAGTGATACCAGATATATCACGGCGGCCGACCTGGCTATGCTTTCCCAGGAACAGCTCCGCTTGGCCCGTAATGAAATCTATGCCCGCCGGGGACGTCTGTTTAAGGATACCTACCTGCAGGACTATTTCAATCAGAAATCCTGGTATCAGGGAACCATAGCTCCGGATGCATTCAGCGAAACCATGTTTAATGATTATGAAAGAGCCAACGCATACTTTATTGCAGATTACGAGAGACTGAAGGGTTATTTGCAGTAAAAACGGCATTCTTTTATGTGCAAATAGCCGAAAATGAACTGATAAAGGAGAATTTGAAATGAAGATATGCAGTAAGTGCAAAGCCCAATTAAAGGATGACGCTAAATTCTGTACGAAATGCGGCAATGTAATTGCCGGACAGGCGGCTCCGGCAGGGCCGGATTCCGGGCGGAATCCATCGAATCCGCAGAGGCAGCCAGCCCCGCAGCCGGGAAAAAAGAAAAGTGCCAAACCATTTATCATTGTATGTTGCGTACTGATTGCCCTGATGGTGATCGGTACGGGGGCATTTGTAGCTGTGAATATGAGGAAACCTGTATCAGGTCCCACAGGAATTGAAGAATCCAAGGAGGATGAGGACAAAACTTCCAAAGAAGAGAACGATGATGAGGAATCATCTAAGGCGGATGCCTCTGAGACAAAAGCGGCCGGTGAGGAAGCTTCTTTGGAGGAATCTTCCTCTGGGCAGACCGCTGCTGCACAGACGTCAGCGGCGGAAACGGAAACAACTCCTGTTTTTGCCCAGTCCCAGGCGCCCTCCAGTTCTGCAGCAGACTGGACTTATCCGGAAACCACAGCGGCTGTACCGGCTCCGACGATGCCGGCAACTGCGGCGGCTAATGTTTCCTATACCACATATTACGTTGTAAACTGCAATGAAAGCATTACGCTGAGAACCAGCCCGTCAACTTCAGCCAGTGAGATCTGCCAGATTCCGCTTGGATCGGCAGTCAGCTATGTGGAGACATCCTCTAACGGTTTTTATAAGGTAATCTATAATGGAAGTACAGGATATGCTCTGGCATCTTACTTGGAGGAATATTAATGGATAAAGGACAAAAAAAGATAGTAGCGGCTGGCATCCTTGCGGTGGCGGTTACAGCCGGTATATGTATCGGCACGGTGGCTTTTGTGAGCTCCCGTGCCGATGTCCAGGTTACGGCCCTGGCGGCGGAAAGCAAAGAAATGAAGAAAGAAAAAGATTTGAAAGAGGTTCAGGATGAGACTCCGGCAGCTCTGGAAAAAAAAGAGACGGAAACTTCTGCCACGGAAGAAGAAAAGGCTCCCACCGTTGATCTGGGAGATATTATAGTGGATAAAGACCCGGCTCTATATTCCTACGAAGACATGGAACACGATATGAAGCTGTGGGAACAGGCATTTCCCCAATTAATTACAGTAAATTCTTTGGGAAAAACCTTTGACGGAAGGGAAATTTATGATATGGTAATTGGGGATATCAATGCTCCTAACCATGTTATGATCAATGCATCGATCCATGCAAGAGAATATATCACAACCCAGCTCGTAATGAAACAGGCGGCGGCATTTCTGCAGAATCCTGCGGAGAGCAGACAGTACCTGGAAAATACGGTGATCCACGTGATCCCTATGATCAATCCAGATGGAGTTACCATCAGCCAGTTTGGCCTGGATAAATTAAATAAACAGGAAACAAAGGACATGGTCCAGGTTATCAGCCAGCTGGACGGCGCTTCTGACATGAACACCTATTTAAGAAGATGGAAGGCCAACGCCCAGGGTGTGGATGTGAACAGAAACTTTGACGCCCTTTGGGAAGATTACGGCGGTCCGGCTCAGGTGTCTTCCGACCGTTATAAAGGCGAAGCGGTGGGATGTATACCGGAATCGGCGGCTCTCATCCAGCTCACCAATTCATATAATTTCGTTAAAACGGTCAGTTACCATACACAGGGCGGCGTTATTTACTGGTATTTTGGGCAGACAGGCGAATTGAGAGACAGAACCGAAGGCATGGCTCAGGCTGTTTCTGCGGTGAGCGGATATCCGCTGGATGCGAATTACCAAAATCTGGATCCGGCCGGATATAAGGATTGGGCAATTTCCAAAAAAGGAATTCCCAGTCTGACCATAGAGGTGGGAAGAGATACCTCGCCGGTTGATCCGGCACAGTTTCAGGAGATCTGGAACAAGAATAAAGAGGTGTGGAGAGTTATCTTAAATTATTAGGGGCATACTAAAGCGTGAATTATTTTGCCGGAATTGCGGATGCGGAGGCCTGCCATGGTGTTGCGGCAGGCGTTTCGCAGATAACTGTTACCGGGCGCGCGGGTAGGAAAAAGCAGCATAAGAAGAAAGGAAGAAATATGAATTTAGTTTTTAAAAAAGTGGATGCTCACGATATAGACAAGCTGACGCCTTATTTTAATTTAAGAAGCAATAAAACGTGTGACAGTGTGTTCCTGGACAGTTTTTTGTGGAGGGAATACTACAATGTAAGATATGCGGTAGTGGAAGGCAAGGCTCTGTTATGGCTGATGAGTATGGACGGCGAAGAGCACAGCGCCATGCCGATGTGCCGGGAAGAGGATCTTCCGGTTTACTATAATATGATGGTGGATTATTTTAACCAGGTGCTGAAAAAGCCCTTTAAGATCTATCTGGCTGACGCGGAAGCGGTGGAGTACCTGAATCTGGATCCGGAGAGGTTTCAGGTGACTGAGCAGGAGGATTTAAAGGATTATCTTTATGATGCCCAGGCGCTTAGGACTTTGGCCGGTAAAAAGCTTCATAAAAAGAAGAATCATTTAAATGGATTTTTAAGGGAATATGAAGGACGGTTCGAATACCGGGCCCTTTGCTGTTCCGACCGCTATGACGTATGGAATTTCCTGACCAAATGGAGGGATAAAAAGGGCGAAGAAGTGGAAGAACATCTGGATTACGAAGTAGAAGGAATCCATGAAATCCTTAAAAACTGCTCGGCCCTGTGCGTCCGCATGGGTGGCGTGTATATTGACGGCGGCCTGGAGGCATTTACCATAGGAAGCTTTAATGATAAGGAAAAGATGGCAGTGATCCATATTGAAAAGGCGAACCCGGAAATTCACGGTTTGTATCAGTTTATCAACCAGCAGTTTTTAATCCACGAATTCCCGGAGGCGGAACTGGTTAACAGAGAGGACGATTTGGGACTGGAAGGGCTGAGAAAAGCTAAAATGTCCTATAATCCCATCGGCTTTGCAAGAAAATATCTTGTCTTGCAGAAAGATTTTAAAGGATGAGCCTATGATTGGTTATCTGAATGAAAACGAGAAAAATAAATCAGAAATATTGTGGAAACAGGCATTTCCAGAGGATTCCGAAAGCTTTGATGAGTATTATTTTTCCCAGAAGATAAAGGGAAACAGGATACTGGCAAAAGAGGAGGATGAAACCATCGTGTCTATGGCCCATCTGAACCCCTATCTGGTTCAGGCGGGAAGGCGTGTGTGGCAGAGCGATTATATCGTAGGTGTGGCTACCGATAGAGAGAAGCGTCACCGCGGGTATATGAGAGAGATACTGACACGGATGATGCAGGATATGTATGGGGAAAAGATGCCTTTTTGTTTCCTGATGCCGGCAGATGAGAAAATTTATCTGCCGTTTGATTTTACCTATATTTTTAACCAGCTCCATTGGAGATTAAAGGAGGGCTGTTCCATCCATGCAGTACCCTGGAAGGAATCAGGGAAGACCCTGGAAGAAACAGCCGCGTTCATGGAAAAATGGCTGTCGGACCGTTTTGATGTATACTGCAGGCGGGATGAAGCATATGTTGATCTGCTTTTAAAAGAACTTGACAGTGAAAACGGCAGGCTCAATCTGCTGTTTGAGGATGGCCGTCTGGTCGGCCTTGAAAGCTGGTGGGGGATTGAAAAGCAGGAGCAGAGGCTTCTTTACTGCGAACATGGATATACGGAAGAAGAAAAAGCGCCGACGCCGGCCATCATGGCCCGGATTATCTGTATGGAGCGTTTTATGGAAGCCATCTGCCTGAAGAAGGACTGTGTGGAGAAGGATATGACTGTAATATTATCAGTGGAAGACCGGTTTTTACCACAGAACCAGGGGGTCTTTCTGTGGCATTTGAATCATGAAACGTCCTGGCTTGAAAGGATGAACACGGATTCGGCAAATACCGAAACCATGAACACGGATTCGGAAAATATCGAAACCGTGAACACGGATTTGGAAAACACCAAAACCGTGAACCCGGATTCATCCACCGTAAAAGCAGAACAGATACCAAACAACGTTACACTCTCCATGTCCATAAGCCGTCTGACTTCCTGGCTGTTTGGATATTCGAAAGAGACGGGGCCGGAATGGATGAACAAAATACAGACTTTAAAGGGCGTTTTTCTGGACGAAGTGGTATAATGAATGAAAAGACCGGAAACGGGCTGTATAACCTGAATTCGGAGCAAATATACCGCAAAATGGGAGAACAGAGTATGAAAATACAGAAGAAAAAACTTGCATTATTTACGGCCGTATTATTGTCTGCGATGATTTCGGCATGTTCGCAAAAGGCCGTAGATATTGCCAGGGAGATGGAACGGGGCCAGAAATTCTTAACGGAAATGAATTATGAAGATGCGATTATCACCTTCAGCCGTGTGATATCAGTTGAGCCCAGGAATATGGAGGCTAACCGTATGCTGGCTGCCGCTTACGAGCAGTCAGGCGATAACGAGCAGGCAGCAGCAGTGCTATTGTCTGTTTTAACGTCACCGGAATATACGGAAGAAGACAGAACGATGCTGGCGGAATCTCTGCTTTTCATGGAGGACGGAGAGAAAGCTTCTGCGATGGCACAGATGGCTTATACCCAGACCGGAGATGATCAGTTTATTTCCGTAGTATTTTCCGTGAAGGGAAGGCTGAAAGATTTTGAAGGAATTGAGCGGGGAATTGACGATATTCAGATGCTGGGAGGAGCTAAAGATTTAATGTTTGAGAACCTGGTACAGGATTTTGTGGATTCCCGGGACAGTGACGCTATGAAGCAGCTGTCTGAACTTTTAAAGAAAAAAGAAGTCTGTGACAGTACGGCTCTGGTGCTGGACATGTGGCAGGTCTATATAGATGGCGGCGGGGAAGACGTGATCCGGCTTCTCGAAACCTATTATGAGGAAGAGAAAGACCTTCCTGTGATCGGAGATGATGAAGAATTTTACATAGGCGGTTACAATGAGGAGGGGAAAAGGGAAGGTTACGGTATCTGTTTCTACGGGAAAAACGTAAAACCCACCAGCCGCATCTATGCAGGATACTGGGAAGAGGATTTGAGAAATGGAGAGGGCAGGTCTTACCGTACCTCAGATTACCGCATTCAGGGGCAATGGAAGGATGACAGGCCTGAGGGGGAGATCCTTATTTACCAACAGGCTGTTACTGTGGAAGGTTCACTCAGCCAGGGGCATGTTATGTCTGAAATGAATCTCTATGAAGACGGAGAGTGGAGCGCTGTACACTGCACTGCCGACCAGACGAAAAGCACCGGCTATTCATTCCGCACAGTGACCATGGAAAATCCCGGGATCTGCCATCATGTAGAAAAACATTCCTATTGCTGGGATTGTTATGCTAAGGAGGAATAGGCGATGAAAAAGATAAAGATAAGTTTAGCGGTTTTGTCTTTTCTGGTTTTAGCGGCAGCCTGTTCTTCCGGAAAAACGAAAGCCATAAAGATAGAAGATAATCAATATTACGCTGGTTTCCAGGCTTTGGATAAGGGCGAGTGGGACGCCGCTGTGAGCCTGTTTGAAAAGGGCATAGAACAACAGGAAGATACCACCCCTTATATGGGAATGGCCAGGGCGTTGATCGGGGCCGGAGAACTGGAAAAGGCCAAAGAGACGCTTGTTAAAGTTCTGGAGATAGAACCGGAGATGGAAAATGCCCTGTTTTATCTGGGGGAGGTCAGTCAGAAGCTGGAGGATTATAGCCAGGCAGTGATCTGTTATGAGAAACTGATGGAATTAAGGCCGGAAGACACTCTGGTAAAAGAACGGCTGATGGATAATTTATGGAAAACAGATGATAATGAGAATAAATATAATATCTCCCTGAAAATCTACGAACAAGACAACTCCTATTTGCAGAATCTGCTATGGGCATGTTCCGTCTGTAAAGACGAGCAGAAGATGGATGAGATGTTGGAACTGATAAAGGATACGGATCAATACTATCCTGTAAAAGCCTTATTTGAATCCTACACTGCATTAAAGAATGGGGACAGGGAAAAAGCCGAAACCATTTTGTTTGATTTAGAAAATTCAGAAAAATTGTTTCAGTATGGAACGCTCTATTACGGTGAATGCGACGGGCAGAAGAACAAGGATGGCCTTGGTATAGGAATCCAGAAAGTTTTTGGCAAGTACGGCGTGGTGGTGGGTACCTGGAGCGGCGGATACTGGGACGGTGACTGTACTGCCTGGAGTGGTGACATCACAAATATAACTTCCCAAAGTAATGGAGTTGAGCGAAAAGGGAAACGGTATCAGACCAATATTTATAGGGGAACCTGGCGGG
>JAGZXV010000158.1 GCA_018378255.1 Clostridiaceae bacterium | reverse complement strand
CCGTCTCTCCCGGTGTACGGCTCAGAGTGTAATCCAGGGTATCTCCGCCAATCAGTCCTTTCACATCTGCTTTCAGTTCAGGATCATTCTCAGTACCATAAACTTTATCATTATCCACAGGTTTAATTGTCACACCCACGCTCTTTGGATTAATTGTAAATGTTCCCGGTACAGTGATCACATTATAGTTCGGATTATCCTCTTCCTTTACGAGAACGGAAATCTTATAACTTCCGGCCGATTCCCCATTTTCACGGGCTAAGGAGTACTCAATGGAATCATTCCCCACTCTGCCTTCCGTTTGTGCCGTCAGTTCAGGATCCTGCTCACCATAGGTTTTGGACTTATTGTCAGCAGTCACTGTTACGTCTTTTTTCGTGATAAGGAAGCTTCCCTTTTGTGTGTTCACTGTATAGTTTGGATTCTCTCCCAAATTCACAGTGACTTCGTATGTTCCTACGTCTTCACCTGGCTGTCTGCTCAATGTGTAATTCAGTTTCTCACCATCTGCCAGGCCTTCTACCGTTGCCTTTAATTCAGGATCTTCTTCACCATACACTTTTGTCAGATTATCTGCGGAAATCAGCACATCCACTTCTCTAGGAAGGATTGTAAATGTCGCCCCTCCAGTTTTAATATCATAGTTGGGATCAGGAGTTACATCCACGGATATCGGATAATCCCCGGCATTTTCACCGGCCGTTCTGGATACCGTATAGTCCAGTATATCCCCATTCACCAAACCGGTAATATCTGCCTGGAGCTGCGGATCCAGTTCACCGTAAGTCTTTGATGCATTTCTGGCTATAACAGTAACCGGTTTAGCAGTAATGGTAAATTTCGCAGGTTCCGTTTCAATCTGGTAATTGTCGTTCTGTCCTAAGTTCACGATAATACCGTATTCACCGACACTCTCACCAGCTTCGCGGGTCAATGTATAATCCAGGTCATCTCCATCCACTAAACCGCTGATATCTGCTGTCAACTCAGGATCCTTTGATCCGTATACTTTTGTTTTATCCACTGCCGTAATTTTTACGCCGGCGCTCTTAGGTGTAATTGTGAATATTCCCTCTTCCGGAACGATTGTATAATTCTTATTCGTTCCCGGAGTAACGGTGATCTTGTATTCACCTACATTTTCTCCGCTTTCGCGGCTCAACGTATAATTCAGTTTATCCCCGTTGATAACTCCTGCTGCATCGGCTGTCAGCGCCGGATCTTCTGATCCGTAAACTTTTGTCTTATCCGCAGGCTTAACAGTAACCGTCTTTTTATCAATGGTATACGTGCCAAAATTCCTAATGATCTTATAATTCTTATTCATTCCAGCCTCTGCATTTACAGAGATATCATAGGTTCCCGCATCTGTGCCAGGTTCCCGTCTGAGCGTATACACAAGCTGATCGCCGTCCTCTACTCCCGACACTACAGCCGTCAGTTCCTGTTCCGGGGCTCCGTAGGTAATGGTTTTATTATCCGGAGTTATCGTTACCTCTTTGGGGCTGATTGTAAAGGTACCGGTTCCCAGCGTGATCTGATAATTCGGATTCTCACCTAACACAACGGATATCTCATATTCACCGGCATCTTCTCCCGGAGTACGGATCAATTGATAATCCAGGGTATCATTGTTTATAATGCCCGTTACGGTTGCCTCCAGAACCGGATCACCTTCGCCGTAAACCTTTCCGGTATCAACGGGAATGATGGAAACATTCTGGCTTCTGGCAGTAATCACCAGCTTGCCATTGACTGCAGTTATGTCATAATTAGGATTTTCCTCCTGCGGGGCCTGCACATAGATAACGTACTCGCCGGCATCTGTTCCGGGTTCCCGGGACAATGTATAACTTAACGTTTCACCATAAGCCGTCTCACCTACAGTGGCGGTCAGTTCAGGAATTGCCTCTCCATATACAGCAGTTTTATTGTCCGCCTGAATCGTTATTGGTTTTGGATTAATTGTGAAAATGCTATTTTCTGCTGTTATCTGGTAGTTCGGATTATCCTCTTCATTGAAATTCACAGTGATCGGATAAACGCCTACGGAATCTCCTTCTTCACGGCTCAAGGTATAAACAAGCCGGTCTTCACCGATTACGCCCTCGACAACTGCCCTGAGCTCAGGATCATCCTCTCCGTAAATCTTGCCTGTTTTCTCAGCCTTAATCATAACTCCGGCATTCTTTCTGCTGATCGTCAAAATTCCCGGTACTGCTGTGATATCATAGTTAGGATTTTCACCCAGGTTTACCGTAATATCATAAGTTCCGGCATTCTCACCGCTTTGGCGGCTCAAATCATAGTTCAGCGTTTCACCTTCTACAACGGATGATGTGATTTCTCCGTCCAGAACAATCCCTTCCACTAATGCGGTCAGTTCCGGATCAACTTCGCCATAAGTCTTGCCCTTATTTTCTGCCGTAATTGTCAACGGAATCTTTTTAATGGTCAGGGTTACGGTTATCTCTTCCGTTGCTTCATAGTTTGGATTCTCTGCATAAGCGGTAATTGAATAAGTTCCCGCATTCGTATACTCAGGCAGTTCGGTGCTCCAATTTCCTGCCGAATCCCGGTAATAGACAGTGGATCCGTCAATTTCTGCTGAAGCTGTGATGGAATGCTTCTCTCCATCATAGTAAACTTCCAGATCAGATGCATTGATCCGGTTGCCTCCGGCTTTTTCAATTGTAAGCGTTCCCGGCCGGACAGTTACCTTATAATTGGCATTCGGAGCAAAGGTCGGGTACATAGGAATCACGGTTCCTGCCAATTCAACTTTTTCAAAACCGATCGCCCTTTTATAAGAAATCGTTCCCAGATCCTTATCATTCACAAGATCTCCGGTACGGGTCACTGTAAATGCCGGATCTTGCTGCCCATATTGCTTGCTGAGACTGTTTACGCTTAACGTAATCTCTCTTGGAAGGATGGTGACAACTGCCTTAACAGGATCCGTATCTTCATAATTGGCATGCTTTGCCATCACCCATACATCATAGCTTCCTGCTTCCGTAAATGACGGTGCTTCGACAGACCACTCTCTATTTTCTGATTTATACCAGAGAACGGAATCTGACACAGATGCAGAGGCTTTTGACAATCCATGCCCCTGTCCGTCATAATCATAAGTCCCTCCTGCCGCGTTAACGGAATTGCTTCCGGCCGGAATAATCGTAAGGGTTCCCGAGTTCGCTGTTACTTTGTAGTTTGGATTCGCATTAAACTCAGCAACGATGGAGATTTGATCTCCTACATTATTTTTGTTCTTATCCTCTTCTGCTCTCACATACTTAACGGTTCCTAAATCGCCATCCTTTACAAGGCCGCTGATCGTACCCTCAAATACGGGATCCTCTGTTCCAAATACTTTTTCAGCATCTGCAATATTGATTGCAACTGATTTCCTGATAATAGTCAGCCTTCCGCTCACCAATGTAACGCTGTATCTATCCGTAACATCTGCGCCGTTTTCATCCGTAATGGTGATCTTTTCGCCGTCTTTTTCAACCAGCTTATTTTCAACGCCGCCCGGCACATAATCGGTAATTGTACCTTCTGCGGTCAAACCGGAAATATTCAGCTTATCTGCCGTCCCTGATACGGCCCACTCATGTTTCGTAAGAGGGGTTCCGTCGTAGGTTTTAGAATCCGAAGCTGCGGTTATGGTCACAGCAGTCTTTTTAGCAAAATGAGCGGTGTAGGTATTTTCCTCATAAACTCCATTCACTTTACCTGGCGTATAATGAAGGTCTGAGGATACGATCCGTCCGTCATTTTTGCTGTACCAGCCTGTAAAATAGTAATCTTTATCAGGCTGTGCGGTAGATCCCTGTACAGTTCCGCTGACCGGAGCAACTGTTTCTAAGGGAACAGTAACGGTTCCACCCTCTTCTGCATTATAGGTAATGGTAACCTGAGCGGCTTCAGTAAATCTCGCTTCAAAGGTCAGGTCTTGTATTATTTCATCCGGGAATGATGTAATTTTTCCGCCATCCGCATCATACCAGCCATCAAACTGATAACCGCGGTCAGGTACCGGCACAGGCTCTTTCACACCGGATTCCGTCCATGTTGTGCCATGAGGGATTTCGTTAAATACGGTTTCGGCCCCTTCGTTAAATGAACCGTTGCTGCCATGTGTAAATGTTACCGAATATTTGGTATTCTCAATCACTTTTTCTGATGCCCAAATTGCATAGAGCTTAATATCGCTGTTTCCAAATGTGAGTATTTCATCAAATGCGACAAAGCGGGAATCCTTCAAATATTTTTGATAATCCTCATATTTATTAACAATACCTGAGTTGGGCCATTTGACATCTGTGGACCAGCCCACCAGAATGTGCTTTCCGCTGCCATCATGGACGCTGTAAGCGCCCAATGCTGCTGTCGTATCTCCTGCGGCATAGCGTTTTTCATCATAGATGACATCCTGGTCGAATTCCTTATCGCCCCTGTTTTCATAATAGGATACACGGTATTTCAGCTCCGACCATTTGGCTGTGAATGTAACATCATTAGCCGGCATGATAAAGTTCTGATCCGCATCCACGGTGGTATCATCAGTTTCCCATCCTTCGAAACGGAACCCTTCCCGCACAGGTCTGGAGGAAGATACCTTCTGGCTGCTGCCGGCCTTCACATCCGACTGGTCTGCCGGCATGTTGGACGGGTTGCCGTCTGACACATATTTGATGCTGTTCCACTTGGTTTCATCTTTACCAAAGGAGGCCGTGTAGATTTTATTACCTGTCACCACGTCGGTACGGGATGCACTGCTCCTGTAATCGTTCCATCTCAGGAACTTATATCCGTCTTCGGGCACTGCCGTTACTGAGGATGTGGTCTGCCCGTATTTTAAGTTCTGTGAGGTTTCGCCCTGGATGGACCCATGCTCTAATGCCACGTACTTAACGGTATAATCACTCAGGTCATAATACAATCTGAGTTCAAGATTATTATCTTTAGTGATCACTCCATTTGGTTTCGCATCCTTATGGTCTTCATTCAAAACATACCCTTCAAAATCCTGAGGAATTGCAAATGCAGTTTTATTAATGATCCCGGTCAGCCGCTTTGTGGAACTGGTTTCTTCAACGTAACTGCCGTTAACCTGCTCTTTATAATGCCGAACGGTATAGCGGGCAAGATTGGTCTCTGCCGACAGCCATTTAGCCTTAAAGGTAAATGTGTTGTCCGATGCATAGGAAATGGTCTCTTCATTGATTCCAAACCTGTCATTGGCGCTGTAGATCAGGCCGTTACCGGAGTTTTGAAGTTCCCAGCCTGCAAAAACGTAATTTTTCCTTGTGGGCTCTTTGTCTGTCACAGCTACAACGTTGTCGTCTTCAAGAATTGTATACTTTTGGTTATCGCTGATATATCCGCTTCCACCGTTTAAATTGTAAGAAACAGAGTATGTGATAGGTGTTGCTTTTAAATAAACAGTTCTGTTTTTCTGATCACTGCTGTTCGTATAATGAAACTCCTGTGTACATCCAAGAGCGATCGCAGCCTGTTTCCCGGCATAATTATTCTTGTTGATCGGATCAATTATCTTAAATCCCGAGCCGCTGGAGGAAAATCCCGCTTCATATCCCGGCAGTGTTTTCGCATAAAATACTGCCACTCTATTGCCATTTGACGAATAGCTGAATGGGACAACATCTCCTGCAGTTTTCTCAACAAGGCGGGAACCATTCCAATAATAAACTTCTACGCCTTCATTCTGAACAAGCGCTATTTCGTAAGTCCTATTATATTTGACATAACCTTCTAATTTTAAATTCTGCTTCACATTGCTTACAGTTACCTCATAGGATCCGAAATTATTATTTTTCAATGTCACCTGCATACCGTCAATGCTTGCTGTCGCCCTATCATATGAAGAAGGAATCGTTATATAAACTCCATTTATCAATAAATAGTTTAAACTATATTGTGAATATGATGAAATTTCAATCTGCCCTGTCCAAGTACCATCATAACTTACTGAATCGTTACCTGTAAAAGAAACCACATCTGATCCATTGCTGGTTTTCATAGATTTTTCCACAGCAAATGACCTGCGTTCAGCAAACTCCACTTCAACAGACAAATCCTCACTCACATGATCCACTGTACAAATGCCGTCAGAATCCGCCGAATAAGAGTTCCCATTCACCATTATCGCCTTTACTTCACAGTCCTTATTTGGGGTAACTGTAAACCGGTAATTTAAGGTCTCCCCAATTTCGCCTTCAACGGTCTTTTCCCCTTCCACATAACCTTTTGAAGTATCGTAAGCGAACGTAACTTTATAATTCTGGGCCAGTTTCTTGTAATTCAGTACGATCTCATCATGATCCAGCTCAATAGCGGAATCACCATCCACACTGTAATAAATAATGTCATTGTATTTACCGATAAAAACAATCGGAGTTCCCTCTACCGTCGCATTGACAAAGGTAAATCCCTCAATTGCCGGAGCGTTGTCCGAAATACGGCCTACTTCGATGGTATCCGGCGCTTCCGGTTCCACGCCGCCTTCAATGCCTTCAAAATTATAAACCACATCCACTGTATCCGCGCCAAGACGCCAAACCATAGCCATGGTCATCGGCATCATCTGTTCGCTCTCATAACGGATCGTAACCTCATTATATTCATCCAGCAGTATGGATGAAGAGGACAGTTCCGCAGTTGTATCAAATTCGCTGAACAAGTATCCGTCGACAGCCGCAATATACTGGTCGAGGTCAACGCTGTCGCCCACCGTATATTTAGAAACAACCTTATCCTCTTTGATCGAAATGTCTTCCCCAGTCTCTTCCGATGGCGTCACATAGTGTATTACCAGTTCCGCTTTATTTTTTGCATTGGAAGGAGTTGATATTGTCTCCACCTCAACAGGCAGTTCTCCAATCGTAGTAATGTAAAGTCTTGCAGTATAGCTGTCATCCAGAATAACGCTGTCCAGCGCTTCTCCTTTCAGGCTTCCCATCACTTCAATTACCGTATCATCAATATCTTCTTCCACGTATGTATCTTCTGAATCTTCGGTTTCCCGGGCATCGCTGTCCTGGCCTTCTAAATCATTAATCAGTTCCCCATCCTGCATATCGTTCGCTGCAGTTAACACAGGAACTTCATGTCTTGAAATCCGGGCTGTCGCTTCACCGGGAGCGCTGTCTTCCTTTTCTTCGCCGGAAGTATCCGCACTGCCGCCTTCGTCAGAAACTTCTCCATCGCTGCCTTCATCGGATGTGTCTGCACTGTCTTCCTGGCCTGATGAATCTGAACTACCGCCTTCATCAGATATATCACCGCTGTTCCCCTCATCAGCTGTACCGGCATCGCTGCCTTCATTTGCACTGCCTGAGTTGCTTCCTTCATCGGATGTATCCGCATTGCCGCCTTCATCCGTACCTTCCGCATCATGATCTCCATCTGAAACGTCAGCATTTCCATTTTCATCCGGTGCATTCACACTATCATTTTCATCGGAATTACCAGTATCGCCGGCCTCATCAGACAAATTCCCATCATCCCCGTCAGGAACCTTTACTTCGTCGGTTTCATCAGACGCGATATCGCCGCCTTCTTCGTCTCCGGCATCAGGTGTTTCCAAATTACCGGAAGTGTCTTCCGCGCTGCTTTCTTCCTCTGCTGCTTCCGTATTATCCGGAGAAACAGTTGTATCCTCAGGCGCTGTATTTCCTGAAGGTGAACTGCCCGAACCGCCGCCCGCACCTTGGCCGGCAGATGGTTTCTCAGCTTTTTCTTCCAGTTTGGCAGAATGAGCAGCAACTTTTAACCCGGAAGTCTGAACCCCATTAATGCTGACACTGAAAATGAAATCCATATCAGATGAAGCATTAATAAACAGGAATAATACCTCTTCCTCACCGTTCAGTTCTCCGCTGCCGTTTGTCCTGATAAATGTCCGCAGTTCAGCCCCGTCCGGTATTTCGCCGCCTATCGATGGAAAAAATTCATAGACGTCTTTGCCTGCCTTAAAAATCCTGTCATATTTTGCAGCAGCATTTGCCCCGTCCAAATCTGAAAACGAGATCGTATCCTGATCCAGCTTTATCCCGTCATTAACTGCTGACTGTGCTGCCTCCTTTATATCCTCCGTATCCAACTGAAAAACTGCCTCAGCATAATTATGAGACATTTCCGTCTGTACTTCTTCTGCTGCAAAGGCGATCGTAACATTGTTGGCAATGTTTACAAAAGTCATTGCAAAGGCTAACACAAACGCTGTAGCCCGCTTGCGCTGATGCCATAACAAGCTCATCAACTTGTTTCCAGCTCCTTTTCCTTCCATACTCCATACTCCTTTTCCTTATATTTCAAAATGATACAAACTATTGTAAGACTGCTATATTATATGTCATTATAACAGCCCTCGGTTACATTCGGGTTACAAAACCCGATTTTACCCCTTTTCTTTATTCTATCATGTATTTTTTATTTTGTATCATATTTTTACATTTTTTCATAATATTTTTTATCAAATTACAAAATTACTTAGAATTGGTTACGCAATTCCATTACATTTATAGATATTTTTGTTTTTGTAACCATTATTTGTAACAAAATGATCTTTAAGTGGTGTTCAAGCGACAAAAGACTACAGCAAACTCGCATTTGCTGCAGCCTTTTCTCTATTCAGAAATGGCGGACCATTTCTCACAACCAAGTTAACTTATTAAGCATTTTTCACCTTGGCAATATCGATCAAGGTGAGTTTCTTCGCCCTGTTTTCCAGGCTGGTTGCCAAAGCGGCAGCCGTATCAAGGGAGGTCAGAACGCTTACGCCGGTTTCGATGGCATTACGTCTGATAATAAATCCGTCTTTACTCCGGTCAGCGCCCTGCTGGGGAATATCGATGACCAGATCGATTTCGTGACCCAGGATCAGATCCAGAAGGTTTGGCGATTCCTGCTCCAGCTTTCTTACCGGAAACGCTTTTACGCCATTGGCATTGAGCACCCTGGCCGTTCCTCTGGTGGAAAAGATCTTATAGCCCACCGCCTGGAATCTTCTCGCGATGTCCACCACATTCTCCTGTTCGGAATCACGGACTGTAATAATCATGTTTTTATGCTTAGGCAGTTTTATGCCTGCGCCTTCAAACGCTTTATAAAGGGCTTCATTAAATGTTTTCGCAATTCCAAGGCACTCGCCGGTTGACTTCATCTCAGGTCCAAGGCTGATATCGGCGCCGCGGATCTTTTCAAAGGAGAATACAGGCATCTTAATCGCAATATATTCCGCTTCCGGCTGAAGTCCCGGGGTATATCCCAGATCTTTAATCTTACGGCCGCAGATCACCTGTGTTGCCAGCGGCACAATCGGGATTCCTGTAACCTTGCTGATATATGGAACCGTTCTGGAGGAACGGGGATTTACTTCTATTACATATACATCTTCACCTGATACGATGAACTGGATATTGATCATGCCTTTTACATGAAGGGCCCGGGCCAGCTTCGTGGTATAATCCACCAGTTTTTCTTTCACCGCGCCGTTAAGGCTCTGAGCCGGATACACGGAAATGCTGTCTCCCGAATGGACGCCTGCCCTTTCGATATGTTCCATGATACCCGGGATCAGAATGTCGTCTCCATCACATACGGCATCCACTTCAATCTCTTTGCCCACAATATATTTATCCACCAGAATCGGGTGATCCTGAGCGATCTGATTGATAATTCCGATAAATTCATCGATATCGTGATCGGAAATACAGATCTGCATTCCCTGTCCGCCAAGCACATAGGACGGTCTTACCAAAACCGGATATCCCAGCCTGTTTGCAACTACTTTTGCTTCTTCGGCTGTAAATACGGTATCTCCGGCCGGACGTGGTATGCTGCATTCCTCCAGAATCTTGTCAAACAGCTCCCGGTCTTCCGCCGCGTCCACATCTTCTGCCGCAGTACCAAGAATCGGAACGCCCATCTTCATAAGCGCTTCGGTCAGCTTGATGGCAGTCTGTCCGCCAAACTGTACCACTGCCCCGTCCGGTTTTTCAATGTCCACAATGCTCTCCACATCTTCCGGAGTAAGCGGTTCAAAGTAAAGCTTGTCGGCAATATCAAAATCCGTACTCACCGTTTCAGGGTTATTATTAACAATGATTGTTTCATATCCTTCTTTTGCAAATGCCCATGTACTGTGCACCGAGCAGAAATCGAACTCAATTCCCTGTCCGATCCGGATCGGGCCGGAACCGAGTACCAGAACTTTCTTCCTGTCTCTGGTTTCTTCCACCTCATTTACACTGCCGAAGCAGGAATAATAATATGGGGTGGCAGCGGCAAATTCTGCCGCACAGGTATCCACCATCTTGTAAGCTGCGGTGATGCCGTTGGCCTTTCTCATGGCCTTAATTTCATCTTCAGATATTCCGGTCAGCCTGGAGATCACATTGTCCGGGAATTCAATCCTCTTGGCTTCTTTTAAAAGTTCAGAAGTCAGAGGGCCTTTCTTCAATGCTTGTTCCATCTCTACGATGATGGAGAGTTTATCGATAAACCAGAGGTCAATCTTTGTGATATCATGGATCACTTCATAAGAAATACCCCTTCTTAAAGCCTCCGCAATCACCCAGATTCTTCTGTCATCTATTTTAGAAAGCTGCTCTAATAACTGATCCTGGTCCAGATCGGAAAAATCATAGGACATCAGGCTGTCCACATGCTGTTCCAGGGAACGGATTGCTTTCATCAGGCCGCCTTCAAAGTTTGTGCAGATGCTCATTACCTCTCCGGTAGCCTTCATCTGGGTTCCCAGGGTGCGCTTCGCGCTGATAAACTTATCAAATGGCAGTCTCGGCATCTTAACCACGCAGTAGTCCAGCATCGGCTCAAAGCTGGCATATGTCTTTTTCGTAACCGCATTCTTGATTTCATCCAATGTATAGCCCAGAGCGATCTTAGCCGCAACCTTGGCAATGGGATAGCCGGTGGCCTTGGATGCAAGGGCGGAAGAACGGCTTACACGTGGGTTTACCTCGATTACACAGTACTCAAAACTGGTTGGATGAAGGGCATACTGGACATTACAGCCGCCCGTAATTCCCAGCTCTGTGATAATATTCAAGGCTGATGTACGGAGCATCTGATACTCTTTATCTCCCAAGGTCTGGGAAGGAGCCACAACAATGCTGTCTCCGGTATGAACGCCGACAGGGTCGATGTTTTCCATATTACATACGGTAATTACATTGCCTGCGCCGTCCCGCATCACTTCATATTCGATCTCTTTCCAGCCTGCGATGCAGCGTTCCACCAGAACCTGGCCCACACGGCTTAACCTGAGGCCATTTTCCAGAATCTCAACCAGCTCTTCCTGGTTTTTAGCAATACCGCCGCCGCTTCCGCCGAGCGTATAGGCAGGGCGCAGCACAACCGGATAACCGATGGTATTGGTGAACTCGATTCCGTCTTCTATATTCTCTACAACTTTGGAAGGAGCGACCGGTTCGCCGATCTTCTCCATCGTGCTCTTGAATTCCAGACGGTCTTCCGCCTTTTTAATGGTTTCCGCCGTCGTACCGATCAGGCGCACACCGTTGGCCTTTAAAAATCCGGCCTCTTCCAGTTCCATAGCCAGATTCAGTCCGGCCTGTCCTCCCAGGGTTGGAAGCACGCTGTCCGGCTTTTCTTCCATAATTAACTGCTCCACAACTTCCAGTGTCAGCGGTTCAATATATACCTTATCTGCGATATCCTTATCCGTCATAATAGTAGCCGGATTAGAATTGAGCAGCACTACTTCGATTCCTTCTTCTTTTAAAGAACGGCAGGCCTGTGTGCCTGCATAGTCGAATTCCGCGGCCTGTCCGATAATGATAGGGCCGGAACCGAGCACTAATACTTTCTTAATATCAGGATTCTTTGGCATTATTCGCTTACCTCCATTCCCATCATGTTAATAAATCTGTCAAATAAATAGCTGGAGTCCTGTGGTCCGGGACAAGCTTCCGGATGATACTGGACCGTAAAAATGTTCTTTCCTGTATACTTCAGACCTTCGTTTGTTTCGTCATTGACATTTACAAATGCCGGAACAGCGATATTGGCATCCAGACTGTCGGTATCCACCGCATATCCATGGTTCTGTGAAGAGATGTAAACCCTTCCAGTTTCCAGATCCTTTACCGGATGGTTTCCTCCTCTGTGACCGTATTTCAATTTGTAAGTATCGGCTCCCGTTGCCAGCGCCATCAGCTGATGTCCGAGGCAGATTGCAAAAATCGGCACATTTGACTCATACAGTTTTCTGATCTCTTTAATGATCTCAGTGTTTTCTTTCGGATCTCCAGGGCCGTTGGACAGCATAATTCCATCCGGGTGAGCTGCCAAAATAGTTTCAGCCGTCGTATCGCAGGGATAAACCGTCACCTCACAGCCTTTCTCATTGAGGGAACGGGCAATATTATTCTTTGCGCCCAGATCTAAAAGGGCAACTTTCTTACCGTCTCCCGGCAGCACATAGGATTCTTTACAGGAAGTCGCTTTCACCACGCCTGTCACTGTATATCCCTTCATGCGGGAAACCGGCTCGCTCAAATCACCATATTCTTTTGTGGTGATCATGCCGTTCATAGTTCCTTTTTCTCTTAAAATTTTTGTAAGGTGTCTTGTATCGATACCACTGATACCTGGAATATCATGTTTCTCTAAGAAATGCTGAATGGTATCCTCGCTTCTGAAATTGCTGGGGACTCTAGATAATTCTCTGACAATATAGCCATCCGGCCAAGGTTTTAATGATTCCATATCTTCATGACAAATACCATAGTTGCCGATCAAGGGATAAGTCATCACAACTGCCTGCCCTGCATAGGACGGATCGGTGAGCACTTCCAGATAACCGGTCATTGAGGTATTGAATACGATTTCGCTTATAACTTCTTTCGTCGACCCTATACTCGTTCCTTCGAATACGGTGCCATCTTCCAGTATTAAAAAAGCTTTCATGTGGGGTACCATTTCCTTTCTTAACGCTTGTTTTCCTGGACATTTATTTATGCCCAAATTGAATAGATTATACATTATCCTGCGACATATTTCAACTACTTTTTACAAGAATTTTGTCTCTTTTTTTAAACAAAGAACGCCGCCGGTTAAACTCTCCTATGGTATAAAAACAGTAACTGTTCCGAACGGCTGAACTATTACTAAAAAATATGATTTCAAAACAAGTCACATATTTGATTATATCAGATATATTAATAGTAATCATCAAAAACTGGAGCATTTTATGAAAAACTTTAACAGGAAGCCCTCTCTTTCTGCCACCTCAGCCGACAATCCTTCCCAGGGATTACTGCAGATCAATGTCGTAAATATCCAAAATAACTTTCCTATTGAAAATGCCACCGTAACGATCTCATATAAGGGTGATCCGGAAAGCACTGTTGAACAGGTCAGCACCAACTCTTCCGGTCAGACAGAACAGGTAGCGCTGGGCGCGCCTCCGATTGAATACAGTCTGGAACCCGGGATCAACCAGCCCTATTCAGAATACACGCTCAGGATCTCCGCACCGGGTTTTAAAACATCGGAAATCTCCGGTACGGAAGTTTTGCCCGACAGCACCGCCATTCAGCCGGTCCGCATGGAGCCGGAATCTGATCCGGAGGCGGTGGAAAACCCAATCGTAATACCGGACCACACTCTATATGGAAATTATCCGCCTAAAATCGCAGAAGCGGAAATCAAACCGGTAGGCGAGAGCGGAGAAATTGTACTTAGCCGCGTGGTGGTTCCTCAAACAGTGGTCGTACATGACGGCGTGCCCACTGATTCCACTGCCACCAACTATTATGTCCCGTACCGCGACTATATTAAAAATGTAGCAGAGTATGTGAAGACGCC
>JAGZXV010000157.1 GCA_018378255.1 Clostridiaceae bacterium | reverse complement strand
CATCTCATCCATAGCGGCGGTATTGGCCTCGCCCATATCAAACTGATCGACATCATATCCGCCGGCACCACCTCCGCCAGTTCCTGAACCTCCGCCGGAATCCGTATTCTGAATAATATTTAATTCATCAATTCCGGTTGTAATACTTTTCATATCTTTGGCTGCTTTTTTAGCAGCACCGCCTGCGCCGCTGGCCGCTACTCCGGCATTGTCTGCGGCATCTGCCACGGCCGCCATGCCGTCAGCCGCCACAGCTGCACCGCCTCCAGATCCCTTTTTACCAGTAATCATCTCAGTAAAGGATTTGAATGCGTTTGCCAAACTCATCAATTTACCAATGATAGTATTAATTACTTTGATTACCGGAGTTAGGACATTGATAAGACCCTGGCCGATTGTGGCCTTTAAGCTGTCAAACTGCAACTGCAATACTCTCACCTGGTTGGCCCATCCATCTGATGTCCGGATAAAATCACCGGAAGCAAGAGACAGCTGGTCCGTGACGAATTTATACCGCAGGGCCACCTTTTCGCCTTCGCTCATTGCCTGGGTTGTTTTCCCGTAGCCATTTGCCAACGCGTACTGGTCTAAAGCGGCCTGGGTCATAACAATTCCCAAATCTTTCAGGCTTTCTGTTTCTCCGGTAAAGACAGATTTCAATTTTGTGAAAGCCTCATCCTGGCTGATGTTATAAAAAGATGCCACATCACCGGATAACCCCGTCAGTGTTGTCGACATCTCATAGGCCGCCTGTTCATTAAAGCCAAATGCTTTCGCCATGGCTCCAAATGTACCGGTGAATTTCTTTGCCATGGTTTCAGACAGTCCAAAAGATGCCGCTGCGTCCTGGGCAAATTTGTTAACCTGATTCGACATTTGGGTGAATGTGACATCTACTACGTTCTGAACTTCCGCCAGATCGGATCCCAGTTTGATACACTGGGCGCCAAAATCAACGATTTTCTTAACCGCAAAGGCTGCGGCCAGCGCCGCCCCTGCCTTCTTCGCAAGCCCCTGTATCCCTGACATCTGCCGCTGGAACTGGTTCTGATTCACAACAAGATCAAGTTCAATCTGGCCCGCACTACTACCTGGCATATAATTTCACCTCCTCTATCTGCATAGCTGTTCAAACATTTTTTCAAGGGATGCCATCTGTTCAGCGTAGGTCTCCGGCGTCATTGATGCGGCTTTGTGGCTGCGCCATTTATCATAAATCCGCTTCTGGTCCCTGGAAAACTGCTTGATTACCTTCTTATCCGTTTCTGACCGGATCGCTACAATGCGCCCTAATGGGGTTTCTGGAGCAATCCCGGCCAGAAGGGCTTTAAATTCATCCCAAGTGACGGATTCAAATTCTTTGGTCCGTATTCTTAACCCGTACTGTGACAAGAAACTGGAAACAATCAGGTCCCAGTCTTCAAAAAGGTCATAGTACGGGTCATCGCTCTCCCTGGATGTCACCATCGCTATCAATGATTAAACCAACAGCTGTCTCTACCACAGTGACCAGATCACTGAAGTTCAGCTTCAGTTTCTCAATCTCTTTTTGAGCCTCCTCCGGGAACATCATCTCGTACATATCCACAATCTCTTTCGGTCCCGGATCACCATTTCCCATCAGCCCCATGACCTTCAGCATGGTTGGTGCATCCGCATTAACCTCTAACTGCTTTCCTTTAATTGCCAGAGATGGGTTCCCGTCGAACGTCAGCTTATCTGTAATATCTACTATTTTTGCCATGACTTATTTCTCCTTCAAAAAAGCCCGCGAAATTTCCACAGGCTTAATCACACAGTTTAATTGTTTCGGTTATACAGACAGATTCGGAGCCGCTGTAAAAGTTGGTCTGCCTTTGCAATGCACCTCAAACTCCAGACCGTCAATCGCAGTTGAATCGCCGCCACCCGGGGTCGTCACATTAACGATGCAGTTGAAGGTTACCTTGGCTCCGGATGGCAGTTCCCATTCAAATTTCGTAACAACATCATTGCCGGACTTCCAGGCAAGGCCTGCCACATAATCATTTCCGGGATCTCCATAGGTCCTTTTTCCGCTAAAGCTGAAGGACAATTTCTTGGAGGTCATCATGGCGTCGCCCCATCCTCCATGCTCCATTGCATTCCATTCCTCCACACCGCCATCAATCGACGGAGCAAAATTTTCCAGGTTTGCAATGATTAACATCTCAGCCTCTGTACTTTCAAGGCCTGCTGTACCGATCTTGAATTTATTATCATAGACCGGATATACTTTTGCTGCACTTTCTGTCATTTTATATAACTCCTTTCCGTTTTTAGGGTATCTCCCTGTTATAAATAAAATCCAGCCAGATCACATACTCATAAACACCATTATCATCTGTCCCTACGTCTACCGGTTCGGGAACCTGCAGGGAGATAAAATTAATTGCTGCATCTCCGATGGTAACTGGCCTGGATCCTCTCAATTTTTCATATAGTTCATAGGCTGCTGTCTCTGATTCTGTTTGACTTTTATTCCAATGGAGCAGAAGCGACACAGAACGGATTCCATAGGTAGTACAGTCCAGGCCTCCAAGGGAGTTCACAGGCTTCCCCTCCTGTTTCCGGCTATAAACACCGACGGACTTCTGCTTCTTATTGTCCAGTTTTCCGATATAAACATTACTGTCGTCAGTTATTTGGAAGCCGGATATGTATTCTCTAATATCCTTTAAAGCCAACATCAGAGACCACCTACTTTCTTATAAATTTTCTTAAATGCATCCCTTGCAAAATTTTCGCTTTTTCCACCAGGCAGCCAAGGCTGGTACCATTCACCTCCTGCGAATGAGTTCTCATCTGTCTGAAAATTATATTCCGGATGATAATATAAACGCCGCGCATAGGGAGTGCTGGACACCAGCGTCACCCGACCGCTCTGGGAATCACTGTAATCAACAAACGTACTGTCTTCCTGTAAATGGCCTCCATCAAACGGCATTACCTGCGCCTGTACTACTTCGGTATGCAGTGCTTCCGCCGTCATCTCCAGGGTCTTAACCGATGCCTGGGTAAGTTGTTTGACCCGGGGCATATTCATTTTTACTCTGGATGTTACTCTCATCAGACCACCTCCAACTGGCAGTAATTCACTGATCCGTCCGGATTCCTGGCCTTCATTCCCTGTTCAATCCGCCTTTCCTCTCCAAATACAATGACGGTACCGCCGCTTAGCGTGGGAAAATCCGGGGCAATGTCTCCTGGAAAAAGCGCTGTACCAGTGATCTGCACCAGTTTCTTTTCTGCTGTCAGTATCGTCTTAGCCTGGTCTTGAAAATTGCACATCAGATCCTGATCCAGAACCAGGGCCGGTTCCCCCAGGTTTGTTAGTTCCTCAGATTCTAAATGTACATGCACAGGAACCTTACACAGCCTTTTGGGTACTAAACATGGATATTTCATCCTCTCACCTCGCTAACCGGCTGCACAGGCCCGTTTGGGACAGCAGAGCATACACATCCCGCTTCATGGCTGTCCCCTTGTCAGTGAAGACATTCCAAGATTTACCGAATTGTGCTGATACGCCGTTGATACTGTAGGTCTGAAGGATCGTGTCAATCTCATCGACATTCTCATATTCAAAGTCAGCCTGCCGGCAGACCACTTCCCGGATCATGTCCTGCTGGAAGGAAGTTAAATTGGAAAATCCCTGCCCTACAATCCGGTTGTAAGTCAGGGAATCAATATGGCGGCTGGCCTGATGAAGGAACTTAACAAGCTGGTCAGGCGGAATTGTATCCCCTTTGTAATCATCGATATAATACTCCGGTGTTACATATGGTTCGTAGGGCACCTCATTCACCCGCTTTCTTTGTACCTGCTTTCTTCTCTGGCTCTTTTGGGATCTCTTCTTTTGGAATCTCCTTTTCTGCCTCCAGTTCGGCGATTCGCTTGTGAAGCCGCTCTATTTCTTCCACAGCCTTCACATAATCGCTAAATGGAACTGTTTTCCCTCGCCCATAGGCGATCACGATACCCGCATCATCTAGGATGTCAAATCCACTATCCTGATATCCTTTCTGCTGGCTTTCATCAATCATATATTCCTTGTTTCCTTTTACCGCTTTCATCTGTTAGCCCTCCTTATGCGCCTGCTGCTTCTACATTCATAGCACAGCCTTCGATTTTCTTTTCAAGTAGGAACAGATCCCCATAGTTGCGGTTCTGATACAGATAACCATCAGCAGTGCGGCTGTCTGTTCCCGGTGTAAACAGCTTGATATAGCTGTATTTATCACGGCATACCACACAGGACGTATGGATCAGAATCCAGTTGATCTGTTTTGCATCTGCGGCAGCTACGCAGCCATTCGTGAAATCATACTTCGTTTTCATGCGGGCTGCAGGCACCATTTTAATGGTTACATCGTCTAAGCTATGCACTTTGCGGTTGATGGTAGACGGAGATGTCACAGTCATTACACGCTGCAGGCCCTCCGCTTCTTTGATAATTTTATTCATGGTAGGCGTTACATACAGCATTCTGCCTTCTTCTGGTACACCTGCCTCATCCATTCGTGCCATTTCCTCGTCGAAAGCTTCCAGGAAGTTTGCTGCCGTAATCACATCGGTACTGATCCGGCCGGAATACGTTGTCAGCTCTGCGTGAAGTTTGGAGTAACGGTAGGAATCCTTTTCCGGTATCGCCTGTGTCGTCTCAAATTCATTCTGAATATTCGCCACAGACAGCGTAAGATTGGTTTCATCGATGTCCATAGGATCCACCCAGAACTCAATATCCCTGTCATGCTCCAGCTTCTTCGGAATCCAACTGTTGCTCAGTATTCCGGTATTAAATCCCGGTGTCCTCGTATGGTCTTTGTAACCGGAAACGGTCATTGTTGGGAGCTTAATCGTCTGTGCATTGATAAACTTCACCTGTGGGTTGCTCTGTGTCAATGCATCAGAACAGAGTTCCTTTGCGTATTTCTGTTGTAAAAGCTGTGTAAAGGTAGTAGCGTAATCATATACTGCCATGTGTTAAATCCTCTCTTTCTTTAAAGTCCGAACGCCTTTTTCAGGGCATCATCGGTTGTCTGCGTCTGCTGGCCGGAACCGGAAGCGCCTACCTGGATAAAACCGGTTGCCTGTCCAGGCTGTGGTTTTAAGGCCGGTATATCTTCCAGAACCTTGTTTAGAGCCGTTTTTAATGTTTCTTCGTTGATTTTCCCATCCTGCCCCATAACCTGGCTTAAATCTGCCATTTTGAGAAGATACGGGATCGTTTTTGCATCGATGCCAAGAGTTACAGCCGTCATGGTGGCTGCTGCCTGGATCTGCGCCTGCTGGGCCGCTGCCTGAGCCTGGACCATTTGTGTCTGAAGCGCGCCAACGTCCGGCTGTTGAGCTGCTTTCTGCTGCTTGAAAGCTGCCATGGCCTGTTCAGCTTCTTCCTGGCTGAGCCCCTGCTGTTTAAAGTAAGCTTTCAAAGCAGTATCTTCTTTTGCCGCCAGGGTGCCGTCCAGCATCTGCTGGATCTTTGCGTAATCAATCTGCGGCGCTGTGGAAGGCTGGTTCCCGGTCGGCGTATTCTGCGGGCTCTGTCCTGCTGCCGGCGGCTCTGCTCCTCCGGTTCCTCCTGCTGGTTCTGCAAATAACTGTAGGTTCATTTTTTTCATATCCTGATTGCTCCTTTCCATTTATGAGAGTGTCACTCTTTACTGCTTGATCCATTGTCATCGGTGTCACCGGCCACGCAGATTTTTAAGCCGTGCTCGTGTTTGGGCATAAAAATAACACCCAGGATTTCCCTGCGTGTTTTGATGCTGTTGGGATATCGCAACAAATAAAATACCACCGGCCATTACTGACTGGTGGTGTCTTTTTCCTTCTTAAATTTTTCCAATTCTTCCTTTGTCGGCATCGGAATCACGACATCATCGTGATCCTGCGCGAAGACAGTCCCCTTAGGATACTCATCAATCGGCCGATCCATATCCCTAAAGCTAACCCTCTTTCTTTCCATCACTTTTCCTCCATCACTTTTCCTCCATGAAGTATGTGAAACCATACTTAGACGTAAATATTTCCAAGATACGTTTCTGATACTCTATTGAATAATCCTCATCCGATGTAATCCGTCCAGACAAGAACTCATCATACATACCCTTCTGCAACGATAACTTGATTGATGAATACTCCTTTTCAAGTTTATCAAATGTGTTGATTTCCTCGGGCCAAACATCTGGCTGTCTGATTACATACACCCCATCTCGCCCAACGGCACGTAGCTCTGCCAATCCTGTCCTGCCGAACATATCAATGTCATCAACCGTGAAAGTAGCCCCATGTGGATGGTTATGCGTAAGCACGCCATCTCTCATCATCGCAACTTCTACGTCTGTATACACGATCTCGTCCTTCCCACCATGCTTCTTAAATAGCTTATTTCCTTTCGCATCATACAATATCCCGTACTCGCTCTTGTGCCCAGCGATGGAAGCCTCATCAAGCCTGCGTCTTTCAATTGCATCATCTGACCAGCCCTCTGTTTTTATTATATCAGAGTGGCGATACTTGGCAAGCCTACGTTTCCACTCTTTTTCTTTTTGCTTGTATATTTGTTTATTTCCTGGATCCAGTGAGTATTCCGCCAACCTCCCAAACTTCTCTTCCTGCCGTGCCGCATATTGCCTCTCCGCTTCCTGCTTGTTTACTTCTCCGACCGCTTCCAGTTCCTCATTCGTCCATGTGTCATCTGCTGTGGAGATTCCAGGGAAATATGTAGTGTGGCTGTCTTTGCATCTTGGATGATACAGCCCTGCCGCAATAGCCGTGCTCATCAGCGGATACTTGCCGTCCTTCCGGCTCCCACCGCTCCACACATCATCAATCAAGACCTTCCCCACAAAAGGAAGGCATTTCGGACAGGGATTTCCACGTTTATTCATGATAACGGTGGATATCCCCCATTCCTGCCGCTTCTCACCTTCTCCCTGGAGATAGGCCCGTTTACTGGCTGTTCGGATCGCCATATCTGCGTAATCTGCCAGGGTGTGGCGGGCTCCATTGGCGTATTCCACACAATTCAGGCCACGGGAAAGCATATCCTTGGTTGCCATATCCACAGCCTTTTCATACGTTCCGGCGCCAGTATTCGAATAAACCTGAGCATTAAAAATGGCCTTACGGTACTCATCATCTGCCATCCGTAAGACCGCCGTCTCTGCTTTCTCCATATCGCTGGTAGTCGCCTTTACCAGCGCCTCTAATTTCCGAGTATTCAGCTTGAAGAACTCACCGGCAGCTCCGCGGCTGACCTTCTTTATACCTTTAAAACCGTGCTTTATGGCATTCAGGATCTGTATTTCCTGTTCCATGCTGCCCTTCTGTCTAGCCTGCCAGATTAATTCACTGATCTGTGTATTAATATCCTTAAACTGCTTGTTGTAGCGTTTCCGGTTCTCTATTTTGTACTTTTCCAGCGCTTTCAATTGTTCTGTCTGCCACTGGCTCCACTCGATCCCCATATCGGTTTCTTCCACCCGATGACGATCCATATTGCGGATCATAGAAGCGATTAATTCCTGTTCTATGGCATCAAAGGCGGTGCCAATATCATATTCGGTCACCGGAATCACCTCCCATTTGCATAAACCTTAAATCCCTGTGCTGTAAACTGCCGGGTGAGTTTTTTCAGCTGTGTCATGCTTTTGCAGCGATCCAGCCTTATCTCTGACTGCCCATCCTTTTCTACTGCATAAATCCCAAAAGGAACCTCCGGACTTGCCACCTCATCAAGGAATTTTTGATATGCCCTTTGACTCATTAGATAAGTTCGTTTTCCGAGTAATACCAACATCTGTTTTTACCCCCTCCTCAATAAAGCTTTCCGCATTCTCCCTGGAAATTCCCAACGTTGCTGTTATGATAGAAATCGCTTCATTTCTGGAAACACTGCCTTCTTTAACCATTTTTATTACATTCATGAGAGAAGAAATCTGTGCCCCATTAAGAAGATTCATGTTCATTTCAGGCTTTTGGTTCGGAACTGGTTCCATATTCAGACTATCCATATTCACTCCCGGCTCCTCCACATCGGCTATGCCTTGTTCCGCTTTCAAACGGGCAACCTCTTCCGTCTTCCATGCCTCGTCTTTGCTGTCTCCCCACATTTCTTCTACCTGGGCTTCAATACTCATGATGCTGGCTCCTGGCCGGGCTTTGCAAAGGGTTTCCACCTGGCTTTCAAATGACGGGTTGGCATATTCTCCAAAGGGAATATCCACCGTAACTTCTTCCACAGTTTTATTCATCAGGATATTATAGGCATTGACAGCAGCATTCACCAGTTCCGGAAGTGTCTCCTGTAAAGCTTCCACGATATCATTCCGGGTATAGAGTGTGGCTTTCTCTTTTTCACGCTGCGCTTCAGCATTGTCCAGTTTCTTGACATCGATACCAAGGGTAGAAGGACTTATGATTCCCTGAAGACACAGATCCAGCGCAGTCACATAAGATGCCAGATAACTGTCATGCGGAATCGCCGGCTGTTCCACGTCAATTTTGTTCTGTGCGCTCTCCCCCATATCCTGATCGGTCTGAATATACCGATTGTCAAAATGATTCGGCTTTAATACTTCTCCGGTATTTGGGTTGCGCGGTAGAAAACATTCCGGTATATACTCTTTAGCCCTACCGGCCCGCAGAGCATCCATCCACTGGCTCCAGGTTTCGTCAAATGCATCAAAACTATCCAACTTTCCATCAAATATACTTCCGCCGCGGCCTTCATATTTGGCTGAATCATAAACCTTGAGCGGCACGGCCAGGATGACAGAAGAATCGAATTTTAAATCAGTGATGTTACTGGTTGCCCGGATAGTTTTTATATCCACCTGGCTGTCTCCCTGGTATAGTTCATTTTGGATATACCCATATCCGTAATGTTCGTAAAGGATATATCGCTGTCCATGATCCGTATACAGCGTCTTAAACACTACCTCCTGCAATTCGTCTTCATCGTACACAAATTCTACCCGGTCGCCAGGATACCACCGTAGAATCGGATATGGGCTTTTCTTTGTATTGATTGTTATTTTCCATGCGCCATCCCCAACAAACAGGATCTCTTTCAGAGATTTCTTCATTTTCTTCCGAAACTTTGACCGTTTCTCAATCTCTTTCCAAAGCTGTTCCTGGGGCGGTTTATCGAATTCAAAATCGTTCATATCTGCCATCACGATACCAGACAGAACCTGTACAATCAGCCCCGGAAGACCGGTATGAATTTTACGCATCTCCATGCCAGGTGAACATTTACTGGCCCAAAACTTATATTTGTCTGCATATTCCGGGCTCTGCTGGTACATTTGTTCCAGTTCGTTTCCGTCTCCCCGGTACCAGATACGGTTCCGGATTGCATGAAGTTCAAAATCCATGGTTTCCTGGATCTGTATGCTGTAGGGGTTGGAAGGCTGGATCTGCAGCCAGCTGCGTATTCCCCGTTTAATATTATTATTCAATGTTGATAACCACCTCATTTCTATACCTCCTATTGTCAACTCCTGGTAAAGCTCTTATAATTTAAGTACAGGTGTGCCAGCACCAAGTACAAAAGAAAGAGGGAACCAAATATGCGCAGGTACCAGTCACCCTTTAATGGAAAGCGATATCTCCTAAACACAAATACTGGGGAAATTCATGATCTGGATAAAGAAAATACATCATGCCAAATCAATGCTATAAAACCAGAACACATCTACATGACTGACTCATTTGATGAGGCCCAAGTACATGCTGTTTTAGTAGAAAATATCAGCAATCCAAATGGATGTCATTATTGTTTGCCAACAAAAGACAACGGATAGTTACCTGAGTGGGCTACGGACTGAATTGTTCGCAGCCCTTCTTCTGTTAGTTCCTCTGAAAGTATCTCCTGCAATTTCTCTGGAGAATCAGCTATTTTAACAAGATCAAAAGTCAGATTAGAGAACTCCTTTATCCCGTTAATTGCTTTAAGCACTTCAAATTTTGTCATCTATTTTTCCTCCTCAAATCCGATCAAATTGCGGTATGGAATCCAGCCATACTGCGAACTGTTAATTGTATGATCGTTACGGTCCTCAGGCCTCTCTTTCTCCTCATCCCACGAGTACTGATCCAATTCACCAAGATGCTCTGTGCAGGTATCCACCACCAGATAACATCCTTGCTGGATCCAGCCAAGCATGAGCTTAATACGATCCAGAATCTCCACTTTCTTGTAAGCGTCAATGAAGTTATACAAACAGCCATGCAGCCGCTTGTATTTGCGCAGCTCTGTGATCGTTGCCTGGTCCGCTGAATCAATGAACGCATCCTTGGCAAAGCCCCATTCCCGGCGGTTCCGTTCCAGGAATTCCACGAATTTCACAGCTGTATCCGACGGTGCCAGGGGCTGGGACAGGTCTGCGTTGCTGTATACCTTCTCATCCAGAACCAGCAGGCGCCGATCCATGGTGACTGCCTGGAAGATCATGGCGATTGTATCCGGAGACTTACTGGAATACGATGTATCCAGACCAGCGCTGAATTTCTTGATCTTTATTTTCCCATTTTTAATCTGCTGCTTCACCCACACCGCTGTAACCACATGTTTTTTCCGGTCAAAGTTAGGAAAGATCAGGCCGGTTGCCTTACCTCGCAGGCCCTGGATCTTGTTCTTCCAGATCTTCGTTCCCACTGGCGTATTCTGAATGATCTGATCCAATTTCTCCGGCGGCAACCCCAGGTTATGAGCAAAAGAAAAGAACCAATGCACCCACCCGGGTTTTGGTTCTTCCTTCAATTCATCTTTTATTTCTTGCGGCGTCTCTTCTTCCCATTCTGGCAGGGGGCGAGAATGGTTGATGTATTCTTTGTAAACATCCAAGTTGGGATCATCCGGGTTGAGAGTAGCCATTGTGTAATCGGCCCTCATCATTGCCTCACGGACGAAATCGATATCTGCCGTATTGATCTCATCGATATAGAGGCAGCCATACTGCCCACCCAGTGCTTTTTTCCATTTCTTTTTATTTCCATACCCCAGGACATATATGGTCTTGTCACCACTTAAAGTATGAAAAATAAGGTGAGGAATCTTATCATCCTTGGTTCCGCTTCCGTTATATTCAACCAGGATTCCAAAATCATCCAGGATTCCCAGATCCTTTTGAATGATGTTTTTTTCAGCTGTTCCGGTATCATCAGCAGCCAGGATATGAAGCTTCTTCGGGGATTCTGCTACCTTCAGCATGAACTTATACAATCCCACAGTCGTTTTACCTGCCGCTGTCGTGCCTTCAAGGAATTCCACAGGGGCATTGCACCGGATAAATGCTTTGTACTTATCTGACAGAAGTAATCTCAAATCGCTCATTATCCACCACCACGCATCTGCTGGAGAAGGTCATCCAGTTTGGTCTTTTCATTCTCCAAACTACCAGACAACTCCATTCTATCCACTGCTTTAAAACCAGCCCTATCAAGAAAATCTTTTGCAGCACTTAGGCGGTCCTTATTTTCCGCACTATCATCTGTCATTATTTTATACATAACTTTTCTTGCCTCTGTAGCATCAAAAATAAATTCCTGTCTTAATTCACTTTCTATCAGTCTTTTTTGATCGTTTAAATAGTCTGAAACTTCAGGGATCTTCAGGAGATCACTGGCTTGCTGTGATGCTGACTTTTTGCTATACCCTGCATTAATTGCTGCCTGTGTGGCATTTTTACAACGTAATTTAAGATATTCATCTATAAACATTTTTCTCTGTTCAGTTAATGCCGTCATGCTCACCTTCTTTCTAAAAGTTAATTTTGGAAAACTTGTATAAAAGGGCAGATACTGTTACATTCAATAAAAAACACCCGTCTCTACGTGACAAGTGTCTAATATTAAAACTATCTTTTTATTATTTCTAAATCTTCTTCCTCTAACCAGATTAGATTTTCTTCATCGCTGTCTAACTTTTCCTCCTGAGATATTTCAATGAAATAAATTGGCGGCTTTCTTCCCTTGTCATCATCAATTAAAACAACAAATCCTGTTTTTCCACTTCTTTTTATTTTAACCTTATCATACAATTTAAACATTGATTCCTCCCCCTATCTTTCAGGACGCGCTGTAATAAATCTTGGTTTATTGTCTCCATTATCAATTTGCCACCCAGTTACTGTCTGCCTCTTTTTTCCAATTCCTAATTCCATAGTAACGCTAAATGCTTTATTCCCGTATTTGTTCTCTTTATATTCTACCGCATTATTTTTGGATAACCCCTCACGAATATCCGCTTCCAATTGCCGATAATTTTTCATATTATATCCAATACTATTGAAAAATTTACTCTTGGCAGGATCCTTATTAGGATTTAGAATATAGTTTTTCAACTTATCCCTTGAGATAACCGCATTTTTATAATTAGGCAGTTTGCCTGACATTCCACTTGAACTACCTCTTCCTCCCATTATATCACCTGCCTTCTCACTGTACAAAATTATTTTCTAAATCTTTCTTGTAATGTTGTAGCGCTTAGGACATTTCCATGGCATTCCGATGGAATATCACCAAAAAAGAGAACTGTCGTTGGTTCTAATACTTCAAGCATTTTATTGTATCCATTCAAAAATAACCTTTTTCGTTCATTACTATTTTGGGTTCCAATAGACGATACTGCCATTACTGAATGTACTGGTTCTCCATCAAAACACCATTTAAAACTTTCCTCCGTGCTCCATGATATAGTAGGAATCACCTGGATATCATTTTCCTGTAAATAAGCACCAATCCAGTGCTTGCGGTAATGATTATATATTTGAACTGCCATCGGAAAATCTGTATATGTACTGAAATCTGGTGTCAAAACATATTTGAATTGACTTAAAAGTTCCAAATAGCGGTCAATGTTATTCCATAAACGAATAAATTGATAATCATCCACAAAAAAATGAACACCATATTTATTTTTGTCACCAGTCTGCTTCGCATAGTTAAATCCAACAAAAGAACAATCGCCATCGAATTGTGTAGGTTCCAGTACCGGTATGTCATACTTTCCTGTACCGGTATATATTCTCTTTTGTAGATTTTCATAATTGCGTTTTTGTCTATAAGAATTCACTGATTCTTTAACACCCTTTCTATTCTTCCTAACAAAAAAGCACCCATCAACCGACAGGCGCTTTCTCGTGGAGATAAAATATTCATTTATGGGAGGAGGTTATGGATTCAAGCTCTTTCACCTAAATCCATGATACTAAGATAACACATCCTCCATGGGAATTGTGGGAAATTTAGTGTTCACGAAAATATTTATAAAATTTCTTTGAAACCGTAGTCCTCTCCATTCCCAATTCCCTACCTATATCTTCCCATTTCATGTTATTAACTGCTCTTAATCTCATTATTAATCGTAAATCTGCATCTTCAACAGTATTCAAAAACTCCTCTATCTTCTTGCGCTCATACTGGAGCTTCCTCAGACTGTAATTTATCAAATCTTCCAACATCATCACATCATTCACATACTCAAGGTTCTGCTCCTCATGCTCACCACCTCGCGGCATGTCCGTTATGACATTAGGCTTATAGAAATTCTTTTGTCTCAATTGGGCCAATTCCAGCTGAAGGCTTTTGATCTCCTTGTTGATGTAATAGATCTGGCTGAGCTCTTCCACGCTCATTTCCATCGGCATCCCCTCCCTTCACCTCCGGATGGTAATAATCATTCATCATGTAGAGATGCCCGCCGCAGACACACTGCTTTCTCCTGTCATCCACCAGATACTTTCTCCGGCAGATCATACAGATCTTCTTTGTGTGGCCGCATGGCCGGATCCCCTTCTTTCCTGCTTCCAGTACGGTTCCGGTAAAGGCCGGCATCCTGGACGAAAAGGTATCCGGC
>JAGZXV010000156.1 GCA_018378255.1 Clostridiaceae bacterium | reverse complement strand
ATGGTTATGGCATTGGCGGAAACAAAACTGGCTCCGATGTGCCCCATAACCATTGCCACCATGTTATTGCCCATTCCCAAAAGGCTGTCGCTGATCAAAACCGGTATACTGACCCGGAAGTATTCTTTGAGCAGAGCCTTACAGGGCGACAATAAGTTCTTCAGCCGGTACCTGACCGTTTTATTGACAAAAATAAAATACCCGCATATGATGCCGAATTCAAAAAAACGGGCGATCACAGTTCCCAAAGCAGCCCCGGCCACTTCCATACGGGGCGCTCCGAATTTACCGAATATAAATGTATAGTTTGCCCCGATATTTACAAAAAAGGCGATTACAGATGTATAGAGGGGAATCCGCACCAGATCCACGCTTCTCATGATGTTGGTTGTAATCAGCGACAATCCCATAAATGCAAATGTCAGCACAGACCATTTCAAATACACTGCCCCCTGCGTTATCACCTGGCTTTCCTTTGAATAAAGGCGCAGAATTGTCTCCGGCATAAAGGCCGCCAGAGCTGTGAATACAGACGCAAAAACAAGACAGAAACGGATCGCAATCGTTATGGCCATTTTCAGGGAATACATATCCTTCTTTCCCCAATACCGCGCAGTCAAAACCGCTGCCCCCATACCGATTCCCATACAGCAGATATGGAATAAATTAATGAATTGATTGGCCAGAGATGACGCCGATAATGCCGTTTCCCCCAGAGATCCCAGCATAATGGTATCCATCATGTTGATTCCTATGGTAATCAGGTTCTGAAGCGTAATCGGAATCGCGATAGCCGCCGCTTTTTTGTAAAATTCAGGATTTGTTTCAAGGTATTTCATGATATCACATCCACTTCCCCGCCAAAATAGTTAAATTACAGTTGAAATGTAACAGTTCAGACGGTTCATCGTCTGGACTGTTACGATAAAATAATTCTAACATCCGGTGCCAAAAATTCCAAGACTTTACGGGGAAATGGATTGCGAAACCGACATTCGTGCACAAAACTGCGGCGGCGGGTCCATAGACGTTTTCATATTAATACGATACAATAGAATTGCTGTCGACTCTCTCCAGCAGAGAGGATGTGACCGCATGGAATTTTTAACTACTTTCATCTTTTCTGTCATGGCAAGTGTAGCTGGCTACTACATATGCAAATGATTAGACAGAAAGCATAAAGACAGCTAACCTAAAATGAAATCCCGTGTACTGGCATACACGGGATTTCGCTTTGTGACCACATGGTCTTAACTACTTTCTTAGCTATAATCATTATACACAAAATTATGTGTTCCATCAAGTTTACACCTTAAACCGGTACCCGACTCCCCAAATCGTCTCAATATACTGCGGTTTAGCCGTATTGAACTCGATTTTCTCCCGGATCTTCTTAATATGGACCGTCACGGTGGCGATATCCCCGATGGATTCCATATCCCAGATTTTGCTGAACAGCTCTTCCTTGGTAAATACATGGTTTGGATTCTGGGCCAAAAATGTCAGCAGGTCAAATTCCTTGGTGGTAAAGTTTTTCTCCTCCCCATTAATCCATACCCGGCGGGCTGTCTTGTCGATTTTCAGCCCGCGGATCTCGATAATCTCATTATCGGGAACTCCGCTGCCGATAAGCCGCTCATAACGGGAAAGATGGGCTTTTACACGGGCTACCAGTTCACTTGGGCTGAAGGGCTTTGTCATATAGTCGTCCGCTCCAAGCCCCAGACCGCGGATTTTATCAATATCCTCTTTCTTAGCGGATACCATGATGATAGGAGTATTCTTCACTTCCCTCACCCGGCGGCAGATCTCAAAGCCGTCAATTCCCGGCAGCATGAGGTCCAGGATCACCAGATCAAATTCCTCATGCAGAGCTTTATTAAGACCGGATTCACCGCTGTTTTCAATCTCAACCTCAAACCCGCTCAATTCCAGATAATCTTTCTCCAGCTCCGCAATGCTTTCTTCGTCCTCTATAATTAATATCTTACTCATCCTGAATAACCTCCTGATATTTTCTCAATACAAAATGAATTTCTGTTCCAATCCCCAGCTTACTGGTTGCCCAGATCCTTCCCCCATGGTCTTCAATGATCTTCCGCACGATGGAAAGCCCGATTCCGCTTCCTCCCTGGGAAGAGTTTCTGGATGAATCTGTCCGGTAAAAACGGTCGAAGATATTGGGCAGATCCTTTGCCGCAATCCCTTTTCCATTATCTTCTATCTCCACCTGGATGAAGTCGCCTACATCCTTGATCCTGATGTTGATAATCCCCTTCTTTTTGTCCAGATATTTCACCGAATTGCCCACGATGTTGTTGATCACCCGCTTCATCTGCTCCGCATCCGCAATTACCTGGACGTCTTCGTCCACATAGTTGAAATACCCCAGCTCTATATTATGGGATTCCATATCCAGACCAACTTCTTCCACACAATCTCTGAAATATTGTGCCACATTAATCTTGGAAAATGTATACGGTATCTTGTTGGTATCGATTTTGGAGTAAAATGTCAGCTCGTCGATCAGCCGGTCCATATCATTGGCTTTATTATATATGGTGCGGATGTATTTATCCAGCTTTTCCGGTGAGGATGCCACGCCGTCCATAATTCCTTCCACATAGCCTTTAATGGCGGTAATCGGCGTTTTCAGATCATGGGAAATGTTGCTGATCAGCTCCTTATTCTCCTTGTCGTATTCCAGCTTCTGTTCTGCGGATTCCTTCAGCCGGATTCTCATCTCTTCAAAATCCTGGCACAGCAGGCCGATCTCATCGTCCGCTTCCACTTCCAATGTAAATTCCAGATTGCCGTCCCTGATCTTCTTAGTCGCCTCCTGAAGCCGCCCTAACGGTTTTAAAATGGACTGGTAAACCCAAAAGGTCAGAATCACCCCGGTCAAAATCAGAATCAGAACACCGGACATCAGCATCTCACTGAACATGGACTTAACTTCCGGCACAAAATCATCTACCTGGGAAATAATGAATAAACTGCCCTCCGACTTATCCGGATATACAAAATCCATCTGCTTTACCAAATGCTGCGTATCCCCATCCAGATAAATGCCGCCCTCAATATCCGCTTCCATATCCCCATACTTGGGCAGTCTGGATACCAGATCGTCTTCCTGGCTCAATTCCTGTTCTCCGATATAGATAATATCCTGATCTTTTCTTACAATTAAATAGGAATACTTCGAAAGCAGATCCTGATTGATTTTATCAAGATAGTCCATGTCCTCAAAGCGTTCCGGATTCTGTTTTATATTGCTTTTTATCTGTTCCTGAAGCTGTCTCGTCAGCCGGTTGAATATCTGGAGAGAGTTGCCGCCGAATAACTCCACCCGTTCCGTCAGGCCATAGGCTTTCCTGAACGAATTCATCTGATAGCTGCTAAGACCTAAAACCGACACATAGATCAGCAGCAATGGTACCACGGTTATAATCACAAAGGCTAATGCCAGACGCGTCTTTAATTTCATAATTGCATTACCCCTTTTTCTAATTAGCTGTCCCGGCTCCACAATAAATCCTGCCCCAAAGCTGCACCGCCTTACGCGGACCGCTGAAACGGCATAAAAAAAACAGACAGAGCCGGATATGGTATAACTGTTCATATTATACCATATCCAGCCCTGACTGTTTCTAAAACTATTATAAAATTTTACTGTTATATCAATTACAGATATTTCTTCAATAACTCCACCTTATCCAGTTTTTCCCATGGAAGATCCAAATCCGTTCTTCCAAAGTGTCCGTAAGCCGCTGTCTGCTTATAAATCGGACGGCGCAGATCCAGCATTTTAATAATGCCGGCCGGTCTTAAATCAAAGTTTTCACGGATGATTTCCACCAGTTTTTCGTTGCTCAATTTACCGGTTCCGTAGGTATCCACCATAATTGATGTCGGGTGCGCAACGCCGATAGCATAGGAAAGCTGGATCTCAACTTTGTCAGCCAGTCCTGCCGCAACCATGTTCTTCGCCACATAACGGGCCGCATAGGCTGCTGAACGGTCCACTTTCGTACAGTCTTTTCCTGAAAATGCTCCGCCGCCGTGACGGGCATATCCGCCATAAGTATCTACAATGATCTTACGTCCTGTCAAACCACTGTCCCCGTGAGGTCCGCCGATTACGAAACGCCCTGTGGGATTGATGTAAAATCTGGTGTTTTCATCCACCATATGAGCCGGAAGAACCGGATCAAATACATACTTTTTAATATCTTCATGAATCTGTTCCTGAGTCACATTCTCATCGTGCTGCGTGGAAAGTACAACCGCATCCAGCCGCACCGGTCTGCCGTTTTCATCATACTCCACAGTGACCTGTGTCTTTCCGTCAGGACGGAGATAAGTGAGGGTGCCGTCTTTGCGCACCTCTGTCAGCCGGCGGGCCAGCTTATGTGCTAATGCGATCGGATACGGCATGTACTCCTCCGTCTCATTGCTTGCGAAACCGAACATCATGCCCTGGTCCCCGGCTCCGATTGCGCCCAGTTCCGTATCCGTCATCTTATTTTCTTTCGCTTCCAGAGCCTTATCCACGCCCATAGCGATATCTGTAGACTGCTCGTCAATGGCAACCACAACTCCGCAGGTATCGCAGTCAAAACCGTATTTCGCCCGGTCATAACCGATTTCTCTTACCGTCTCACGCACAAGCTTCTGGATGTCCACATATGCGCTTGTTGTGATCTCACCCATCACCATAACAAGTCCTGTTGTCGTGCATGTTTCACAGGCTACACGGCTCATTGGATCCTGAGCCATAAGGGCGTCCAGAATCGCATCGGAAATGGCATCGCACATCTTGTCCGGATGGCCTTCAGTTACTGATTCAGAAGTAAATAATAATTTCTCCACTAAGTTTTCCTCCTTGGAATATCAATTTTGGATACAAGAAAAGTCCGTAGCAATACTACTGCGGACTTGATATGTTTAAATGCATCAAATCCTCTTATTGCTCGATTTCTCGCTCAGGTTGGCACCTTCCGCACTCTCCCGCATGATTCCATGCGCTCAGTTCGGGGTTGCCGTGACTTCACAGATCCTTTGTATCTCCATCACTCTGAATAAGGGATATTACGTACTTTTCAATTGTATGACTGTTTGTTGCAAGTGATATATTAACTTATTATGGGAGTTATGTCAAGTATATTATTCATGAACCGGATTCGCACGGTAATAATCTTCAAATATCTTTTTCGCCCCTTCTGTAATAGCTGTATATGCGCTATCTGCATCCAACTCCTTGTTCGCATAGGAAATCATTGTATCCTTAATTAAAGTATCAATTTCTTTATAATTCGGTACAAATGGACTTGTAACTATTTCCGGGGTGTTAACCAGCACTTCATATGGTACCGCCTGCTTCGGATTGTCTGCGACAGCATTTTTAAAAATATCTGTCTCAAAGGCTTTCATGTTCACTGGAACATATCCGGTTGTCTCCACCCATTGGGCCTGTATTTCCGGAGATGACATATACTGGACAAACTCCCAGGCTCCGCTGACCTTTTCTTCATTGTCCCTGTCCAGAACAAAGAGCCCTGATCCGGTTGGATATGAACCGGCCGCATCGTCTGCATTTATAACAGGCACTGCAGATACTCCCCATTCAAACCCGTCTCCGACTAAATCCTCTATTGTTTTTAATCTTGAACTGGACATAATAACCATTGAATGCAGGCCTGCGGCGAATTCTTCATTGATACTGTCCCTTACCGCTTTGTAGCATCCGCTGTCAATCACCTTTCCCCATTCCTCAACAAATGCTTTCAAAGAACCATTCCGAACGCATTCCAGTTCTGTCATATAGCCAGTATGGCCATTGTCATTGTTTCCAAAAAGAGTTCCGCCGCTCCCCTGGGTCGCGATAAAATTAATCATTTCATTCATGTTAATGCGGACATTCAGGCCAAAATCCGCGTCTGTTTTACTAACTAAATCCGGAAGCATCTCTGCCATCTCCTGAACCGTCTTTGGCGGTTCTGTGTATCCGGCCTCAGTCAGCTGGGTCTGGTTATAATAAAGCAGATAGCAGGCAATGTTATAGGGCATGCCAATCAATCTATCACCGATTTCAAATGATTTGCGAACGTTGGGAATAATATCCTCTTTCGCCACCGAAGAGTTTTCCTTATCTATCATATCCTCCGCCCATACTACTCTCTCATAATCCCGAACCAGGCTTACACTCTCGCTGTAAAGCTGGATGACATCCGGCATGTTAGCTATATCATCAGAACTCATGGCCGCGGTGAGAGCATCCGTTCCCGGATAATTCTGAAATACCGGTACAACTTTAATACTCTTTTCCTTTCCTGTCGTTTCATTGAATTTATCTATCTGGGTATTTAAGATTTCCCCATAGCTGGTATCCATGGAATGCCAGAAAGTGATTTCCGTCACTTCCTGAGCCGCTGCGGCCTGTGACTGGCCCGAGGGCTCCTGCTCTGTTTTGGAACCGCATGCCGTCATAGATACTGCCATACTTACGCTTAAAATTACTGATGTGATCATTCTCGTCTTTTTCATAATCTTATCCTTTCCTGATTTAATATTATCCTTTTCTGCCCTTTTATTTCCCAGGCAGCTTATTCTTTTACCGCTCCGGTCATCATTCCCGCCACAATTTTCTTCTGAAATACTACGATAATGAAAATTGTTGGAATTAAAGCTATTATTACCCCCGCCATCACCGGCCCAAAGATCATGGAATCCCAGTTTTTCAACATGGTAATTCCGACCTGGACTGTGCGCATCTCGTCTTTATTGGTCACAATCATCGGCCAGACATACTGATTCCAAACTCCTACAAATGAAGAGATAAACACGGTTGTGATGATCGGCTTGTTAATCGGCAGCAATATCTGGATAAAAAACTGAATACTCCCACATCCATCAACATACGCGGCTTCCCGCATACTCTTTGCAAATGTTAAGAACTGCTGCCGCATCAGAAAAATATTGTTTCCGTTCACAAGAAATACTACACAGACCGCCAAATAGGTGTTCATCCAACCCAGCTTGGAAATGGTTGTATAATTAGAAATCATCAGCACATCGACTGGTATCATCATGGTAGCCAGTGTCAGAGAGAACAAAAAGGCTTTTCCCTTAAACTCATAAAATGCAAATGCATATGCAGCCATGGAACCGATAATAATACGGCTTACGCCACATACGGTGGCAATCACAAAGGAATTAATAATATATCTGGGCAGCAAGGTTTGGAATAGCGCTGTTTTATAATTTTCAAAGGTCACTTTCACAGGCAGAATGTGAGGCGTTCTTGACAGAATATCTCTGTTTTCCATAAATGAAACAGACAATGCATATAAAATTGGAAACAGGAGTGCGATTGCTGTCATGATACAAAAAAACTGCACCAGAATATCCTTTCCGTTTTTTCTCTTCATTAATAATGCACCCCTCTCTTCTCCCAGATAAAGCTGATGGCGGTAACAATAAAAGTCATACAAAACGCAATCACGGCGGCCGGATTTGCCATTGTATAATTGCCGGACCCTGAGAACTGCCTGAATACATAGTAAATCATCGTGATTGTGGAATTTTGCGGTCCTCCCTGGGTCAGGATATTAATCAGCCCCATTGACATCATCATAAATGCAATATCAGAACAAACCAGGTAAAACATAGTCGGAGAAGTCAGAGGAACATAAATATGGATTATTTTCTGAAGCGCTGAAGCTCCTTCCAGGCTGGCGCTTTCCAGAATGTCATCCGAAACGCTTCTTACCGCCGACAGCATGAACAAGAATGCATAACCGGTGGAAAGCCATATCTGGATCACCGCAATGGAAAACAAAGCAATTTTCGGGTCATTCAGCCACTGGATTTTAAGATGAAACGCAGTGTTGATCAGGCCCAGGGAAGGGACATACAGCAGTTGGAAAATCATCGCAATTACAGAGGAGGCAATGGCCATGGGCAGTGAAAACGCAGTTTCGTAAAATGCCGAGAATTTCCGGCGTTTATTAGCCAGAATCGCCAGCAGAAAACCAAAGATTTTTGATACCGGCACTGTCATCATCACATAAAGCAGGGTGTTTAAAACAGCTTTCAGGAAACTTTTATCCATAAAAATCCTCTGATAATTTTCCAGTCCCACAAAATGCATGATGCTTCCTCTGGAATCCAGGATAAAAAGGCTCTTTATAATAGTTGATAAAAATGGATAAAATGTAAAAACACCGAATAATATCATGCTTGGAAGCAGCCACAAATATGGTTCTGCCTTCCTGATTATTTTCCCCTGGCCCATTTTAAATCTCCCCCTCATCGTCATCCAACGAAACATAGAATTTTTCAACTGCTTCCGCCACGCCTGCTGCAGCTTCCCCTTCGCTTATATAGTCAGCTACAGTTTTTAAGGTATCGGTAGCGTTCTTCACCGCTATACCAAGTCCTGCATGTTTAAGCATTTCATGATCATTTTCATTATCTCCAATGGCCATAATATCTTCCATAGCGATTCCCAGCATTTCCGCCAGCTTTGCCACCCCGTTCCGTTTGCTGCAGGATTTGGGCATGACGTCGATGGAACGGTCATCATACTGTACAATAGACAAATTTTTTGACGCTTCCCGGATTTTATCTATTACCGTTTCAATTCTGCCCGGCTTTTGAGGATCGATGATGAGTAGTTTCTGTATCTTCATATTCTTCCACTGCTGTTCATCCATCTCTTTCTCAGGCGCAGTACAGTATTCATATTTTTTGCCAAACCGGTCTATGTATGACTGAACATATGCGTTGTGCCGATAAACCATCTCCTTTTCAGCTTCATACAGAGATACCATCATTCCGCACGCGTCAGCATATTTCACCGCCTCCCTGATCTCTTCCAAATCGATCTGTGCCTCCCAATACATTCGGCCCTCTGTCATTATTCCTGTGCCGTTATTCACAATTACAGGCAGGCGGATATCCAGAAATTCTATCAAATACTTCATATCGGCGTAACATCTGCCCGAAGCCAGAGTAAATGGAATCCGATTCTCATCCAAAATAGTTTTCAGCCTTATCAGCCCTTCTGTCACCGTATCTTTTCTGTCAAATATGGTTCCATCTATGTCACTGATAATCAGTTTCGGTTTCTTGACTATTTTCATCCATTCCCTCCGATATTTTTTCATAGTCTACGCTTCCCCTCGTTACAATCAGCAGCCCTTTAACATTGGTACATTCATAGTCTTCGCAGTACTCCAGCGGCATATCATCCTGGCCGAATACAGTTCTCATTATCAGCAGTACCGGATCATTGGCATGCATCTGCAATTCCTCCGCCACAAAATCAGGGCAGAAGACAGCCCGGATTTCCTCACTCTTCATCACTGCATACAGTCCGGTCTCCCGGCTGATATATTCAAACAAGGAGCCGTGTTCCAGATCAAGGCTCTCCAGTTCTACGCCCTCAATCCTTTCACAGCTAAAATAAGAACACTGGTAGTTTTCCGGCCTTCCATCAAGGATACGCACTCTCCGAAGGTAAATAACCGGCGCTCCAATGGAAATCTTCAACTGTTTTGCAAGCCACGGTTCTGCCGTTATCTTTCGGATTTCTATCACTTTCGAACGCAGTTTATTGCTTTCTACCCGTTTTGACTTACTGAAAGATAATGGCCGGTATACATCTTTTGCACCGGTATCAAAGGGAGCCACAATGGTTCCTTTTCCTTTTGTGGTAACTAATACGCCGCGTTTGATCAAATCATCCAGCGCCTTCCGTACAGTCCCGCGGCTTACATTATATCTGCTGGCAAATTCCATCTGCTTTGGAATCGTATCACCAGGCTGGTAAACTCCGCGTTCAATGTCATTGATAATCTGCTCACGGATTAATTTATAACTGTCAATTCGGTCTCCCATCTCTCATCCCCCCTGCTCACTGCGCCTTATCCTGTTCAATTAAAATTTTAACTGCTTCACAGGCTGTACGTATTTCCTTATCGACGGCCCCGGCAGTATCATCCAGGTCGGAAAATGCCATGATGCCTGAAGCCCTGCATCCCCGGATTGAGGAAAGCACTAAAACTGCCGAAGCTTCCATCTCAGTCAGCAGCACATTTGCCCGTTCCCACACCTTCTGCCTGTCCATATATACTTCCGCCAGTGGCACCATTTCCGGGAAAATATGGGTATATAAAGAATCTTTCGTATATGTAATACCCTCTTCAAAACAATATCCCAGCTTTTTTGCCCCCTGGGCCAGCGCTTCTACTATGCGTCGGTCAGCAACGGCCGGATACTCTACCGGCACGTATTGCCTGGTTGTTCCTTCATCACGTACCGCAGCTGTCACAATTCCGCCTATCGTCTCCCTATTTCTTCTCTCCTGGCTCATACAGCCTGCTGTTCCAACGCGGATAAAAGTATCGGCTCCACAGGCTATCAGCTCTTCCAAAGCGATTGCAGTGGAAGGACAGCCCATTCCCGTTGATGTCACGGAAACCTTTTCTCCCAGCAATGTTCCGGTCCACGTCCTGTGCTCTCTGTTATGGGCAATCATCTCTGCATCATCCAGATAAGATGCAATTAAATCTGTTCGGAACGGGTCTCCCGGCAGAAGTACATATCTTCCTACATCCCCCTTTTTACACTGAATATGATACATTTTTCCATCTTGTTCCCACATCTCTTATCCCCCTCAGCAGAATTTTTCAATCGCTTCAATTACTCCATCAACATATTTTTCACAGCATATATAGTCCGCCCTGCTTTTCAACTGGTCCACTGCATTATTTACCGCAACTCCTAAACCGACTATTTCCAACATCTCCAAATCATTGTAGCTGTCCCCCAGCGCCATAACTTCTGCCAGATCGATTCCCAGCTTTTCCGACAGTTTCCGAACTCCGGAAGCTTTTGTACACCCTTTAGGCACGATATCAATGGAGCCTCCAAAATCAACAAATGTGATCTGTGATTCATAGCGGCGAAGTATTTCCAGCATTTTTTCATAAGCTCTGGGATTATTTCGTTCTATAATCAATATTTTCTGAACAGAGACAGAAGGCCATCCTTTCCCGTTTAAGTCCAAAATCTCTCCAAAACGTCCATACTGTTCAATTGTCTGTTCCACAAAAGAAGTCTTTCTCACCACACATTCTTTATCAGGAAGGCTGAGAATCACACTCATACCATACCCATCTGCGCTGTCCACAATTGTTTCTACAATATCCGGCGGTATTGATTCGCACCAGCTGAAATCATCCCCGCTGCGTGCTGCGGTACCATTGCATAAAATTACAGGAATTTGAATTTTTAATAGTTCTTCCAGTTCCCTTACCTGCGAATACTCCCTTCCGCTGGCGATTGTAAACAATATTTTCTTTTTCTGAATCAGCTTTTCCAGATCTGCGATCCGCTCTGGTATATGTTCCGTCTCGTCAAGTATGGTTCCATCCACATCGCTAATTACCAAACGAACCATCAGCACCCCTCCCTAAATTCATTAGATATCCACCAATATCATGTGCCAGTTTCAAAGCAGAATCAATTGCACAGTCCGGCAGGGTATTGAGATAATTATGCGCCTCATATGAAAAACATCCTTCATATCCAATTTCGTACAGGGCTTTCATAATCGGTTCCCATTGGATCATTCCCGTCATAGGCAGCCGGTGTGTCAAATAGACAGGATAATATCCATGCTGTTCTGAAACATGCGTCGCCATCAGATGCCTTCCAAAATATCTTATTATTTCCGGCTGGTTCTGCTTCATCAGATCTCCATGCTCAAAATCCCAGCAAATCCCAATCCTGGGGTCATGAATACTGTCAACCAATTCCATCAGTTCTTCCGGAACCGCGCCGTATTTCCTTTTTGGAGCAGTGTCTATATCCGTCATATTCTCCAACGCAATTTTAATGTTTACATCCTTTGTTTCATCCAACAGCTTTAGAAAATACTCCCTGTTCTTTTCTTTGGATATCTTCCTATAACTGCCTTCCGCCGAATAACAGGTACAGGGGTGTGTTACAACCACTTCTGCCTTCAGTATCCCAGCTCCCCGTATAGACCGTACCACCTGTCTCTGCTGCCTGTCCTTTTCCTCATCCGGCATCGTATCCGAAACGAAGTTATAAAAATGGGCGTGTGCCTGCTTATACCTCACCCCCAGCATATCCGCCTGCTCTGCCATTTCTTCCAGCCACCCATCTCCGTCTTTCTCCATATAAGGAGACCCCTGCGTAATTACCCAGTCATAGAAGTTAAAATCCAATGTGCTGAAACCTGCATTTACAATCTTTTCCACCGCCAGCTTTGGCGGATAAATTCTCTTATACGGTCTTAAAAATAATAGATTTGTAGAAGTAGATAAATCCATGCTTTCCTCCATATGGCACTATGGCTTTTTCTTCATTATATCATGCAATTACTACTTTGCAATATTTTCTTGTTTTTTTGGCAATTTACTATAATATTTCACTTTTATATTGTGCATATTTACATATTATCTCGTTTCTCAAAAAAGCCATAATACCATTTATGTCATTATGGCTTTTAATCTAAGGAGAATTCGATCTTTTTATGAAAAGACCTGCAAAAACACCGAAATGGGAAAAATATTTTTAAGATAACATTTAAAATAAGATGTGCTGTAAGACTGAGCTTAATAAACCAAGAAAAACATCTCCGCTGTTAACCGAAAAAGAAAAAACGGCAGCAGGCCCCAAAGAAGTGCAGCCGTTCCAGGCAAAAAAAGCAGAACTTTATTATAATGGCGGCATTATCTTAAACATACTGTCAATATGCAGGCGTTCCAATGCCTCAATTATATCCCGGGTACGTTTGACCCCAAATTTCTTCAAAAGCGTTGTGATCTGGCTTTTAATTGTGGAGAGTTCCACATTCCGCACTTCTGCGATTTCCCTGACTTTATATCCATCCATCAGAAGCCTTATGATCTCCCGCTCACTGGCAGTCATCATAAAAACCACATTCAAAAAATACATCAGGCTTTGCTCATTCTTCTTCAAACGGTTAAACTCTGAGCGCAGTTTTTCCGCCACAAACGGGCTGATGGGAGAACAGTTTTCATACGCGGTCCTGATACTGGACAGCACTTCTTCCGAAGAGGCGGATTTCAGCAGATAATCAACCGCATTTGCCTCAAAAGCGCTGAAAATAATATCGTCATCATCATGAACAGAGATAAATATAATGCGGACAAAGGGGTAGAAAGCCATGATCTGTTTTGCGCATAATATCCCGTCCGTTCTGCTGCTCATCTCCACATCCGACAGAATCACATCCACCTGAACCTCGTTCATCGCGTCCACCATCTCCTGACCGGACGAAACAAAACGGCATACCTCCATATCTTCCTGTGAATTGATCATTTCCACAAAACGGGCCCGGATATAGGCGTCGTCCTCTGCTACCATGACTCGTATTTTCCCCATAAACGCCTTCCTTTCCCTAAACCATCTTTGCTGTTTCACTCATTATATCATCCTGAAAAATGGAACACAACCGACAAAAGGTATGAAAAAGTTCCAACTATCCCTGGTTATAGGAGGGTGATATACTGAAGTCATCAACAGAAGACCGATAAAAGAACCAAAAAATAATTAGAAACGGGGGGCAGGAACGATGAAGAAGCTGCAGTCTTTCAGAACGGCACATGAACTTATGGTGCGCCGCCTGCTGATGTGCACATCCATTGTGCTGGGAATCGCGATTTGGAAACTGGTTTCAGAAATTCCCGGGCTTAATACCGTGATTGTGGGACCGGTTGAAGTGGGAAAGGCGCTGATTAAAGAGCTATTTCACGGAAGGCTGATGAATGATATTTCAGTCAGCATGACAAGGGTTTTTTCAGGGTTTGGATTAGCGTTTATTACAGCGCTGCCGGTTGCATTTCTCATGGCCTGGTATGATATCGTCCGGGTGATTATGGAACCATGGCTGCAGTTTTTCCGTACCATTTTCAATTAAGTCCTCCATTCCTTCTGCACTACTGTAATCGTAAACAGCCGTACGCTCCAAAAGCCCGTTATAATATTTCTTATCCTGCCGTATACTGCCGTCCAA
>JAGZXV010000155.1 GCA_018378255.1 Clostridiaceae bacterium | reverse complement strand
TATCCGGTCATGTTCACCACGGTTGTCTATATTCTGATGCCGGAGGCGGCGGAATCCATGGTGCATGTATTCTTTCTGTCCGAACTGAACCGGCTGTTTCCCAACTTCGTGACAGGGCCTTATGAAAATGATCTGATCATGCTGGCCCCCAATTCACAAAAGCAATCCCGTATCGACCTTCACAACCAGGAATTCAACCGCCTGCTGGAGCGGTATTCAGCCTTTGCCGGCTGTTCTTTATGGACCAAGTTCCGTTTAAGAACCTCTGTCATACTGGCCCGTTCCAATGCGTTCTTTGGAATGACACTGCACTTAGAAGGCGGAAACAGGATCTTTTATCATAATGAGTACGCCCTGTATCATTTAATCGATCTGGCCGCTGATTCCTTCCGGGAGGTACATCAGTCCAGGGATTTGACCTATTTGCTCCACCCCTGTATTTTAAAGATCAACGGCTATGATTTAAGCCATAATACCAACCTCTTAGAGGTACTTTACTGCTATCTTCTGAATGGCTGCAGCATCAATGACACAGCCGCCCATCTAAATGTCCACCGTAACACCATTCAGGGCAAAATATTAAAACTCAACGATCTGGTAAATGAAGATTTTACAAAAAACGGTTTAATCCAGTGCCGCCTTTTAATGTCCTGCATGATTTTTTTCTACCAGGACCGTTATTTAAAAGAGCCATTCAGCAGGCCCCAGTCCATGCAGTATTCCTTTAAAAACATGGATGGAATTAAAAAATAGCAAAAAAATGCTCCGGGCAGCTGATTGATCTGCCCAAAGCACTGTTTCATCTGTTTTTATATGCTCTCGCAAAAATCGAAAACGGTTTCCAGTTCCATAGCCCACGCGTCGGAATGAACCCCTCCGCCGACTGTCAGCATACGGATATTCACTCCCTGACCGGCAATACAGGCGAAGTCGCTTTGCATCTTTTCATACCCATTATGATCTTCCGTACCGGCGATGAACAGGATCGGCTTGCTGCCATAACGTTTCCAGTCCGGTACGGACGGCTCAGGCAGCGCTCCGCAGGGAATCAGGGCCTGGAAGGTTTTGGGCCTGTCGCTGCCCAGGTGGAACGTCCCGATTCCACCCATGGAATTGCCCATGAGAAATACATACTCCTCATCTACCCCGTACTCTGTCATAACCATGTTGAAAATCTGGTAAAAGCCAGCCTGTGCCAACGCATTTTCCTCCAGATCGGCCTGGGAATAATACTGGGGCTTTCCCTGTTCATCGGTAAATCCGGGTTTTGCAAACAGGCCGGACGGCGGTACTGTCCCCCCGAAATTGCTTCTGTGCACCAGAGAATTGGGAGCCAGCACCAGATACCCCTTTTTTTCCGCCAGATACTGGATCCGGTTATGGCTTCTTTCAAAACCGGAGTTTTCTTCTCCTCCCGCTCCATGGAGGTAAATCAGCATTTTCTTCTTTTTCATGTATTTCCATCCTGTCGGCACATATAGACGGTAGGAATTCAGCATTTTTGTCTCGGAAAGCCATACGGTGCGGTAAAGGTCTCCCATATGCTTTGGGCTCATTTTCCATTTCAGGACACGGATCTGGTCTAACCCCTCATCCGGCCTGCTTCCATCCAGAGAAATGACCAGAACGTCTTTGTGCCAGCAGTGATCTTTTCCCATCACACTGCAAAGCAGCCAGCAGATTCCCACCGCCGGTTCTCCGTCTAAATCCTTCACACCGGTTCCCCGGACTGTCTGTCCCTCAAAACAGATGGTAACCATTTCTCCCTCTGTTTCATAAGCAAAATCAGGTGCCATTATCCGGCAGATATCGGTGAGCGCCAGATAAATGTCATTATCACCGGATTTTCCGGGCCGGGTCAGCTCATACTGGTTTTTTCCAATCAAAGCAATGGGGGAACCCGGGCTGACATACAGCCGGTCCGGCTGAAAACAATAAGGACGCCCGGTCTTTTTTGATACTCTCATAGTCTTTCGCTCCTTTTCTAAATGTAATCTCATTCCACCACAATTGTATTCAGATAGACAGTCTTCCCTTCTTCGTTCATATGGAATTTAGAGAAAAATTCATCATACAGGAACCAGGAATCCTGAACCGTACAGGCATGGGGCTTTAAATCCACGGTGGTAAACTGTACCATGGGAACGCCCTGGCTGTTATGATAGATTTTCGTATCATAAGCTCCTGTTTTGTAATGTGCGGGCTGATCCACCGGCTGGGTTTCGTTGCGTTTGGTCCAATATTCTGCGTATTTTTTAGTATCAGGGTTATTCTCAAAGTTTCCTCCTCCGATATCCCTCTCTCCCATAATAATCCAGATCGGCCGTTTGTATCCTTCCACAATTCCCGGTGTGCTGTAATCACCAAAGAAACCGCCCCGCAGAACCCCGCTGGTAGTTCCGGCCGCTGCAAAATAATCCGGCAGTGTCAGAAGCAGGCGCTGCCCCATAACCGATCCCATGGACTGCCCGGAAGCATAGACACGGCTGCGGTCAAGAGAATACTCTTTAAACAGCTGCTCCAGCAGTTCCTTTATAAACTTTACATCATCCATCATATCCTGATGATCCCCTGAATTCCAGGCCGCATGGCGCAGCCAGTTGTCCCTCGGAAACGGGCGCAGCGCAGCCGCCGGAAATACCACCATAAACCCTCTGGCTTCCGCCACCTTAATCCATTCATTGGTTGGAAGGAACATCCGGTGCATATTGCTGCCGCCATGAAGGGACACCACCAATGGGGCTTTATAATCCGGATTCTGTTTCATGACAGACGGAATATATTCATACCATTCTCTGCGGTATCCGTCCACCTCCATGGTCCTGAATCTGATCCCCCACTCCTCATCTCTGCGCCATACCCTTAAATTGCCGTTTGTAATTCCCACAGCGCGGAATTGTCTGGAGAAAAATTCTTCCCAAATCTGAATTGCCGGGACCGCCGGATAAGGTTTTGTACTGATCCCTTCGGTAATTCTGATTTTCGCCCCCACCATCTCTTCAATCAGGGAATCCACAGTTGTCTCAACAGGCAGAAAATAACTGCTGCCCTCTTTTTCATAGGGAACGGGCTGAACCTTATCCGCTTTTTTCCAGTGCTCCAATATCCGCTCCTGTCCTTCTGTCATCTGTTCCGTCATCATCCATAAAGGCATGGGAACGGAACTGACCGGTTTAAAGGGATGTTCAGAAGGCATCTGGTCCAATTCCGATAACTCTTCTTTTGTCACATCACAATCGCCTGCCAGCACCAGGCCAGCGAATGGAACGGGATTTTTCATCGCCAGCCTCTGGGCTTTGGACGCTCCGTCACCGTACCCCATCAAATACACATAATTGCGGTTTACCACATGGCAATCCCTGGCTTTCATCTCTTCGATCATCCCGACCAGCTCTTCTTCCGTAAATGCACTGTCCACCGCAAAGATGATGACGCCATATTTATCAGCCGCCTCCATCCAGCCGCTGTTTTCCAGACAGTGTTTTTTCTCATCCCTGCTGTCACAGATGATGAGCACCGCAGGCGTGCTCAAATAAGCGCTGGACGGAATATACACCAGATACTCCCGCCTCTCCATTGTTTTCATTTCCGTCTGGAACAGACCTGAATAGGGCATGCGGTATAAATCATTTTTGTCTATGCAGTCATAATACCCCCTCCGGTCCTCCGGAAATTTTTGTATATCCATTTTTCTTCCTCCTTCTCCCGTTCTTCGTTGTTGTCCTCTTATAGCATAAGTTACTTATGGCTTTTCAACAATTATATTTTAACTTTTTTCTTTTTTAATGTGCATAGTGCACATGGTTTTCTGCTTTTTCTATTCATTGTAACAAATCCTGAAATTATATAAAATGCCGGTTTTCCCGCCGTCTGAACCGTTACGTTTTATTTTCTAAGCAGCGAAATTAATTTTAAAAAGCCGGTTGACAAATGAAACTCAAAGTATTATGATATTGTTTAATAAAATAAACCGTTGAGAAAGAGGAGTAAGCTTCTAAACAATATTACAGAGAGTCGCAGGTGGTGTGATTGCGATATGGCGTTTTTAGCTGAATGGACTTTTGAGGGCGGTCTTGAATGTATCAGTAGGGACCGACGGCAACCACAACCGTTATTGATGTGGCATATATGTTTGTATATGAGGAAAAGTGGACTTTTAGTCAATTTGAGTGGCACCGCGGATATTATAATTCGTCTCAAGTATGTTAATTTAACATATTTGGGACTTTTTTATTTGTCCAAACACCTCACAAAAACATAAACGGTATTTTATTAAAATATTAATTCAGATTATGGAGGATACTATTATGAAAAAGAAATTTGCAGCATTAATGATGACAGCTATGACAACCGTTTCCCTTTTATCAGGATGTTCCAAACCTGCATCCACACAAACGGCTCCATCCACCGAAACCTCTGCCACGGCAGAAGCATCCACTGCAGGAACAACCCAAAACCAGGCGGAAAACGTAAAGGAACCAACAGCTGAAGCCAGCTATACCATCGGAATCGGACAGTTTGCAGAACACGGCTCTCTCGACAACTGCCGGGAAGGATTTTTGCAGGGATTGGCTGACGAAGGAATCATAGAAGGCAAAAACCTGACCATTTTATATGAAAATGCCCAGGCGGACGGCGGAACAGCCAGCCAGATCATGGACAATTTCATGAACAAGAAAGCGGATTTAATCTGTGCCATCGCAACTCCTATCGCCCAGAGCGCATACGGAGCAACAAAGAAAACCGACGTTCCTGTCATTTACACCGCAGTTACCGATCCTGTTTTGGCTGAACTCGCTAACGCAGACGGCACACCGGTAGGCAATATCACAGGAACCAGCGATAAACTTCCCGTTGAAAAGCAGTTGGAAATGATCCGTGAAATTCTTCCGGACGCTAAAAAGATCGGCATTATGTACAGCACCAGCGAAGTTAACTCCGAATCCGCCATCGCGGAATACAAAGCGGCCGCTCCTGCTTATGGATTTGAAATCGTTGAAAGCGGTATTTCTGCTGCGGCCGATATTCCGTTAGCGGCAGATTCCCTGCTTGAAAAAGTAGACTGCCTGAACAACTTAACAGACAATACAGTTGTAAGCGCTCTTCCGGTGATCCTGGATAAAGCGGGTAAGAAAAATATCCCGGTATTCGGCTCGGAAATAGAACAGGTAAAAATCGGCTGTCTGGCAACCGTAGGGCTTGACTACATCGATTTAGGAAAGCAGACCGGAAAAATGGCTGCCCAGGTTTTAAAAGGTGAGAAAAAGGCCAGCGAAATCAACTTTGAAGTGATTACCGAAGCATCTTTCTACGGCAATTCGAAAGTTGCAGAAGATCTGGGAATCACATTGCCGGAATCTCTGACCTCAACAGCAAAAGAGATGTTTGACACCATCTCCCATTAACAGAAAATAACACCGGAGGTTTAATCATGTCAATCGTACTTGGCGTTTTAGAAGAAGGTTTTATCTATGCCATCATGGCATTAGGCGTATACATCACATATAAAATACTGGATTTTCCAGATCTGTCAGTTGACGGCACGTTCCCTTTGGGAGCTGCTGTCACTGCTACGTTGATCCTGTCCGGCATAAATCCGGCCGCCACCCTGCCTCTGGCCTTCTTAGCTGGAGCGGCGGCTGGAGTCATCACCGGGATCATCCACGTTAAATTAAAAGTCCGCGACCTTCTGTCCGGTATCATTGTCATGACCGCCTTGTACTCCATCAATTTAACCATCGCCGGCAAAGCAAATGTGCCCATCTTCAGCAAGGAAACCATTTTTGAGAACAGCTTTTTAGACAGCATCATGCCCGGCGCCCTTGCGCCTTACTCTGTCGTGATCATCCTGTTCCTCATCGTTGTCATCGTTAAAATCCTTTTGGATCTCTATATGGAAACCCGTTCCGGTTATCTCCTTCGCGCTGCGGGCGACAATGACGTGCTGGTAACCTCTCTCGCAAAGGATAAAGGCACTGTAAAAATCATCGGTTTGGCTATTGCAAACGGATTTGCCGCCCTTGCGGGAAGCATTTACTGCCAGCAGAACGGATTTTTCGAAATCAGCATGGGAACCGGCACCATCGTCATCGGCCTTGCCAATGTTATTATCGGAACCAAGCTTTTAAAGCGGGTCAGCGTTGTAAAAGCCACTACCGCAGTTGTAATCGGTTCCATCATCTATAAAGCATGTGTATCCATCGCCATCTCCTTTGCCATTTCCCTGGGGCTGGGAGCCTCCAATTTAAAGCTCATCACTTCCATTCTCTTCCTTGTGATACTGGTGCTGAGTAATCAAAAAGGAAAGAAGGTGACAGGCCGTGCTTAAACTTCAAAATATCAACAAATATTACAACGCGGGCACCATCAATGAAATGTGCCTGTTCGAAAATTTTAATTTAACCATTCACGACAGCGAGTTTGTATCTGTCGTAGGCAGCAACGGTTCCGGAAAAACTTCCATGCTGAATATCATCTGCGGAAGCATTCCCGTGGACAGCGGCCAGGTGATCATCAATGACACCAACATTACCCACATGCCCGAATATAAGCGTCAGCGCACCATCGGGCGGGTCTATCAGAATCCGGCCATGGGAACCTGTCCCAGCATGACCATTCTGGAAAATATGTCTCTGGCTGATAATAAGGGAAAAGCGTTCAACCTGCGCCGGGGAACAAATAAACAGAGAATTGATTTTTACCGGAACCAGTTAAAATCCCTCGGCCTGGGTCTGGAAGACAAACTTCATGTGAAAGTCGGCTCCCTGTCCGGTGGCCAGCGTCAGGCCATGGCCCTTCTCATGTCCACCATGACACCCATAGAATTCCTGATTCTGGATGAACACACAGCCGCCCTGGACCCTAAAACAGCGGAAATCATTATGGAATTGACCGATAAAATTGTAAAAGAAAAAAACCTGACCACAATCATGGTAACTCACAATCTAAGATACGCCGTTGAATATGGCAATCGTCTTCTCATGATGCATCAAGGTCATGCTGTCATCGATAAGGCCGGCGGGGAAAAAGCTGGGATTCAGATTGATGATATATTGGATCAGTTCAATAAAATCAGTATTGAATGCGGGAACTAGTGAAAGTTACGCAGAAAAACGGGACGAGGGGGCGGAATTCGACCTCCTCTTCCTTTGATCCCCACCCCCAGACCCAGGTTCCCCCTCTTCACAGCGTTACTTTCACGAATACATAGTAAAAATTTTCACTCAAAAATCTTTTTTCCATCCACAATCAGATAATTCTGATTTCTTCTCTCCCCTTCCTGCTTCCACTCATCATACAGTAAATTCACATTCTGTTTTTTTGCCCATTTCCTCATGAGCATCATGTGGGGAAGAAAGGCTTCTCTTTGCCGGTAAACCCCTTCCCCATCCCATACCTGTTCCAATTCGGATTTCAGTTCTTCTTTAATACGGCTGTATGTTTCATCCTGTCCCAGATTGAAATTTTCATCGGGATCCTGTTCTAAATCATACAGGGAGCCATTCTCATATCCGTAATAGGAAATATATTTATACCGGCCCTTCCGTATCATGGCGGCTGGGTCTTCGCCTTTTATATCGCAGATTTCGCTGATTACCGGGCGGTCATAAGGCAGGTCTTTCCCACTCAGCAAATAGGGCTTCAGGCTGATCCCCTCAGCTCCTGGAAGGTCTGGAGCGGATGCAAAATCAGTAAACGTCCGGGAAAGATCCAGAAGACAGGACAGGCCCCGAAACCTGCGTCCTGCGGGAATTTTGTCTTTCCAACTGAATATCATGGGGATCCTCAGTGATTCCTCTCTCATATTGGATTTCCAGAACAGACCGTGATACCCGATCCCGTCTCCATGGTCTGATGTATAGAGAATTACCGTATTCTCCAGCCCCAGCGTCTGTTCTGCGGCGTCCATAATCCTGCCTAACAGCCGGTCTTCATACTCCACCATGCCGTAATAGGCCGCCCGCACACGCCTGATCTCTTCCGCCGTTTCATGCCCCAGACCCCGGTTTTCCAAAAACTTTCTTTCAAATGGGTGCATGGAATCCAACTGCTCTTCTTTCATCACCTCCGGTTCCGGAAGTACGCTGTAATAATAGTCAAACAGCTCCTCAGGCGCAACATAAGGGGAGTGGGGGCCGTAAAGCCCTACGGTTAAAAAGAGGGGCCTGTCTTCCTCCCGCGTTTTAAGAAATTCCACAGCAGCATCCGTCACATCCAGATCGTATGCCATAACGGAACATTCCCCCTTGCCGGACCGCTCGATTCCACTTCTTCCCGGCATAGCGCATTTTGAAAAATATCCATACCTCTTCTCCGCAAACGAAACGCCCAGAACTGCAGTGGTAATATCTCCTACCAGCCGTTTTTCATATCCGTGCCGCTGATCCGGCCCTACGAAATGCATTCTTCCGCTGAGCACAGTTTCGTAACCCGCCGCTCCCAGGCAATGCACGAACGTAGCCCTGTCGCTTGGAAGGCACTGTGCATTATTAAAAATCCCCCCTGTATGGGGCATGAGCCCGGTCAGCATAGAACATCTGCTGGGAACACAAAGAGGCGAATTGCAGTATGCATGTTCCATCAGCACCCCATTTTCGGCAAGCCGGTCCATATTCGGTGTTCTCACCCACGGGTCGCCATTGGAATGCACCACTTTACCGTTATGTTCATCTGTTAAAATCATTATTATATTCGGCTGTTTCATGAACTACTTCCCTTCGTCATTTAATTTCCGTTCGAATTCTCTTAGCCTTGATTCCATCCTTAGCATTGCTGTAAATCAAATAAACCACAACCACTAAAATGCCGATACAAAGCGGTCTTTTTATGATATATAACACCATTGCAGTGTTACGGGCGTTGGCAAGGGATAAGGTTTTTACAAAATTCTTCTCAATTATTCCGCCCAGAATCAATCCCAACAAAAGCGGGGCACTCGGTATATCAAGCTTGGTAAACAGAAAACCGATCACTGCAAAAATGCATGCAAAGAATACGTCCGCCATGGAATTTCTGGAACTGTAAGCTCCCAGCAGACAGCACATGATCACTGCCGGAATAATATATTTCATTTTGACTTTCAGAATTTGTGAAAACAACGGTATTCCAAACACACCGATTATCCCCATAAATACAACCGTTAACAGCATTCCAAATAAAAATCCGTATGCAACTTCAGGCGTTTCCGTAAAGAGTTGGTTTCCCGGAATCAGCCCATGGATGGTCAAGGCTCCCAGCATGATGGCCGAATTGGTGGATCCAGGGATGCCAAGCCCCAGCATGGGAACCATGGAACCTCCTACAGCAGCATTATTTGCGCTCTCCACCGCCACAATCCCATCCGGCGCTCCTTTCCCAAACTGTTCCGGCTCTTTTGAAATACGTTTCGCCTCACTGTAGGCCAAAAAGGAGGCGATAGCTCCGCCGGTTCCCGGCAGGATGCCGATGAAGGTTCCCATAAAAGAAGATTTCCACAATGTCACCCGAAATGTGGTCAGCATCCGTTTCATCGCAGTTACCGCTTTTATATTGTTCTTTATTTGAAAATCTGCCTTCTGCTCTTCGCTGTTTTTCATGATATATGCCTGATGGATCATCTCTGAGATGGCAAACAGGCCAATGATTGCAGGAATCGTATCGATCCCGGATAAGAGCAGTTTGCTTCCGAATGTATATCGGGTAAATCCCGTAGATGCCTGCATCCCGATCATGCTGAGAAACAGTCCGAAAAATGCAGACATGATTCCTCTCATCACCTTCCCGCTGGACATGCTCCCCACAATGGCAAGTCCGCAGAGAGAGACCAGAAACATTTCCGGCGGTCCAAATCGCAGAGACAGCTTTGCAAGCAGCGGAGTAAACAGGATCAGCGCAATCACGCCTACAAATCCCCCAACACAGCTGGCAAGGACGGCATAATAAAGCGCCTCTTTGCCCATCCCTTTTTTTGCCATGCGGCTTCCCTCAATGGCAGTGCAGGTTGCATTTACCGTTCCCGGAACATTCAGAAGAATTGCGGAAATCGCCCCGCCGTATCCTGAGCCCATGTAAATACCGCCCAGAAACAAAAGCCCAACCGCAGGCGGCATGCTGTAAGTAAACGGAAGCATGACCGCAATTCCGATCCCGCCGTTGAGTCCCGGTATGGCCCCCAGCACAATACCGAATAAGGTTCCGAAAAAGCCGGACAGCAGCATAACCGGCTGAAAGGTATTTAAAAATATACTTAATATCTGGCTCAATTGCTCACCCTCTCCTTCCATGTGGAAGCTGGCTATTCGCCGCCGGCCTGAGACTGACGGAACGCGAAGTTTTCATCAATAAACGATTTTAGCCCGTCTCCGGTCAAATACGTAGGCATATCATACTGTGAATTGATCTGTTGGATCAGTTCGCCGTCCGCCGTATAGATTTTATCCAACTGTGCTACAATTGCATCCACCAGTTCCTCAGGCATGCCGGCCGGCCCCAGTAAAAGCCGGTTCATGGGACTGACCGCATCTTTTACGCCCAAATCCGTTATGCAGGGAACGCCGTTTAAAACATCGTATTTTTGAGAGGTCATGGTAACTACCGGTGCGCATTTATTTTCATATGCCTGGGCACAGAATGAGGTAGCTACCATACAGGCATCCACATGTCCTCCCAGCAGATCTGCAAAAGCTTCCGCCCCGCTGCTGTACACGATTCCGTTAAATGTAACGCCCAGCTGTTCATTAATAATATTCAAAACCTGCTGTCCTGTGTTATTGGCAATGGCGATTGTGCATCCTCCGGGATTTTCTTTAGCGGCAGCGATCAGATCGTCAAAAGAAGCATACGTTGCGTCCTGGGTATAAATTGCGTCCGCAGGTTCCAAAAGCGACGCTATGTAGGTAAAACTGTCCTTATCATATTCCACCCCTTCAATTCCGTTCACAATATGCCCGAAAATATCCCGGACTGAAACGATTTCCAGGTTATATCCGTCCGGGTCCTGTTTCAGCAGTTCATTGGTAGCCACAATCCCATTGCCCTCCGGTTTGTTGGTGATGACAAATGACGCTCCGGTCTCCTTCTCCAACGCGCTGCAGACCAGACGGGCCGCTTTATCCACGCCCCCGCCGGCTTTATATGGAACTGTGATCTGAACCGTTTTTTCCGGCCATTTTACCGCTGCTTTTTCTGAAGGCGGCTCGGCTTCCCTGGTTTCTTTATTTTCCGCCGCCTTAGTGGTCTGAGCAGTTTCCGGCGCCTGTGACGGCGGTGTATTTCCTCCTGATCCGGAACAACCGCTTAAAAGAGTGCAGACAACCGCAGATGACAATAATAACGAAATTAATTTTTTCATGTAAATCCCTCCACTTTCCTTGTGCGCCGGCAAGAACCTCAGAACAAAAGCCCTTTCGGCATATTCACCCTCAATAGTACCGTAAATGCAACATATAACACTGCCGTCAGCACAAGGTTATAGCAGGCCAGCTTTCCCATATGTTTCATAGTCCGCTCTTTTTCCAGCAAAAAGCCAATAGCCATACATACAATAAATAATGTGCTGTAAATCCCCAGAAACTCCATAGCCGGCCTCACAAGCAGCAGCAGTACCAATATTATAAGCTCCAGCGCCGCCACTCCTGTTCCCTTCTTATTCTTCTCTTCCGGCTGCAGCAGCGCTTTCCCTACCAACAAAACCCCGATTATAATCAGTGCTGTAAATATAACCTTGGGGTAAATCTGATAGAGCTCCGGATTCTTATCTTTTTCTGTCAGCAGAAATCCCCCGAAAACCACTGCAAAAATACCGATAAAAAATTCCTTTTCCCCGAAGACATTTTTGTTCAACCGCAGTTTCACCCGGCCTCCTCCTTCCTCATAACGATAAAACCTTCTTCTGTTATTCTCTCTCCCATAACCCATTTTCCCCTCTCCCGTTTTTCTTTTTCCTAATACCTCCTTCCCAGCAGAGCTTCTATCGCCAAAAGCCCATTTCCAATTACCGGTTTCCCATAATTGCTTCTGCCGCAAAACAGCGTGTGGTTTTCTTTCAGAAACGGTATCTTATTCTGTACATTTTCCTGGATGATCTCCCGGTATAATCTGTGGTTTTCAATCATAATTCCACCGTAAACAAATATCGTAGGATTCATGATATTGATATAATTAGCAATCCCCACAGAAAGCATGGCCGCCGCCTGGGTAACCACTTCTTCCGCCAAAAAGTCCCCTTCATCTGCTGCGCTGAGAATATCCTGGACCGTAATGCTGTCCATGTCCATATGTTCCAGACAGCTGGCTCTCCCCATCTTTAAAAGGGTGACGAAACGCTTTACAATGGCCTTAGCCGAGGAGTATGCATTGATGCATCCATAATTGCCGCATTCACATTTTTCTCCCCCTGCCACGATCACCATATGGCTGAATGCATCATCCTGATTGTAAATCGGCCGGATGATTGTACCATTTTGGATGCTGCCGATCCTGATGCCTCCGCCTCCGCAGAGCAGGAAACAGAGGTTGGAACAGTGTCTCCCCTGTCCCAGCAGATATTCTCCCATACATGCGCCGTTTGCTGAAGTCTCAATGATCACATCCGTGTTGAACACTTCTGAAACCTTTTGCTTTAACGGGAAGTTCTTCCACTCCTGGTTGGGCAGCATTGACGGAATCACATTGAGCACTGCGCCCTCCGTCTTCTGCACCGAACAAAATGCGCTCATCCCCGCCATCTTCACTTCCTGGGGCAAAATCCCATTTTCTTCAAGAATTCTATGGTACAGCTGTTCAATAATGAGAATCCCTTCCTGGGGAGTATAATCACCATTTAATGTCTTTGATTTTAAATCCACCAGCTTGCCTGAATAATGAAGCACCGCCACATCGATATGATACAAGCCTATCATCAGCCCCACGCTGAAGATCCTCTTTTCACTGTTCAGGGAATAAAGAAGCGGCCGTCTTCCTCCGGTGGAGTCCCCTTCCCCACATACAACCACATAACCGGTTTCCTTCAGGCTTTCCAGAAAGCGGTTCGCCGTAGGGCCTTTAAACCCTGTCTTCTCAATAATTTCATCCTTGGACGCAACCTCATTTTCAAAGATTGTACGAAGTACGGTCATTTGTTCCAGTGACATATCCTTTAATAAATTTTCTTCCATAGCCTCTCCTGTTTATCGTCTAATAGTACCAAAAAAATTGGGTTCTATCTGTTTTTTCATAACATAATTATAACACTTAATTTATATTTGTAAATAAGTTTTATATATTATTCTGTTTTTTATTTATTTATCGTTCATTATTTACGTGATTATCAACAACTTATATATTATTTTAAATAAAGTCTTTTGTTTCATCATTTTATCGCCTGGAGTTTCTAAGCCCTTTTGACATCAACTCCAAATTCAACTGCCGCAAACGTATGACTTGGGAAATATAGTGTTGACAGGCAGGAGGGAATATCTGAACCACCGATTTTTTTTTACATCAAACGTGAAGGCATTTTCGAAAATGCCTTCACGTTTTAATGTAAATCCCCACGTCACTCGTATAAAAATGCAGCCAGGATTTATGGCTCAAAATCCATAAATCCTGGCTGCATTCCTATAAAACACCTGTTCCTGATACCGTTCCGGCACAATACAGGCAATAAACTCTATATAATCCTTTAAATTCACCAACGGCCAATCCGTGCCGAACATAATTCTGTCATAGCTTATGTACTCCAGCCACGTCTGCAGAGCTGCAACATACCCCTTTTTCTCCCTTACAAACTCAGGCACCCTGACCCTTCCTTCTAAAAGCCCGGATAAGTCAGCCGCTACATTATGGTTTTTGCTCAGCACCGCAGCCGCATCATTAAGCCATGGATTACCGAAATGGCACATTACAAACTGGACATCAGGATGCCTGACCGCAGCCTCATCCAAAGTGAGAGGATGACTGTACTTCAGAAGCGCATCAGGCCCTGCCGTCTCCCCCGTATGAATGGCAACCGGCTTCTTATAAAAAGCCGCCAGTTCATATATCGGATCATACATAGGATCCGTTACATAAAACGGATTATAGCCCGGATACAGCTTTATACCTGCACACTGATCCTGTTTCAAATGGTATTCCACCTGCCCGACAGCATC
>JAGZXV010000154.1 GCA_018378255.1 Clostridiaceae bacterium | reverse complement strand
TCTGAGAATCTTTCAACTCTCCAGGCATATCAGATATGGCCTGTTTTTTTAGAATTTTCAGGGTTTTACATACTGTTCAATCTTTAATTATCAAGGTTCTTTTGTGTTGCTTTTTCAGAAGCAACTCGTTTATTGTATCTCATCTTTAAGCTTTTGTCAAGAGTTTTTTTACTTTTTTTTAAATTGTTTTTTACTCTCGAAAAATTCTTACCTGAGGCACGTTTATTAGGATACCAAAACAGGCGACAAAAGTCAAGCGTTTTCTTCATTTATTTTAAAAACTTTTCAAAACTCTCCAAAAACGGCATTTTATGGGATATTATAGGTGTATTTTCCCCTATAACTTCGTTTTTATTCCATAAATATCATTATTTTATGACTATAAAGCAGCATTGGTGAAGAAAGTCACTTACAAGCAAGCTTGACGCGCCTTTCTTCACCAATTTTCCCACCATCCTGAACTGTTACCTCAAATTTTCATAATTTAAAATATCACTCAGCGATTCCCGGTATATTTCTAATTTCCCCGGATCAATGACATCAAAATTTCTATCATCATATTCATTTAAAAAGAAAAGGATGATCCGGTCTTCCTTTCTATGGATCATTACCTTTCCGCTTTCTTCTATATAAGAATCTACTTCCGGCAGAATTTCAATAGGGTAGCATCGTTTCAGACTGATTTCCTTCTGTCTTAAATAACTGTTTAAAGATTTTCCATTTTTCAGCTTTGCAGATACTGTACCGATATAACGAAGGCTTTTTTCATAATCTCTGCTGTCTTGGAAGTTTTGCTGGAAACCCTCTACATTATATATCAGGTATTCATAAGTACATAACGGATTTTTATTCTCATGCAGAAATGTAAAGTCCGTTTCTTTCCACCCCAATACCTCCGGTCTTAATCCCAGCGCCTCAACCACTTCCTCCTGACTAACTTGATCGGAATAATTGACTCCCGGCCGGATCTGAAAGCGGTAGCTGCCCATGGACGGATTCGTACCTACAGATACTGCCAACAGAATCAAAGGCGCAATGCAGCAAGCACGGACGGCACTGGGAAATGTCCACTCTCTGCCCATACGGTATCTGATGCTGCCGGCAAATAATATGGCTGCAGATATGATCACCGCACAGGAGGATAAAATAGCAGATTTTACTGCAAATATCCATTGGCCCCACATAAACAATGCAAATCCCGTTACCAGCAATGACATTGCCATCACCATATCCTCATCCCAAAATGGCGTCCTGAACAACTGCTCTTTTCCCGTAACCAGCGCTTTTCCAATCCGCATATTCTGAATATATTTAGCGATAACACCCGAAATGCTTGAAAATACTAAGCCGGTTAGAAAGATCATACAGTAAATCCACGCGTCCACATCCTGGCTTCTTCCAATTTTCAAGAATCCCAGAATCAATATGATGAACCAAATGGCAATCATTAAGAACGAATTTAGTGCCTGGCGAAAAAGCACCTTTTTTTCTTCGGGCCGGGTAATATCGTATAAATATTGTTTTGCCGCAATTCGATTCCGCTTTAATTCCACCGGCCGTTCTTCCCTTTTGCTGTAAAAAATAACAAGATTTTTATAAAAACAGGAATAATTCCAACCAGCTGTCCCGCATTCATCTATATACTCTAAAAATTCAGGATCTCCTTCATCCTTTTCATCCAGTCTTTTTCTGTATATGTCAACACAGATATGATATTTTTCCTCCAGAACCTTTTCAAACTTTCCAATACCGCTCCATTTTGAAAAGCCGCGGATCAGATGCCCTTGCTCTGCTTTCATTTCCAAAAACCGCTCCAGACTCTGGATATCCAAAAGGCTGCACGGAATTGTATATTTATGATACCCATTCATATTAGCCTCTCATTCTGCCACTCCGGTAGCCGTTTAATTTTGCTCTGTCACCCCTACGGTCAGAGCAAATTCCTGATTCCACAAATACGATGGATTCCGGAACTGTACCTGAACTTTCTGATCCCCTTCCTCATAAAATGCATAAAAACCAATGAGCCTGCCATAGGGCTTGGGTTCGCCGCTGCTGTCAAAATCCGGAGTCATGTAGCTCATATATGGGCTGGCTTCCTCTTTGTGCTTTGTATCCGGCCTTGTTCCCAAAACCTGGATCAAACGTTTATCAGCTGTTTTTTCTTCAATCTCCACAGCAAGGTAAACTGCCGGCTTCTTTACGTCTTCTCCGTTAATATTGCCGTAAAAGACAGGTTCCTCCATGCGTTTCGCCTTACTGATTATAATGGTACTGTCTGTGAACTCGATCTTTTTGTCAATAACAGCTTCATTTTCCGGAATCCCGATTTCCATAACTTCAGACAGTTCCTGGGATGTGAGCCTTACCTGCGGAATCCTCAGCGTGAAGTCTCCGCCTCGCTCTGCTTCAGGCACCTGAAACAATAACCGGTCACCCTGACTTCCTTTTCCAATACCATCGAGTGTATAATTAGTTCCGCTCCAGTATTCACTCTGGGTCATTCTTTCGTATGTCTTTCCGCCTTTTTCCAAAACGCACCGCTCAATATCCGGATACACTCTGTTATTTCCGTTGGAATACGTATAATACTGAATCTCCAGTCCGTCACCGTTAAAACTTCCCAGCGCATAAATCCCCGCATCACCGTGACTTATATAACCTGACAGAGTTTCCAAATCTTCAATCTGAAGCGCAGGCACAAATTCAAAATCCAGAGTTCCTGTAAAACCAGGCATCTTAATCTCATAAACTCCTGTTGGTTCAGGCACTTCAAACACCTTATCCTCAATGCAGTATTCAGATAACGTGGAGATATAACCATTTTCCAAGTAATGATCGTAATCATAGGAATTAGTGGCTCTTGTAAAAGAATATCCTACATCTGGTATCCCTTCTCCATAAATACATTTGTATCTCTTTTCATCCGGGCCGCTTCTTTTATCGGCTTCCTCTTTTCTGCGCTGTTCAAACGGGCTCCTCACTAAAATCCCATTTTCCGCATCAATCGTAATATAACTGTCATCCCATTCCACGGGCTCTCCCAGCTCCTGTTTCCTGTAATATTCCTTTTCATTTTCAATCAGGACTTTCGCTTCTTCCTCAGGTATGGCCGTTGCAGAGTAATCTTTTGTCCTGAACTTTGCCAGCATTTTCCCATCCTGGTAAATTGCCGACAAAAGCTCAATCTCTGCATTTTCTTCCTTTATAACCGGGCGATTCTCAGGGCTCATCACATAAATAGGGGCATTTCCCTTTTCACAGATTCCATAGCCCGGAACGAACTGGTATTTTTCGACAATTTTTTTGTCTTCTTCAGGCTCAGAAACGGCGGTTTCCTGCACATCGGCAGCCGCTGCGGCCGTACTTTTGCCACCGGATATCTGCTGGGATGATGCTGACTGATTGGACGACCGGCCAGACGAACATGCGGTTAACAGCATCATGGCCGCTAAACCAAAGCTTATCAACTTTTTCATCATAATCTAACATCTCCTTCCCTATTTTTATGCTGTCAGTTAATTCATTTCCTATTACTTTCCTATCTTAATCTTCGCATTGGCAGAGATGAATTATCTTAACCATATTCCTATTATTATTATAGCAAAATAGTTGGAACGGTATTTTAATATTCAATTACATTTTCATTTCAACATTTAAAAAGTGGGAAAGAAATTTAATTTTAATCCAGAACGTCATGCAGGAAAGCAGGAGGAGCCTGCATTGTATCTCCCTCAACAGGCAAAAGTAAAGGGAACTGAAGGGTACCGGAAACCTGAACCGCAAATTTCTTCAAAAATTCCCGTTTCAGGCTCCCGGTACCCTTCAGTTCCCTTCACTTCTGATCCAGCGATGCCCCGGATGGAACCATGAACCGGAACCGCAAGTTTATTAACCTTTTCTCTCCAATATCTCCAGTGCCCATTCCGCTGCAAGTCCAAACCACTGCGCTATATGCGGATCAGCATACCGCTGTTTTTCCACCTGTGTCACTTCTTCTGTGGCCAGTGAAAGTCCATGCGCCCCGAACGGGAACAGATGCACCTCCTGGATCACATGATTTTCCAGCAGCTTTTTGGAGAATAATAGGGTATTCTCCACCGGAACTGCCTCATCTGCAATTGTATGCCATAAAAACGTAGGCGGCGTCTGTTCCGTCACCAGATTTTCCAGAGAATAGCCTTCCTGGCAAACCGGGTCTGTTCCGGCCAGATTATCAAAGCTTCCTCTGTGGGCATATTTTCCTGCCGTTATTACCGGATAGCAAAGCACTTGGGCTGCCGGGCGGTGAAGTTCCAAATCAGTACCTTCCGGATACCACTCAGGCCTGTTCCAGGTCACTCCCAAAGTTCCCGCTAAATGTCCTCCCGCTGAGAAACCGCAGGTTATCACCCGGTCCGGTGAAAATCCATACTGTCCGGCCAATTTCCGTACTGTTGCCACCGCCCAGCTGAGCTGGTGCAGAGGCCGTTTCTCCAAGGGAATTCCTTCACAGGAATATGTAAGTACAAATGCGCTGAATCCCGCCCTATTCCACGCTTTGGCGACCGGCGCGGCCTCTCTCGGCGATACAAAATGATACCCGCCTCCCGGACAGATCACAACTGCTCCGGCCGCATCACTGACCGGAAAAATCTCAATTCCCACAGCGGGATCACCGGGATATTTTATCCATTCACCCATAGAAAACCTCCAGAATCATTTAATAAAATTATAGATAACAGCTGTAGTGCTAAAATTTTAAACACTATTTAGTATAACGGATATTTCCTGGATTTTCCACATGGTTTTCTGTTTTTTCACTGTTTTATGCATGAATTTTTATGCATTTCATAGGTTTTCCTGCTTTTTCTGTTCCTCCCATCTCTACGTATTCCATTTTCTCCCCTGAGGTGAATAAAACCATGGTTATGGGATTTTTGCCGCTTCTTTGAATCTTTTCCAAATCCACTTCAGCCAGCAGGCCGCCCTGGGTAATTTTCTGTCCTTGTTCCACACAGGTTTTAAATCCATCACCTTTTAGTTCAACCGTGTCAATCCCGATATGGATCAGAATTTCCATCCCATCCTCTGTGCGGATTCCAAAGGCATGGCCGGTGGGGTAAGCCACCGTAACGGTTCCATCCACAGGCGATTTTACAGTTCCGGAAGATGGCTCAATGGCGAATCCATCTCCCAGCATCTTGGAAGCAAACATTTCATCATTTACTTCTTCTAATGGAATGCAGCGGCCTGATATTGGTGCACAAAAACCGGAATGCCGTTCAGTCTCTTCTTCCGCTTCTACCACTTCCTGCGGTATTGCAAACAAACAGGTGAGCACAAAACAGCATACAACCGTAAAAACAGAAACCAGCAGATAAAACAGCAGCTGCCTGCCTTCATATATGTACATCAGATAGGAAGGAATAACAGCCAGACCGTAGGAATTGGACTGAATCCTGAATATGGAAAGCAGGGCGGCGCCCAATCCAGATGTGGTCAGCATTACAAATAACGGTTTCAAATTATATCTCAACTGAATACCGAACAAAACCGGTTCGCTGATGCCAAACAACTGTGACAGCATAGCCCCGATACTGGTAGCCTTAATGCTCTGCTTTTTTGTCTTTACCATGAAAGCCAGACAAGTGCCTACATTGGCAAAGCCATACATGGCGCACAGTGTAATCAACGGGTTAAAACCAGTATTGGCCAGCAGAGAGGTCTCAATCATGACGTAGGTATGATGCAGCCCTGTAATGACGGCCAGCGGATAGGTGAATCCAATGATGAATCCGCCAATACCAAAGGGAAGATGAATTAAGGCTTCGATCACATGTACCAATTTCAGTTCAAACATATGCATCACCGGCCCGATGCCCAGAAGCACTGCGAGAAGCATGACCAACATCACCAGAAATGGGGTAAAAATCAGGTCTAATACGTCAGGCATTATCTTTCTCAACTTTTTTTCCAATTTCGCCCCCAGAAATCCAGTTAATATTGCTGTCAGCACACTGCCCTGGCACCCTACTACCGGTATTACGCCAAAGGCCATAATCGCATCGACTCCGCTTTTTGGATCAGCCACCGCATAGGCATTGGGAAGGCTGGGAGATACCAGCATGAGGCCGATGACAAGACCGATAACCGGAGTTCCTCCAAATACCCTAAAAGCCGACCAGCAGATGATTGCCGGAAGAAACGCAAAGGCTGTCTCTGTCAGCACACTGACTAAAGTCTGTACATACTGGGGAATCATGGCTGAAGAGGCTCCAAACAGACTGAGTACATTATCATTGAAAATACAGCCCTTTAAACCCAGGAATAAACCAGTTGCCGCAATAATCGGTATAATCGGCACAAAGATATCCGCCAGTACCCGCATCAGGTACTTGATCCCTTTCTGCTGTTCTTTTAAAAGTTCATCCTGTTCCTGTTTCGTCAAAGTGTTCAATCCCATTTTGGATATTTCTTCATAGACTTTATTTACAATCCCGGTACCCAGAATAATCTGGTATTGTCCGGAAGTGAAAAACACCCCCTTCACCTGGCTGACCGCCTCCATGGCTTTATCGTCAATCTGACTCCTGTCCTTCACCACAAAACGCAGCCGGGTAGCGCAGTGGGTTACAGAAACGATATTGTCTCTTCCCACGAGTTTAAGAATTTCTTCTGCCGTTTCCCGATACCTGTTCTCTCCCATAATCTTCTCCTTTTTATTTCATTAATACAGCCTGATATGGCTTTAGTTTAAGAATGTTTCCTGTTTTCTCTGCTGTTTCCTGATTTCCCCAGAAGATTTCCAGCCCACTTTTTGGAAGCGGCTCTTCGGCCGTCTCATTTGAAAAATTGAAATAACAGTAGATAGTTTCAGCTTCATTTTTTCTGGCGTAGGCGATTACCTGCTCGCTGCATTCCAACGGTTCGATTTGACCGTAAATGAGACAGTCCCTGTGACCGCTGTTTTGTCTTAGATCTATCATTTCTCTATAGAACTCAAGCACGCTTCCCGCAGCCCCAACCTGGGCTTTTGCATTAATTTCGGGATAAGTTTCATTCATTCCAAGCCAGGGCTTTTTTGTACTGAATCCGCCGTATGCGCTGTCATCCCACGGAAATGGGGTTCTAGCATTATCTCGGCTTCTCAGGTTTACAATATGCAGTGCTTCCCGCTCATCCAGCCCCTCTTTTAAAGATCTGTAATACTGGTCCAGACTGGAGATATCATTGAACTCATCAATAGCAGTACGCTCAAAATTTACCATCCCCAGTTCCTGTCCCTGGTAGATAAATGGGGTTCCCCTCAAAAAGAAATACATGGCAGCCATCATTTTTACCGCGTCCCCATTTCTCTCATCTTCTTTTAAGTATTTGGAAGCTGCTCTGGGCTGATCATGGTTTTCAATAAAATTGGCTCCCCAGCCACATTTTTGCAGGGCCATCTGACTGTTCATAATTTTCTCTTTTAATTCTTTAACCGTCCATGGAATCCGTTTAAACCACTCACTGCCGGAGGCCACATCCAGATCGGCATAGCGAAAGTCGAAGATCATGGAAAAATAGCCCTGTTCCCCTATAAATTCCTCCAATTCCTCATATGGTACCCCTGGAGCTTCCGCAACCGTCATGCAGTTATATCTGTCAAATGTCTTCTCTTTCAGTTCGTGGAGGAATTTACCGATACCGGGCTGGTTTCTGGAAGTTTTCGTACATTTCACCAGTCCGTCGGCCCCGTCCGGTTCCCTGCTTTCAAAGGTCAGGTCTTTTTTTATAAATGTGATAGCATCCACACGGAATCCGGCGATCCCCTTTTCCAGCCACCAGTTTACCATCTCATACAGTTCATCCCTCACCGCACTGTTTTCCCAGTTGAGATCCGGCTGTTTTTTTCCAAATGCATGAAAATAGTACTCATTTCTTCCCGGCACCTTTTCCCATACGCTTCCGCCAAAAACGGAACGCCAGTTATTAGGAATTTCCCTGCCCTCTTTAAAAATGTAGTAATCATGAAATGGGCTGTCCGGATCAGTTAATGCCTTTTTAAACCACTCATGTTCATCGGAAGTATGGTTGATTACCAGATCCAGAATGATCTTAATCCCCTTTTCCCCTGCTTTTTCAATCAGTTCTTCCAAGTCTTCCATGGTTCCGAATTCCGGGGCCACCTGCTTGTAATCAGATATATCGTAACCATTATCATCCATAGGCGATTGGTACAGAGGACAGATCCAGATCATCGTAATTCCCAGATATTTCAAATAATCCAGTTTCTCCGTAATCCCCTTAATATCACCAATACCGTCCCCATTGCTGTCTTTAAAGCTCTTGGGGTAAATCTGATAGATCACTTCTTCCTGCCACCATTGTTTTTTCATCTCGTTCTGCTCCTTTTTCCACTCTTATTTTCCGGTTTCATCATCGGTTATCACACCTGCTTCAACCAGTGCCAGATAGATTCCGTCTTTCATGGGTTCCCGGCAGATCAGATCCGCGTATGGAAACAGCTCCCTGTCTCCGTTTTCCATGGCTACGGATATTTCTGTAACGCTCAGCATCTCTATGTCATTTTTTCCATCTCCGAAACTCATGGAATGCTTTAGCGGTATATTCAGATAATCACATAACTTCCAGACCGCCGCGCCTTTATGGCATCCTTGGGGGACTACCTCATAATATTGGCATTTATCCCATACAAAGCTTTGTACTAACTGTATTTCATCGTTTAAATGACTTTCTAAAAAACGGTAATCTTCTTCATATCCCCAAAGGCAGATTTTATGAATCCGGTTTTCACCGGCTTTAAGGGATTTTATGTTATCCTGATAGATGATCTTTTCCCCTCGTTCCTGTTTTCCAATCTTTTGGTTTCTGTTAATCAGTTGTCTTGCCCCATAACCATTCATAAATACTGTCTCTTGGGATTCCATGGTAAATCCTGTATGAGCTCTTCCGATAAGGCCATCCAGGGCTGAACGGATTTTATCAGAGGAAAAGGCCGTATCCTTTATAACGATATTCCCATATTGAATCCTGGTTCCACCCCCTGTAATATAGCCGTCCGCCCCAAGGGCCAGCACGTCCTCCTGTATAGTACCCATGCTCCTTCCGGTGCAGATCACCAGCTTACAGCCCCTTTCCCTGCATTGGACAAAAGCCTTTGTTACGCTTTCCGGTATGCCCAGCTCTTCATCACGAAGCGTGCCGTCAATATCAAAGAATATAATTTCCGTCATCCGTTCTTCCTTCCCTCTCTTGTTATCTGCATCATAACACACTAAAAAAGAGCTATCAATAAGACAGCCCTTCTTAAAACCATTGTACCATTATTGTACAAAGTTTCATATTGTGGATTTTTGTTCACCTACATAAATTTGATACCGTAAAAATAACAGCTCTATTAAAATGAAGTATGGAGTGACAATTTCATAGTCAATTCCATATTCCATAGGGATCCTGATAGAGTTAATATAAAGATTCTCCCCACACAGGGAGGCAAGGGAATTATTCTGCATGCGCGTAACAGAAACCGACGGCACCTGTTTTAAACGCAGGTATTCGGCCAGCGATAAAATACTTTTTTCCTCACCCGTTAACGAAAAGATAACTACCAGATCGTCGGTTTTCGCGGATTTGCATAAAGCGGTGACCATGTCATTGCCATAGATATGAAACATCGGCTTATTCACCGGCAAAAAAATCCTCTTAAATTCACTGGCCACGTGAGACTGGGCCGAACCGCTGCCAAAAATGAGGATTCTTTCAGCACCCCGTATTTTTTCAAATAAACCGGTTAAATCACGCTTGTAAAAATCATCGATCATCTTATGATAGCTTCCTGTGACTTCTTCCAAAAGCCTGTCCTGAATGACCATCTGTTCTTCTGTTTCCAAGCGGATCATCGCTTTTAGTTCTCCAAAGCCGGGCAGCGACATCTTTTTAGCAAAACGGACCAGCATGGTTTTAGATACATGGCATTCTTTTGCAAACTCATCAATGGACATTCTGCAGCAGTCCTTTTTATGTTCTACAATATACCGGCAGACATACTTTTCATTCTCACTGAATGTCCGGTAATATCGGTTCATCAGTTCTTCAAATCTCATACTTCACCTCCGATATATTCCAGATAATTGACAGATAAGATATCAAGCAGCATATAAAAAGCTGATACCACCTCATAGGGCTGTGCCTCCATACCATTCAGCATCTTCGTACCCGCATACAAATTATAACCACACATTCTGGCTATTGTGTTGTTGTTCCATCTGGTAATTGAAAGCGTATCGACAGGAGTTTGTTTTACTATTTTTAGAATATCAATGCCTTCCCGGGTTTCTCCTGATAAAGATATGATGATAAATACGTCATTTTCACTGAAATTCTGTCTTGCAAACATGCATTCCCCGTAGTCGAACAGATCCATACAGCATTTGCCAAAGTTTAAAAAAATCCTTTTAAACTCTTCAGCTATGGATTTTTGTTCATTTCCCGTCCCAAATATGTAAATATTCCTGGCCTGATGAAGCAGCCTGCAGACAGGGCCATAATCCATCTTTTTTAGTTCTTCAATCATATTGTGATAATTATCAATAATTTCCTTCCATTCTAAGCCGTCCGAGGCGGAAACGCTTTCCTCGTTCAGAAGAAGATATTTAAATTCAGTAAAAGACTGGAGGCTCAGCTTTTTAATCATACGCAGTAATGTGGTCCGCGATATATGGCAGTAACCGGCCAGTTCCGTGCTGGAAAGCTGTTTTGTCTGATCTTTGCTCTTCAAGATCAGATTGATCGTTTCCCTGTCATTGGGAGTAAGATTGTCATAATATTGATTGACCAGTTCTTCTATTTTCATATGGCCTCCTTATCTGTCCGGTAATAGGCCGAACTCAGATTAAAGTCCCCAGAACCTTGTTATGATCTTTTGATCTATATTTTTATTATAACTCTCTGTCAGCCTTCCATCAAATAAAATTAAAACTTTTTTATTTCTCAGCTTTGTTTTTCTACACACAAAAAAACCCCTGAAAAGCTATGCTTTTCAAGGGTTCCCTTTACGCTTGGACACAAAAAACTATATTCGATTTCCGACGTCTACACGCCGCTTATCATTATTATAAATTATTCAACGATAGTAGCAACTCTACCTGAACCTACAGTACGTCCACCTTCACGGATAGCGAAACGAAGACCCTGCTCCATAGCTACTGGATGAATCAGTTCGATAGTCATCTCTACGTTATCGCCAGGCATACACATCTCTGTGCCAGCTGGTAATTCGCAAACACCAGTTACGTCAGTTGTTCTGAAGTAGAACTGAGGTCTGTAGTTGTTGAAGAAAGGAGTATGACGTCCACCTTCATCTTTTGTTAATACGTAAACCTGTGCTGTAAATTTCTTATGGCATTTTACAGAACCTGGTTTACATAAACACTGTCCTCTTTCGATTTCAGTTCTCTGAACACCACGAAGAAGAGCACCGATGTTATCACCAGCCTGAGCTTCGTCAAGTAATTTACGGAACATTTCGATACCGGTTACAACTACTTTACGTGTCTCTTCGCTGATACCAACGATTTCAACTTCATCAGATACGTGTAATGTACCACGCTCTACTCTACCTGTAGCAACAGTACCACGGCCTGTGATGGAGAATACGTCCTCAACTGGCATTAAGAATGGCTGATCTGTAGCACGTACAGGATCTGGAACCCACTCGTCAACAGCTTTCATTAATTCAAGGATCTTGTCGCCCCATTCGCTCTTAGGATCTTCCAGAGCTTTTAAAGCAGAACCCTGGATGATTGGTGTATCATCGCCTGGGAATTCATACTCGTTTAATAATTCTCTGATTTCCATATCTACTAATTCAAGCAGTTCTTCGTCATCAACCATATCGCATTTGTTCATGAATACAACGATATAAGGAACGCCTACCTGACGGGAAAGCAGGATGTGCTCTCTTGTCTGAGCCATAACACCATCAGTAGCAGCAACTACAAGGATAGCGCCGTCCATCTGAGCAGCACCTGTGATCATGTTCTTTACATAGTCAGCATGTCCTGGGCAGTCAACGTGTGCATAATGTCTTTTTTCTGTTTCATATTCAACGTGAGCTGTAGAAATAGTAATTCCACGCTCTCTCTCTTCTGGAGCTTTATCGATGTTTTCGAATGCAACAGCTTCACCAGTTCCTAATCTCTCATGAAGAGTTTTTGTGATAGCAGCTGTTAAAGTGGTTTTACCATGGTCTACGTGTCCGATGGTACCAATGTTACAATGCGGTTTGTTTCTTTCAAACTTTGCTTTTGCCATTTTATAACGTCCTCCTTAATTGGGCCTCTTGGGGCTTCCTATTGTTTTAGTATTGTGTTTGCAGACTATGCCTGTCAAACTATGGCTATCTCTCATTATATGCTATTTAGGCACAATTTTCAAGCCTATTATTACAGCTGAACGGGCAGTTTTTTACTGCCCGGCTGCAATTTACTTACCTTTGCGTTCAGCAATAACTTTTTCCTGTACGGACTTAGGAACTGGTTCATATTTATCGAAGAACATGGAATAGTTACCACGTCCCTGCGTTTTAGAACGCAGGTCTGTTGAATATCCGAACATCTCAGACAACGGAACGAAAGCTCTAACCATCTTTCCGCCGCCAATATCATCCATACCTTCGATACGGCCACGACGGGAGTTAATATCACCGATAACGTCACCCATATATTCCTCAGGCATAGTAACTTCTACTTTCATGATCGGTTCAAGTAAAATAGCGCCTGCCTTATTCATAGCATCTTTAAATGCTAAAGATCCGGCAATCTTAAATGCCATTTCATTGGAATCGACTTCATGGTAAGAACCATCGAATACGGTAGCCTTGATACCAAGTACAGGGAATCCGCCTAAGATACCTGCCTTAGATGCCTCTTCGATACCTGCTCCGACTGCCGGAATGTATTCTTTAGGAATAGCACCGCCGACAACGGTAGATTCGAATTTAAAGGTCTCTTCAGCATTTGCATCCATAGGTTCGAAGTGAACTTTACAATGACCGTACTGTCCACGTCCACCGGACTGTTTTGCGTACTTGCTGTCAACATCAACCGCTTTGGTAAATGTTTCTTTGTAAGCAACCTGAGGAGCACCAACGTTGGCTTCTACGTTGAATTCACGAAGAAGACGGTCAACGATGATTTCCAGATGAAGCTCACCCATACCAGAGATGATTGTCTGTCCTGTTTCAGGATCAGTTTTTGCTCTGAAGGTTGGATCTTCTTCAGCAAGTTTTGCCAAAGCTTCACCCATCTTGCCCTGACCTGCTTTGGTCTTAGGCTCGATAGCGATATCGATAACCGGCTCTGGGAATTCCATGGATTCCAGAATTACCGGATGCTGGTCATCACAGATGGTATCACCGGTAGTCGTAGACTTAAAGCCTACAGCAGCCGCAATATCACCAGCAAATACTTTATCTAATTCCTGTCTCTTGTTAGCATGCATCTGAAGGATACGTCCAACACGCTCTTTTTTGTTCTTGGTTGCATTCAGTACATAAGAACCGGAGTTCATAGAACCGGAGTAAACACGGAAGAATGCCAGCTTACCAACGAACGGGTCAGTCATAATCTTAAATGCCAGTGCTGAGAAAGGCTCATCATCAGATGAATGTCTCTCAATTTCATTGCCTTCCAGGTCAACACCCTTGATAGCAGGAATGTCTGTTGGAGCCGGCATAAATTCAAGAATCGCATCCAGAAGTTTCTGAACACCTTTGTTTCTGTAAGCAGTACCGCAGCATACAGGAATTGCTGTACATTCACAGGTTCCTTTTCTGAGAGCTGCTTTCAGCTTTTCAACAGATGGTTCTTCACCTTCCAGATATTCCATCATCAGATCGTCATCCAATTCACAGATCTTTTCTACTAATTCTGTACGGTAAAGCTCTGCATCATCCTTCATATCCTCAGGGATCTCCGTGATGGTGATATCTTCACCCTTATCATCATTGTAGATATAAGCCTGCATCTCGAATAAATCGATGATGCCTTTGAATTCATCCTCTGCGCCGATCGGCAGCTGAAGACAAATTGCGTTCTTGCCTAATCTTGTTTTAATCTGATCTACTGCGCCGTAGAAGTTTGCACCCAGGATATCCATCTTGTTGATGAATGCCATACGGGGTACATTGTAGGTATCAGCCTGACGCCATACGTTTTCGGACTGTGGTTCAACACCGCCCTTAGCACAGAATACGCCGACAGC
>JAGZXV010000153.1 GCA_018378255.1 Clostridiaceae bacterium | reverse complement strand
GGACCCTGAATTTAAGAAGCCAATGTCCATCTCCCGAAAAGCCGTGGTGAATGGCATTTTCCAGAAGGGGCTGAAATAAAAGTTTGACTGTATAGACGGAATACAGATTTTCAGAAACATCCCAGATCATCCCAAATTTTTTGCTGCTCCGTATCTGCTGGATGGAAATATAACTTTCCAAATTGCGCAGTTCCTTCGTCATAGGAACCAGCATGTTGTCGGATTCCAAAAGATAGCCCAGGATTGTGTTCAGATTTTCGATCATTTTGCTTACATTATTGTAGCTGTTTGTGAGATGAAAACTGGCCCAGAAAATGGATTGCAGGGTATTTAATAAAAAGTGGGGATTAATCTGTGCCTGCAGGCTTTTCAATTCCAGAACTTTTTCCGTATATTTGTTTTCCAAAAGCTGCTGGTTCAAAGCATTTTCACGGGTGTAGGCGTCGATAAGGGATTCTACAATAAATTCATACTCTTTCGGCTCCTTAGTTAAGGGGGCGGTGCCCTGAGGGTCTTTTTTTATGTGGTCGATAAATGTCATAATCCGATGGATGCTGCGATAGGACTGCCATACGCGCAGGCTGGCCAGAATAGATCCCAGGATGCAGGCCAGTATCATGGTGAAGAGAATGGATAGATTGACCCTCCGGATTGGGGCATAGAGAGACCTTTTTGGCACAATAGAAACAAAAGTCCATTCTGGTATGAAATCGGCCTTTGCAGATGAAAGATAGTAATCTCGGTTTTTTGCATGGGCTGAGTCCGAATGCAGCATTTCAGCCACTTCATTTTCCAAAAGCGCCGGAGTTTTCGTATTGCAAAATAAAACTTTGCCATCTTCATCGAATATGTAAATCATCTGCCCTTCATAACTGCTCATTTCATTTAACTGTTGGTTAAAATAATCCCTGTTCAGGTTTAAAACGATGATGCCGTCCCGGTAGAGGTTCCTTTGATACAAGGTGACGATTTCATGGGGAGAAGAGGTAAAGTCATATTTATAGTAACTTCTCGCTTCGCTCCAGATCATCTTGTCTTCAGCTGCAGGTGATGTGACTGTTTTGTACCAGCCGGTATCGCAATAACGTTCCAATGACCGGATACCTTCCGTGTTGGCAAAGAAAATTCCGTTGGGGTTATCAAAATAAATATAGATGGAATCAATATATGCTCTGGTGGCGACCAGTGGAATTACGATGGAAGACTTAATATTCTGCACATCGGAATAATGAACTTTGCTGCTTTGAAGGCAGTTTTTGATGGTTCTTGCTGTAGAAGTATCATAGGTTAAGATTAGGGTGAGAGCATAGATTTCACTCATGACCGATTCAAAGGACCGTTTTGTCTGGGTGAGAAGCATGATGCTGTCATTGTCCAGCTTATTTTTAATACTCGTTTCAACAATATTTGAAATTGTAATTCCAAGCATTAGAAAAAATGTCATTACGATCAGGAGCAGGGGGAAAAGTTTTCGGCGGAAAAAGCTGATCCGGAACGCCTTTGTTCCGTTTGGAATATGGCTGTGGAAGAAAGCTTTCATAGGGTACCCTCTTTCTTAAACAGACGTTTATAAGCCCCGGGTGGAAAACCGGTATACTTTTTAAATGCCCGTGAAAAATTCTTCTCATTGGCGTAGCCCAGCGAATCACTGATACTTAAAATATCGGCGTTCTGTTTTCTCAACATTTCCATGGCGCAGTTCATTTTGACTCGGGTGAGGTAATCGATAAAGTTTTCATGGAAATGATCCTTAAAATATCTGCTCAGATAGGCGGGATGCAGGCCTACCTGATCTGCTACGGACTGAAGATTTGCATTTTTCAGGTCTTTCTGTATGTAAACTAAAATGGCCTCCCCAATATCTTTGCCAGGTTGTTTCAACGGCTGGAATCCGCAGTCGGGAAGTGTATCAGGGTTTCGGGAAGTGTCCAGTTCCTCTTTCAACTCTGTGAAAGCCCGAATCAATTCGTTATACTGTGCTGACTTAATAATGTATTTTTTAACATTTAAATGAATTGCTTGATAGGCGTAATCAAATTCCTGATAAGCTGTTAAAAAACAAGTCCATATTTGAGGATAATTATGCTTAATTTTTTCTGCCAGTTCCAGACCATCCATAACAGGCATGCAAATATCCGTCAGTACCACATCGATGCCAGGGGTTTTGCGGATAAACTCCCAGGCTAAAGCACTGTCAGTGAATCCTGCTAAAAACTCAAATCCAATCTCCCTCCAAGGGAAAAAACGACACAGGCCATCACAAATCAATTGGTCATCTTCAACTAAAATTAACGTGTACAATTCAATTTCCCCCCTTTTACCATTTTTAAATTGTTTGATTCTATTATATCTTAACCTATTCTTACCAACAATATCTCATTTTTTAATACCATTACCAATATTTGTAAAAAAATGATACTTTATCAATAAAAGATTCTGAATTGCGTAAGAATGATACCAGATATTAAAAATGGACGGATTGTTGGAAAGGAGTGCGTCCCCTATAATAAAAGCATCAGATGCGAGAGTTTCACATAGATGAACTGGATCAGAGATGGGAGGGAGATAATATGAACGGCTACAGAGCATGGTATAACCTAAAAAGAGCAGAGTATATGGCAGAAGCATTAAGAAAGAAGGATTATGTGGTGGAACTGGCTAAGACAAAACAGGAAGCAAGATCGATTCTGCTTTCCATGATACCGGAAGGGAGTGTCATCGGGCTGGGCGGTTCCCAAACTGTGGAATCATTAGACGTGCTGGAGGAATTGCGGACAGGCAGATAGCACCTTTTGGACCGTTACCGGGTGGAACCCCACTACGAAATATGCCGGGATTCCTTATTGGCGGATGTATTTATTACAGGAACTAATGCGGTCACAATGAATGGCGAACTGGTAAATATGGATTGCAGCGGCAGCCGGACAGCGGCCATCATGTACGGTCCGAGAAAGGTAATTGTGGTAGTGGGCGCCAATAAATTGGTTAAGAACATAGATGCAGCTATCCAGCGTTTGTGGGAAATTGCTCCTATGAACTGTGTAAAAGAAGGACATCAAACACCTTGTGCAGAAACAGGAGTCTGTTCAGACTGTAATGTGAAACAAACGGATGAGATACGTGGACGCATGTGCAACCACATCGGAATCACACTGACAGCTCATAAATTTCCAGGACGCATGTGTGCAGTTGTAGTTGCCGAGGAATTGGGTTTTTAAAAAGAATGGAAAGGACAATAGTATGATAAAAAGATGGATTAGTTTATTTTTGATAGCGGCGCTTGCTGTTACTATGGCAGGCTGTTCCGGTAAAACGGAAAACAGGAATCATAACAGTGGGGCAGATACGGTAGAAAGTAAGACAAATAATGAAGAAGACGAGAAGACGGAAAACGGAAAAGAAACAAAAAAAGAGGATCAAATCACCCTGCGTTTCTGTTGGTGGGGCAACGAAGACCGACATAAATCTACGGTTGCGGCCCTGGAACTGTATATGGAAAAGAACCCCAATGTGGAAATTATCAGTGAGTTTTTAGGATGGGACGGTTATCTGGAGAAATTGACAGCCCAACTCATGAGCGGGACTTCTCCGGACATTATGCAGGTTGATCCCACTTGGGTAATGCAGTTTTGGCAGATGGAAGACAAGTTTGTGGACATGAACGAACAGCAGGTGATCGATATGGGCTTGTTTGCGGATTATCAGGGGATGCTGAATACTTTTACTTCGCCATCCGGCAGGTTGATCGGCCTCCCGTCCGGCCTTAATTTTACAACTTTGTATGTAAATGGAGACTTGGCTGATAGCATAGGTCTGGATTTATCAAAGCCATTCACCTGGGAACAGGTGGAGGAATATGGGAAAATGGTGCAGGAATATGATGAGAACATGTATCTTCTGGCATCCAATGAGATAGGGGTGGATTTCCATTGGTTCAACACATACCTGTTAAACCGCTGTGGAGGTTATCTGGTAAATGATGATTTCACCCTGGGATTTGATTATGATGATGCGTTGGTTACATTTGAATATGTAAAAGGTCTCTATGACAAGAAGATAGTGGCTCCATTTGATGAAATGATAACGATCCAGAGTTTATGGGAAACACCTGGCCTGCTTAACGGAACCATTGTGGCCGCCCAACAGCAGTCCAGCAATGTAAATACGGCTGCCGCTTCCCTGCCGGACTGCCGTTATATCGTTCCGGTGGGAGATTATGAATCTGAAAACCCTGGATATTCCCTCAGGCCCACAAATCTGCTTTCTGTAGCCTCATCTTCTAAATATAAAGAAGAAGCCTTAAAGGTGCTGGATTTTTTATATACAAATGAAGATGCTATCGATGAATTGGGACTTTGCCGATCCATACCGGTTACGGAACTTGCGTTAAAGCGGATGCAGGAACAGGGAAAGATTCCGCAACAGGTGGAGAATGTGCTGGACTTTATAAAAAAACATAAAGGCGGGGAGGGAATCAACTTAGTAAGCATGGACAGTGAGTTTATAACCATTGAATTCGATGTGTTCAGCAGCCTCTATTATGGAGAATGTACGGCGGAAGAAGCGGCCCGGCAGTTTGTGGATCTGATGCAGCAAAAGGCGGATGAACTGAAAGAAAAGAACTCCTGAGGGGCGGAATGAGGTGATTAAAATGGTGGAAGCAAAGCGCAGAAAAAAAATGCCAAGAGGATACCACGGATATTTTTTCATCCTGCCGTGGCTGATCGGGCTGGTATGGTTTCAAATGTATCCCTTTTTGAATTCATTTTATCTGGCGTTTACCAATAAGTCGGTTTCAGACAGCGCTGATTTTGTTGGCATCAGCAATTATATCCGCATTTTTACAATCGATCCGGATTTTTATGCAGTGATTAAGGCGACTTTGGTCTATACCCTGATTGCTTCACCGGGCAAAGTCCTGTTTGCCCTCATCATAGCCCTGGTTTTAAATGCAGACATCAAAGGGATCAACCTGTTCCGTACTGCCTATTATCTGCCTTCTATTTTTGGAGGCAGCATAGCGATTTCCGTTATCTGGCGCTTTTTATTTGAAAATAACGGATACGTGAACATGCTGCTTCAATCCATGGGCGGCGGAACGGTAAAATGGTTTGGTAGTACAGCTGTGGCACCGTTTACGATAGCTCTGGTGGCGATCTGGCAGTTCGGTTCCTCTATGGTATTATTTTTAGCTGCCCTTAAAAATGTGCCCCGGGAACTCTATGAAGCAGCGGATGTGGACGGAGGAAGTAAAATCAATATTTTCTTTTCCGTCACCCTGCCGATGATTTCTCCTATTTTACTTTTTAATCTGGTGATGCAAACTATCAATTGTTTCCAAGAGTTTACAACCCCTTTCGTTTTGACAAAAGGAGGTCCAAACAAATCCACGTTTTTATTCGGCATGAAGTTGTATCGGGAGGCTTTTCAAAATTTTAATATGGGGTATGCCAGTGCATATTCCTGGATTCTGTTTGCAATATTGATCCTGGTTACATTGCTGATATTCTTCACGTCCCGCTACTGGGTGTTTTATGGAGATGAAAAAGGATGAATAGGAGGTAAAGATGAAGAAAAGACATAAACACATAAGAAGTATAATCCGTTATGTTTTTATGGTATCATTGGGAATCGTACTGCTGTTTCCATTGGTGATCATGTTTTTTTCCTCTTTTAAATCCAATAAGGAGGTATTCGGCACTTTGGAAATAATTCCCCGTGAATTCCGCGTGGATGGTTATATTAATGGCTGGAAGGGGATGGGATCCGGCAGGATAACTTTTGGAAAATACCTGTATAACACAATTTTTTTAGTGATTCCAATTGTATTTGGAACTATAATTTCCAGTCTTACCGTTGCTTACGGATTCAGCCGGTTTGAGTTTCCGTTTAAAAAGATTTTGTTTGCAGTTATGATGTCATTCTTAATGCTTCCAGCTGCGGTGTTGATTGTGCCCCGCTATCTCGTATTCGCAGGGCTGGGGTGGATCGACAGCTACCTCCCCTTTTGGGTACCCTCCTTTTTTGCCACCTCGTCCTTCTTTATCTACATGTTTATCCAGTTCTTCCGAGGAATCCCTTATGATTTGGACGAAGCAGCTTATATTGATGGATGCAGTTCCTTTGGAGTTCTGACAAGAATACTTACTCCGTTATGTGTGCCGGCGATTATATCGGCCAGTATTTTTCAGTTTATTTGGGGATGGAATGATTTCTTTAATCAAAATATTTACATCAGTTCACCTGCCAAATATACAGTATCCCTGGCACTGAAAATGGCTATGGATGCGTCTACGGGAATCAATTGGCCTACGGTTTTAGCTATGTCGGTGGTCTCCCTGATCCCCAGCACTGTTGTATTTTTGACACTACAGAAATATTTTGTTGAAGGCATGGCGACTTCCGGACTGAAAGGATAGACAAAAGGACATCATGCTGGGTTCGCTAATATGAGACTGAAAACAGCAATGAAATAAAGTAGGAGGAGATTATGGAATTATCATCTGAAAAATTAAAAGAACATAAAATAGCTGGTATCAAAACATACCGCATACGAAACCGCTATCACCGTTTGAACGGGAAGAATTCGCGGCGGGGCGAACATGCCTACGGAGATGAACTGACGGCCAAACAGTTATTTACCGATCAGGGAATTACTGGCTGGGGATTGTGCACTAGCCGGCCGTTCTGGAAACATGGGAAAGAACTGGCTGATATGGATGAGTTGATTATGGGAAAATGCGTGGGCGATGTGTTTGATCCGACCTATGGAATTACGGATAACCATTATGAAGGATTTGATTTTGCACTGCATGACCTGGCAGGAAGGATTCTTGGCATCCCTGTCTACCGGATGCTTGGAAATGAAGGGACAAATCCTGTCAGTTTATATGACGGTGGAATCTTGCTGGACGATTTGAGCCCTGATTCCAGTCCAGGAGGCTTGAAGCGAATTTTAGAAGAGTGCTTCGAGGATTATGGGATGGGATATCGTGATTTCAAGTTAAAAATCGGTCGCGGTCCTAAGTGGATGGACCTCAGGGAAGGGATAAAACGAGATATTGAAGTAACCCGTATGGTTCGGTCATATTTCCCGGATGCCAGGATTATGGTGGATGCAAACGATGCATATACTTCGGAAACCATTAAAACTTATATAGATGGAGTGGCAGACTGCGGCCTTTACTGGATTGAAGAACCCTTCAGGGAAGATGAGGAAGGGCTTAAAACGTTAAGGGAATATCTGGCATATAGGTCTCCTTCTACCATGATTGCAGACGGCGAGAGCAGATTTAACCCTCGACAGATTCTGGATTTGGCAAAACAGGGACTTTTAGATGTAGTTCAGATGGATATAGAGTATCTGGGATTTACAAAATGGCGGCAGTTTGTACCGAAACTTGCTGGTCTGGGAGTTAAGATATCTCCCCATAACTGGGGATTTGGTATGAAAACCAGGTATACAGCCTCCTTTGGAGCCGGTTGTCCGTTAATGGACTGTGTGGAAGGGGTTATTGACCTGACGGAAGGAGTGGATACCAGTGCATATGGCCTTTTCGATGGAAAAATGACTGTACCCGAGATTCCAGGATTCGGTATGGACTTGATCTGGGCCCAGGATATTACAGAACTATAAAAAATACAGAGCTGAGTAAATGGAGCGGATATGAATTTTATTGACAGATTAAATGATGAAGAATTATTAGAACAAAACAAGCGTTACATGCAAGAACTGGATCATCTTTTCTGTCCGGAAACAATCGAAGCGAGAGAACCTTTCCGCTTGAATGTCCTTCTGGGACGTTCATCGGTCGATCTGTACCGGGAACCGGAAAACTGGGTAGAAAGCTGCCTGGAAGATTTGGCCCGGCAGTATGAAAAGATGAGGGAACAATCCTTGTACCGTCCATTGATTCTTATGGGAAAACCCTATTCCGTCCATTTCACGGACCAAATATTCGGAGCGGAAGTAATTTTCAATGAAACTTCAGGTGAATGGTACAACAAAACGATTAACAGCCGGGTAGGTGAATTGAAAGTTGCGGATCTGGTGATGAATGAAACCTGGGTTCTGGCAAAACGAATTGCCAAGGCATTTAAAGAATCCGGTGTGAAAGCGCCCTACTTTAGTATGCCCACAATATCTGGCCCGTTAAATATCCTGATTAATCTATATGGTTCAGGGGTTTTAATGGACATGCTTTTAGAGCCGGAGGCGGTCAGTCATGATTTGGAAGTGATCACTCAGGCCCAGGAAGCTATGCATTCCTGGTACTCGCAGCAAATCGAAGAAGGCCAATTACAGTGTACCACCGCAGTCATACGTCTACAGCCGCCCGGATATAGTCAATTGTGTGGCTGCAGCACACAGCTCATTTCACCTGAATTGTATGATAAACTGATCCGGCCTTATGATGAACGGATATTGAAGGCACATGGAAAAGGTGGCATGATTCATCTATGTGGTTCTCATTTACAGCATTTAGAGACTTTTAAAGGTATGAAATGTCTCCGTGCCCTTCAGTTAAACGATCAGGCGGCTGATGATCTGGAAAAATATGCTGAAGTTTTGAGGAACGATCAGGTGTTATACGTGCGCCCCACGGGTAAAATGTCCCCGGAAAGAATTAAAGAACTATGTTTAGTCCGGCCTTCAGTCATCGTTTCAAATATCGCTTGGTGAAGCAGGCGCTACATCAGCCGCGCCTGCTTTCTCACCCTCATCCTCACCTGTTCCAGAAAGCTTTCCGGCCCCACCACCCGGATTACCGGCCCAAAGGAAAGGATTTGAATCAATAGTTCCGTTTCCACGCTCTGGTTATAATAGACATAACACAGATACTTTCCCGCCTTATCTGTCTTTTCAATTCTTTTTTCATAACAGGCAAAATGCAGCATGGCTCGTTCCAGCCCATTGCGTTCTTCCGATATTTCCAGAACTACGGGATCTTCACAGTAAGATTTTTCAATATACCGGTCAATATCGATCTCTTCCTCCACAAAAAATCCAGTTTTCTGAACTGAAAAAAATCCGTCCGATATTTAACGTTTCCAGACGCCAGTCCCGTCCTGCCCGCTTGAACAGGGCGAAACAGCGGAATTTGTCGTCCTTTGCGGAATATTCAATGCGGCACGGCAGATATGTGCGCTCCGACAGTTTACCTTTCCCGGAATAATAGGAGATTTTTAAGGTCTGCTTCTCCTTAATCCCCTTGAGAATCAGCTGAAAATGCCTGCGGTAACAGTCTGCCCCCGTGATATCTCCATCCATATACCGGTCAAAATAAAGAAAATCCTCATTTCTGAACAGCGGTTTCACATCCCTTAAATATTCGCTCAGAATATAAAGCTGTCCATCTGTTAAAAATAACGTGATTCGGGGGTCGGAGATCAGGGCTTTGAGCCAGGATTTTTGGAGCCGGGTCAGCGGCAGCACACGCAGGTTATCAATTTTAGAAAGATACCCTTCGCAGGTCTTCACTAAGAGCTCCCAGTCTCCGCCGGTCAGATGGGGCACGATCGAAACCGCGCTTTCCCCATACCCATAGGTATCCGCCAGCCGGCTCATTTCCTTCAGGCTGACAGGATCCACACTCCCCTTCTTTAAAATGCGGTCCACAACCTGATAGTAACAATTATAGATTTCTGAGAACAATTCCATCATCCGTCCTCCTTTCCCAGATACAGAGCTATCATCCGTTCCATATCCCGCCTCCACACGTCCTCCACCCGTTTGTTGGAACATTCAAAAGAGAGAATGCGCCCGGTAAATGTCTTGATCCAGGGCAGAAGTTCATTGGCATCCCATACCTGGACCGCATAGCGGTAAACGCCCTGTCCGATTCTGGTGACCTTGCCATGCCTGCCTTCCCGTTCCAATCTGTTTATGATATACTGTTCCGTTTCCTCATTGATCTTTAACGTGAGGTTCACATCTTCCGGCGTTCTTTTGCTGCCAAATGACACCCCCCAGCACAGGTCCAGATTTCTCATCAAGCCCTCCAAATGTCCGGCAAAGTCAGGATCAGCATCTCCGGCTGAAACAGACTGGATGCTGTCCAGCCGGTATGCCTGGAAGCGGCGGGACCGGCAGTTTCTGAGACATACATACCGTCTTCCTGTCTGAGTGCTGACCAGGATTTTTAACGGGGTTCCTTCTGTTTCGGAGATAATGCCGTTTTTGCTCCCTTTAACCGCCAAAGTCACCATCCGTTCTTCTTCCATGGCGGTGAGGAGGGGCAGCAGGATTTCATCCTCCAGGGTGTGCACCAGATAGTCGTGCTTCATGCGAAACAGGTCATTTTCCCGCTGCTGGTTATCTAAAACCGTACTCCCCACAAATCCAAAAGGTAAGATACCCTGAAAAAAACAGACGGCATCGAGAAGGTCAGGCAATTCCTCAGGTATCTCCTCCTCCACACTGGGATTCACCCCGTAAAGATTCTGCCTTCCCTCCTTATGAAGGGTGAGAAGGCCATTTTTTTCATATTCCACCAGCTTTTTTCTGACGGTCTGGGAATCGAACAGAACCTGATAATTGATCTGAATTTCATCTGTAATCTCATCCGCGCTCCGCAATTCCCCATCCTGAAGCAGGTCCAGTATAAAAAAATGCAGCATAATGTCATTGGAAGTAAAGCTTTTGGATTTCCAAACTGAATAGAGGGGATTTACAGAAATCCGGCTGCTGTCGATGGTAATGGCCACAGATTTTTTCCGTTCCGAGTTATAATCGCTTTGTATATAATCAGAAAACCAGCTTTCAATCCGCCGCCGTTCATTGTCATAGGTCCGGCTGCTCTTAATCTGAAAATCCTCCCTGGTTTTAAATCCATAGATATAAAAATCCCTCACATAAGAGCGGATTTTATCAAACCTCTTCACAAGTTCACTGAATTCCGACATGATTCCCCCATCCATCCTTTCATCCGGTTCCATTTATAAAGCCATTATACTGGCTAAATATGGAAGTTCGCAACTTTTTTTAAATGATAATTCATCTGGCAGCTGGTAAGATAGCATTACAAAGAGATGATACAGAAAGGAAATGCCGCAGGGCGGCTAAACGGTGAAGAGTATGTTTACAATTTATAATGAAAAAACAAATAAGCCCATCCGAGTATGGCTGGAATCCATAGACCAGATTGAAGAGAACTGTTTGGAACAGGCATACCACCTTTCAAACCTGCCTTTTATCCATAAATGGGCATGTCTCATGCCGGATACCCACACTGGAAAAGGAATGCCAATCGGCGGAGTGATCGCTGCGGACGGCGTCATCATTCCCAATGCCGTGGGCGTGGATATCGGATGCGGAATGAATTTCGTATCCACAGACTTAAAGGTTGATGATATGCGCCAGGTCATGACCGGAAACGGAACGTTAATCCAGTCCATCATCGGAGATATTTTAAGAAATGTACCCGTTGGCTTCAACTCTTATAAAGAAAGACAGGAATCAGAGGTTCTCGACCGGGCCATTGAAGAAAAAGATAAATATGAAAGCAATCAAAACCTGTTTCCGCTGATCGAAGACGCCTATTACCAGGCGGGAACTTTGGGCGGAGGAAATCATTTTATAGAACTTCAGGAGGACCAGGACGGATATTTGGGAATTATGATTCATTCAGGAAGCCGTCATTTCGGCAAAGAGATCTGCGATGAGTACCACAACAAAGCGCGGGCCCTCAATGCCAGATGGTACAGCCAGGTTCCGGACTCCTATCGGCTGGCATTTCTGCCTGTGGATTCTTCAGAAGGAAAAGAATACATAACATGGATGAATCTGGCCCTGGATTATGCATTTGAAAACCGCCGGAAAATGATGGAAAAGGTAACATCAATCGTCAGGGAAAAGGTGAAGAGACATATGGATCAGGATTTGAACTTCCAAGAAGAGATCAACTGCCATCACAATTATGCAGCACTGGAGAACCATTATGATAAAAATGTCTGGGTGCACAGAAAAGGCGCCACAAGGGCGAGAAATGGCGAACTGGCCGTAATACCCGGAGCCATGGGATCATACAGCTATGTGGTGATGGGAAAAGGCGCGCCGGAAAGCTTTAACAGTTCCTCCCACGGAGCCGGCAGAGCATATTCCAGAAAAGGAGCAATGGAGGCATTTTCCTGTGAGCAGGTCATGGTAGATTTGAAAAATCAGGGAGTAGTTCTGGGAAAATACAACAAATCCGATGTGGCGGAGGAAAGCCGTTTCGCCTATAAAGACATCGAGTTTGTCATGGATCAGCAGGCTGATCTGGTAATCCCCGTCAAGCGGCTGAAAACCGTTGGGGTTGTAAAGGGATAATTCACTGCTATATCATGGCTTAACCGCCGGATGGTGCCGGCTGCCCTGCAGTTTGGTATGCCGCAGTAATTATGATAAATGCTATATGGGATAGCAAAGCATGATGTGTCGCAGGTTCGAATCCTGCCGGTGAAAGCCGTAACTCAGTTGGGTAGAGTAATCATTAGACACCTGTCAAGTGTCCTCAAGGGAGCTTGTGATGCCGGATTATGCCTGTCACCTATATAAAAACCGCCAAAGCTGCCAGGCAGAAGCCGAAGCGGCCGGTAAGCGGTTCATATATGGAAGCGACAGCAGGAAAAATGCCTTGAAGCGGGATGGCTGCCGCAGTGCAAGGAAATTCCCATGTTCTTTGAAATGAAAAGAAAGCCGGAATTTCCCCAGACTGCCTAAGTCCGGCTCCGCAGATTTTCTGCGGCATAACCCGGGATGACGGCTGTATCTTTTATTTGAACCAGGAAAGAGCGGCCGATGCCATAAAACGGCGAAAGGAGAAAGTATGAAATATATAATCAATCAGACACAATGTGGATTCCTGCTCAAAGACGGATGTTTTGTCTCCGTGTTGTTATGCGGAAAATATAATTACATAAAAGCTTTAGGATATGAAGTAATAATCGAAGAAATGAAGGGAAAAGTAGAGTTTGACCAAATACCGCCGGAAATTCTTCTGAAAGATAATAGCTTTGCACAGCGCGTTTTCCAGGTTAAAATACCAGATGGATATCTGGGGATCTTATACCGTAATGGAACGGTGCAGGGGATTGTAAGTGAACCGGAAGCTATGTACTGGAATGTTTGGGACCAGTATGAATGCCGTCTTCTGGATATGAGGGAGCCGGATATGGCCGGGGATATAAAAAAACAGTACCTGTCCATGATCCCGCTGAAATACTACAAAAAAATCGAAATCCAGCCAGGTGAAGTCGGCCTTTTATATTATGACAACCAGTTAGTACAGGAATTGGGCGGCGGTACTTATTATTACTGGCTATATTCCAAAGATATCCTCTGCCGGATCGTGGATCTGAAAACCAAAGAACTGGAGATCACCGGCCAGGAGATTCTGACTGCCGACCGGATCGGCATCCGCCTGAATCTGATCTGCAGCTACCGGATTTTCAATCCAAAGAGGATGGTGGAAACCATCAAGGGCCTGGAAAACCAGCTTTATTCCTGCATTCAGCTTATCATCCGGGAATATATCGGCAAATACCGTTTGGATGAACTGCTGGAACAGAAAGAGGAGGTATCCCAGTATATTTATAAAAGAATGAAAGAAGAGGAGGAGCCGTACTGCGTTGAATTTTTGAACGCCGGAATTAAAGACATTATTTTACCAGGGGAAATCCGGGATATTCTGAATACGGTTCTGATCGCTGAGAAAAAAGCCCAGGCCAATGTAATAGCCAGGCGGGAAGAAGTGGCATCCACCCGTTCCCTTCTCAACACGGCAAAGCTTATGGATGAAAATAAAACTCTCTATAAGTTGAAAGAGATGGAATGTCTGGAAAGAATCTGTACTCAAGTGGGCAATATTAACGTAGCAGGAAGCGGAACTTTATTGGAGCAGTTAAATAATTTGATGGGATAAATTAGGATCTGTACACAAAATATCGACAGCATCCGCATGAATATGTAAAAAAACGCTATATCGGTTTCATCCTCTCTTGTATAGAAGAATGGGGATGAACACAAGATATAGCGTTCTTTTTTGCCTGAATGGGGAGAGGGGTGAGAAATGTAAAAGAAAGGGAAAAAAACTTAGAAAAATATGTAAAAAGCTGTTGACTTTTGATGAATGGTTTGGTAAGATAATATTCGCCTTGAGAAATGAGGCAAAAACAAAAGAAACTTTGAAAAAAGTTTTGAATAAGAATAAAAAAGTTGTTGACAAACACTTCGCAACATGATATGATAATCGAGTTGCTGTTGAGAATGGCGACACAGAATGAACCTTGATAATTAAAGATTGAACAGTATGTAAAACCCTGAAAATTCTAAAAAAACAGGCCATATCTGATATGCCTGGAGAGTTGAAAG
>JAGZXV010000152.1 GCA_018378255.1 Clostridiaceae bacterium | reverse complement strand
ATGGTCTTTAACAGGCTTTCCGTTTCTTTTTTAATGATGGGAATGTAAGATGCCACTGCGTCTTTTGCAATGGCATCACAAAGTTCTCCGTTCCCGTTGTCTAAGGACCTTAAATAGTCCCTGATCCGCTCATTTACTATCATCTGTCTCTTCCTCTTCCGGTGCCTCATTAATCTGCGCCAGCATCTCTTTGGATGTCATGGAGGTGTTGAGAGTGTAGTCTCCCGGATTGATCTCATAATCATAAAATTTGCTTTGAATGATAAAAGTATATTTGTTATTAATCAGGCCTTTTTCCAGCAGCAGATCCGCTGCTTCCGAAACCGATGTATCCTCCGGAATGGTTATCTTCTTATCAATACCAGGGGCGGCTGCCACCGGCACCGGGTCAAATATCTCATGACCAAAGGCAAAGCCCTTGCTGGCGCCTTCATACAGCAGCAAAATCACCAATGCATAAACGATCAGCTTTCCTGAAACGCTGATGATAGTTCCCGTTATTTTGTTAATTTCTTTCGTCGCCCTGCTCATATATCTTCCTCAATTCCTGATTCCTGTTTCCTGCTGCAAAAAAACCTAGATTTCCATAATAATCGGTAAAATCATCGGATTGCGTTTCATGCGCTTCCACAGGAAGTCACTTAAACTGTCCCGGATAATGTTCTTAATCTTACCCCAGTCATTCACGTGGCGTTCCAGACAATCGCGGACCGCATCGTCCACAATGGCTCTGGCTTCATCCAGCAGATCCTCGGATTCCCTCACATAGACAAATCCTCTCGACACGATGTCCGGACCGGCCAGAAGCTGGTTGCTGAACTTCTCCAATGTCAAAACTACCACAATAATACCATTCTGAGCCAGGTTTTGTCTATCCCGTAATACGATATTTCCAACATCGCCTACGCCCAGGCCGTCAACCAGGATCGCTCCTGCCTGAACATGGTCTGCAATTTTCCATGCGTCGTGATTTAATTCCACCACATCGCCGGAAGACATGATGATCACATCTTCTTTCGGTATTCCCATGGACATGGCCAGCTGCTTCTGAGCCATCAGATGACGGTATTCGCCGTGAACCGGAATGGAATATTTTGGATGGATCAGGGAATATAATAGTTTAATCTCTTCCTGGCAGGCATGTCCTGATACATGGGTATCCTGGAAAATAACCTCAGCGCCTTTAATGGACAGCTCGTTGATAACCTTTGATACGGCCTTTTCATTGCCCGGTATCGGTGTGGAGCTTAAAATTACAACATCGCCCGGTTTGATGGATACTTTTCTGTGGATACTGGCGGCCATACGGGATAATGCGGCCATGGATTCTCCCTGGCTTCCCGTTGTGATTAACACCGTCTGTTCATCGGGATAATTCTTTAAATGTTCTATATCAATGAGGGTTCCCTCAGGGATGTTGATATATCCCAGTTCACTTGCAGTACCAATGACATTGACCATACTCCGGCCTTCTACCACAACCTTACGTCCGTATTTGTTGGCGGAGTTGATGATCTGCTGGACACGGTCCACATTGGAAGCAAAGGTTGCCACGATAATCCGGTTGTTCTTGTGCTCGGCAAAAATGGCATCGAAGGTCTTTCCCACCGTCTTCTCCGACTGGGTAAATCCCGGACGGATCGCATTGGTGCTGTCGCACATCAGGGCCAGCACGCCTTTCTTTCCAAGCTCCGCAAAACGCTGCAGGTCCACGGAATCTCCGAATACAGGAGTATAATCGATCTTAAAGTCACCCGTATGGATGATGATTCCCGCAGGAGTGAAGATGGCAAGAGCAGCCGCATCCGCAATGCTGTGGTTCATCTTGACAAATTCAATTCTAAAGCAGCCTAAATTGATGGACTGTCCATGTTTTACCACCTTTCTCTTGGTGGATTTCATTAAATTATGCTCTTTCAGCTTGTTCTCGATCAAGCCGATGGTCAGCTTTGTGCCGTAAACCGGCGCGTTGATTTTCTGTAAAATGTAAGGCAGGGCCCCGATATGGTCCTCATGCCCATGGGTGATTACAAATCCCTTAACCTTGTCCGCATTCTGTGTCAGATAGGTCACATCGGGAATGCAGAGGTCGATTCCCAGCATGTCGTCACTGGGAAATGCAAGACCGCAGTCTACCACGATGATACTGTCCTCATACTCAAATGCCGTAATATTCATACCGATTTGTTCCAGTCCGCCCAATGGTATGATTTTTACTTTTGCGTCGCTGTTTTTTAATTTGTTTTGTTGTTTCAATCTGATTCCTCCGTTTTCTTTTTCCCATCCGCCTCTTTCTGTAATTTATCCATACATGTTTTGCAGGTGCCATATAGTTTGACCTCATGATTTGTCACCACAAATCCCATATTGTCATATAACGCCTGTTCCAACGTATCCAATAAATCATCCTGAAACGAATATATTTTTCCACATATATTGCAAATCGCATGATGATGCTGATGCCCGGAACTCTGATCCGTTCCACGCAGTTCATACCGGATAAATCCGTCATCAAAGCTGACTTTGTCAATCAATTGTAATTCAAACAGCACCTGTACGGTCCTGTAAACAGTTGCCAGTCCAATCTCCGGCTCTTTTTCCCTTACCAAATCATAGATCTCTTCCGTAGTCAGATGTTCTCCCGGATGGGATGCCATCGTCTCCAGAACGGTAAGTCTCTGGTTTGTCACTTTAAGGCCCTTTTCTCTCAGCATATCCTTAAAAACTGCCTGATCCATGAAATCTCCTCAATTACTTCTTAATTTCAACATCCATATCTTCCATCAATTCCGTAAAAATCTTAAACAGATAATCTATCTCATCATCGTCTTCCACAAATTCATAGACTGCTTCTTCCTCGTCAGCCTTAGACACATCCTTCAGAACGTAGCATTCACCTTCATCGTCATCTTCTTCCGAATCCGTAACCAAAAGATAATTCATCCCATTAATTCTGGTCTCTTCCAACACATAAAATTCAACTTCTTCACCGGTATCCGTTACCATTAAAATTTTCTTTTCTTCCATTCGATAAAATCCCCGTTCCTGTTATTATTCACCGCGGTAATCCAAATATCCCTGAAGGATCAGCCCCGCAGCAATTTTATCAATTACTTTTTTGCGGTCTTCTCTGCGAACCCCGCTTTCCATCAATATCTCATTGGCCGCCACAGTCGTCAGCCTTTCATCCCACAGTATAACCTCTAATCCGGTACGTTTTTCAAGCATCCGCTTAAATTCTTCCGTTTTTTGGGCACGCTCACCGATAGAATCATCCATATTCTTAGGATAACCTAAAACTATGGTTTCAATCTGGTATTCTGCAATCAATGCCTCAATCCGTCTCAGGGTCGGACGCAATTTGTTCTCTTCATCACGAGTAATCGTCTCCAGCGCCTGCGCCGTCAGTCCCAGCGGATCACAGACTGCAACGCCGACGGTTCTGGAACCGTAATCCAATCCCATAACTCTCATATATTCCCGTTCTTTCTGCTGCTATTCTTTTTTTAAGCACAAAAAAACTAGCTGGCTCTGCCCCAACTGTTTCATCCGTCCTTACCCGCGCCGCCGGCGGGCCGGTTCTCTTATGTGCTTAATAATTTGACTGTCAAAGCCTGTTTCTTAACAGTATCTGACAGTCATCTTTTGCAAATCTTCACGCCGCAACGTTCCAAAAATATCGCTATTTAAGCTTCGAATCAATGTAGACAGCCAGCAATTCCTCCAGAATCTCATCACGTTCCACTTTCATAATCAGACTTCTGGCGCTCTTGTGACTGGTAATATAGGTTGGATCTCCAGACATAATATACCCGACAATCTGGTTGACCGGATTATATCCCTTCTCTGTCAGGGCAATATAAACCTGCTCTAATACCTGGCTTACATCCAGCTTATTCTCTTGTACTGCTTTAAAATACTGTGTATTATGAATATCGCCCATCTGTAATCACGTCCTTTTACTGTTCTACTCTATTCTAAACCATATTATAACTTTCGGCAAGGAAAATATTTATTAAAACTTTCTGTCTTTTTTATACTAAATAGACAATTTCATCAGTCAACATATGGTCCAGGCGGCCAGATATCAGCTGATTCTTCTGCTGCGGGCCTTCGTATGGCACGACAGCCTTCACATATTCCTTTGTATGGCCGATCATGTAATCTCTGCCGTTCATGGTAATCTTCTCTTCCAAAAGCACTTCCTTAACGGACCCCAGACAGCTTAAACGGTACTCTTTTGACATGGTTTCATCCAGCTTTAAAAGTGCGTCGCTGCGGGAAGCTTTAACCTGCTCCGGCACCTGGTTTTCCATGGCAGCCGCCCTGGTTCCCTGTCGTTTTGAATATTTAAACACATGCATCTCATAAAAATGAATCCGTTCCAGATAGGTACGGGTCTGTTCAAATTCTTCCTCCGTCTCCCCCGGAAATCCCACGATCACGTCGGTGGTTATGGCCGGATTATCGAAGAAACGGCGCAGGTTTTTACAGCATGCCTCATATTCCGCAGTATCATAACGGCGGTTCATCCTCTTCAGTGTTTCATCACAGCCGCTTTGCAGGGAAAGATGGAAATGGGGACATATTTTTGATAGTTTTGACAGCTCTGCGGCAAATGTCTCCGTCACAATTCTGGGCTCCAGGGAACCGAGACGGATTCTCTTTATCTTTTCAATCTGGTGGATCTTCCTGATCAGCCCCAGCAGATTTTCTTTCTTTTCCTCGGGAAAATCGATTCCGTAAGAGCTTAAATGGATTCCGGTAAGGACCAGCTCGGAATAACCGGCCTTTGCCAGACGTCCGGCCTCCTCCACCACATCTTCCCAGCTCCGGCTCCTCACACGTCCTCTTGTATAGGGTATAATGCAGTAGCTGCAGAACTGGTTGCAGCCGTCCTGGACCTTAATAAATGCTCTGGTATGGTCTGCAATCCGGTTGATGCTTAAATTTTCATATTCGTGGGTCCTGCCGATATCTATAACAGCATCCTCTCCCATACGGCTGTTAAAATAGTCTTCCAGAATGGAAACCAGGTCCGCTTTCCTGTTATTTCCCACAATCAGATCCACGGCCGGATCCTTTTTCAGTTCCTCACCGGCAGCCTGTACATAACAGCCTACGGCTACTACAGCGGATTTTGGGTTCATTTTTTTTGCCTTATGAAGCATCTGGCGGGACTTTCTGTCCGCAATATTGGTCACGGAGCAGGTGTTGATAATATAGACATCCGCGCCCTCCTTAAAAGGCACTATTTCATAGCCCGCAGCCTCTAAAAGCTGCTGCATTGCCTCTGTTTCATAAGAATTTACCTTGCACCCAAGATTGTGAAAGGCGGCTTTTCTCATTTTGTATTCTCCTATCTAATTTTACAGTTTCTTAACCCATTTTTCATGCAATCTAACTATTGACTTTTATAACATTGATCTGTAGTATTTAACTAAGACGAGGGCGGGTGAAAAAGCCCAGTCATACAATAAAAAGTGTAACCATTACAAGGAGGTTTTTACATGAAAACAGTTCGTATTTCTTTAAACTCAATTGATAAAGTGAAATCATTTGTTAATGATTTGACTAAATTTGATGTAGATTTTGATTTAGTATCCGGCAGATACGTTATCGATGCAAAGTCCATTATGGGCATCTTCAGCCTGGATCTTTCCAAACCGATTGATTTAAATATTCATGCTGAAAGCAACATTGACGAGATCATGAGTATTTTAAGTCCATACATCATCGCATAACTGTTTTTTCATATAGAAAGATGCTTCTTGCGAAGCATCTTTTTTTATTCCATCCTGTTAATCACACCAGACGGTTTCAGCCGTTTCAATGGCAGTCTTTACCATCTCTTCAATCTTTTCTTCCAGCTTTGTTTCCGATTTCCTGATCATATTCAAATTCGGCTTGGTGACAGGGTGCTTTGCCACAAATATGGTACAGCAGTCTTCAAACGGCAGGATTGAAGTTTCATAAGTGCCGATCTTTTCTGACACATCGATGATTTCCTGCTTATCAAAACCGATGACCGGACGGTACACCGGCATGGTGCACACTTCATTGGTGGCAGCCAGAGACTGCATGGTCTGGGAAGCCACCTGTCCGATGCTCTCCCCTGTGATAAGGCCGATACATCCTGTGTTTTCCGCTATGGTCTGGGCAATTCTCATCATATAGCGGCGCATGATAATGGTCAGCTCCTCATGGGGACACTGTTCATAAATATAGAGCTGGATATCCGTAAAATTGACCACATGAAGCTGGATCGGGCCTGAATAGCGGGCCACCAGTTTGGCTAAATCCACCACTTTCTGCTTTGCCCGTTCGCTGGTATATGGCGGCGCATGGAAATAAACGGCGTCAATTTTAACGCCCCTCTTAGCGATCATATACCCCGCCACCGGACTGTCGATGCCGCCTGATAGCAGGAGCATGGCTTTTCCATTAGTACCTACCGGCATTCCGCCTGCGCCCGGGATCATCAGGGAATAGATATTTACTTTATTCCGGATTTCCACATGGAGCATTACATCCGGCTTATGGACGTCCACTTTGATCTCCGGAAATGCATTGAGGATCACTTCTCCCATATCCCGGTTGATCTGTTCCGATGTTACCGGATAATTCTTATCTGCGCGGCGGGCATCCACTTTAAAGGTGATATGTTTATCCGGATACACTTCATCCATATAGGAAACCACCTCTTTTTTCAGGTTCTCATACTCTTTGGATTCAATCTGCACCATGGGACAGATCCAGGCGATGCCGAACACCTTTTTTAAAGCTTCGATCAGCTCTTCATAATCATATTCCCCTTTGCAATCCACATAAATGCGCCCTGATTCCTTAGTCACGGCAAACTCCCCGTCCACGGTCTTTAACCCGTGACGGATCTGCTTAATCAGCGCATCTTCAAACAAATACCGGTTTTTACCTTTTGTACCGATTTCAGCATATTTTATCAAAAATGATTTGTACTGCATTCTTACCTCCATAATCCGCCTCCGGCGGCCTCTTTTCCAACTGATTACATTCTTGTATAACGCCGGAGCACCGGCAGCAGTTCTTTCAATGTTTCAATACAATAGTCCACTTCTTCTCTGGTATTGAACACGCAAAAACTGAAGCGGAGCGTGGAATCTAAAAGCTCTTTTTTCACACCGATTCCCTGCAGCGTACCGCTGACCGCGGGGTGATTGCTAGAACAGGCGGAGCCGGAAGAAACATAAATCCCTTTATCTTCCAGCGCGTGCAGCAGAACTTCGCTTTTTATCCCGTCGAAGCTGACGCTGACAATCTGGGGCGCCCCTTTCCGGCCTTTTTCTGAATTCACATGGGTGCCTTCGATCTCCCCGATCCGGTCGATCATATAATCCTTCAGCCCGTAAAGAGCGTTTATCTTTTCATCAAAATTCGTATAAGCCTCTTTAGCCGCAGCTCCAAGGCCCGCCACTCCGGGAACATTCTCCGTACCGGAACGCATGCCTTTTTGCTGGCCGCCGCCGTAAATCAGTGGTTTCACCTTGATCTTTTCATCGATATATAAAAATCCCACCCCTTTGGGCCCGTGGATCTTATGGCCGCTGACGCTCAAGAGATCAATTCCCTGGCGTTTCGGATAAATGCGGAACTTTCCGTATCCCTGAATGGCGTCCACGTGGAATATGGCTCCTGGATTCCTGGCCTTGATGATCTTTGCAATCTCTTCCACCGGCTCTACCGCGCCGACTTCATTGTTCACATACATGACGGAAACCAGGATTGTGTCCGGGCGCACCGCTTCTTTTAATTCTTCCAGACTGATATGCCCATGTTCATCCACATTTAAATATGTCACTTCAAACCCAAGGCTTTCCACATAGCTGAGGGTATTATAAATGGACGGATGCTCAATATTAGTGGTAATGATGTGGTTTCCCGCCCGCTTATTGGCCAGAGCAGTGCCGATCAGCGCCATATTATTGGACTCCGAACCGCCGGAAGTGAACAAAATCTCTTTTTCTTTCACTTTTAACGTTTTTGCAATCTCTTCTCTCGCCTGGCGGATGTACCGCTCCGCCTCTACGCCCTTTAAATGTTTGGCAGATGGATTTCCATAATCCTCTGTCATGGTTTTTATCACGATATCCTTCACGCTGTCCAACACTTTTGTGGTAGCGGAATTATCAAAATATGCTTCCATGCTATTCCTCATTTCCATATGTGTTTCTATGCCAGTTTTAAACGGTCTGCCCCCGGTCTTTCCCTCATATCCCGCTTTCCAAATGATACATCAATATGGACAGAGCAGTGAATCCGGCGGTTTCGGTTCTTAAAATCCGTTTTCCTAAGGATATGGGCTTTACGCCTTTAGACTCCGCCAGTCCGATTTCTGTCTCTTCAAACCCGCCTTCCGGCCCGATGAAGATGCCCACGCTCATACCGGCTTTGATCCGTCCCACCGCCTCTTTCGTTCCCGCCATCCCCTCAGCCAGCTCATAAGGAATCAGATTGCAGTCAAATTCTCCTGCATATTCTAATGCCTGGCTGAATGTCATAATTCCGGTCACTTCCGGAATCACAATGCGTTTGGATTGTTTGGCGGCACTTTCGCAGATGCTGTTCCAGCGCTTGACCCTGGACTCTTCTTTTTTGGCGTCCAGTTTTACGATCGTTCGTTTTGTGACCACAGGAATGATCTGGTAAACGCCCAATTCCACGGCTTTCTGTATGATCAGCTCCATTTTATCACTTTTGGGAAGGCCCTGAAACAGGAAAAGTCTGGCCGGAAGTTCGGTTCCCTCTTCATCCACAGACAGAATGTCTGAGATCACCTCATCCTGGCAGATTTCAGAAATCCGACAGCGGTAATCCCTGTCCATACCATTGCTGATGAGAATCTCTTCCCCGCACCTCATCCGCAGGACATTCTTAATATGGTTTACATCTTTTCCCAGAATCCGGATTTGGTTCTCAGCAATCTGATCCGGATGTACAAAAAAATGATACACGTCTGTTTCCTCTATTTCTTTCTGGCCGTTACGGAAAGCCACTCACCCTGATAGGTGATTTCCATCACTTCGAATGCTTCATTCGCGGCAAATGCTTCCTTTACAGCCTCTTCTTTCATATTAATAATACCGGACGTGATGAATATCCCGCCCTTTTTCAAATGTACCGGAATTTCCTCCTGAAGCAGAATGATCACATCTGCCAGAATATTGGCAACTGCGATATCATAGCATTCGTAACCAACCTGGTCCTGAACGGCTTTGTCGTCAATAATATTGCCCTGGAGCACATAGAATTCGGAAGGATCAATCTCATTCGCTTCCATATTCTCTTTTACCGCTGAAATGGCGCATTCATCCAAATCGGTTCCAAACACCTTTTCAGCTCCCAGCTTTAAAGCCGTAATGCCCAGAATACCGCTGCCTGTTCCCACATCGAGAATCTTTGAATCCGGTGTCACATACTTTTTCAGCTGTCTGATGCAAAGCTGTGTGGTTTCATGCATTCCCGTTCCAAATGCGGTTCCCGGGTCAATCTGAATCAGCAGCTTGTCCTTGTGCTCTTCAGGTACGGTTTCCCATGTGGGTTTTATGAGAATATCATCCACGGTAAAGGGTTTGAAGTATTGTTTCCAGTTATTGATCCAGTCCTTATCCTCTGTTTCGGACATGGAAATGGTCCGCTCTCCCACATCGACGAACTGGCTTAAATCGTCCAGCCCTTCTTCTATCTGATTGAGTATTTCTTCCAGCTCATTTAAATCTTCCAAATAAAAGCTGACCTTTGCAATCCCTTCGTCAGGCGGAAGTTCCGGAAGGATATCAATAAACATCCCCTTTGTTTCCGCTTCCGTAAGGGGAATATTGTCTTCAATTTCAATTCCTTCTATGCCGATTTCATCAAGCATGCAACTGACCAGATCCACGGCCTCTGTTGTGGTTGATAATGTAAACTTCGTCCATTTCATGATTTTCTACCTCCATATACCTATTATTTTCCAAATACAATCTTAATAAACAGAATCAAAAGCACCACCAAAATAACCGGCCGCACCACTTTCTGCCCGTTATGCACAACCATTCCTGATCCGATATAATGACCTGCAATGCAGAAAACCCCTGCCGCCAGTCCCAGCGGATAGATCACATTGCCGCTGGTAATAAATGTGACGAGAGCCGCCACATTGGAGGAGAGATTGATCACTTTTGTGATTCCGGAAGCAGTTCTCAGATTCATCCTTGCCACACCGGTCAAAATGAGAATCAGAAATGTTCCTGTTCCCGGTCCATAAAATCCATCGTACATCCCAATCAGAAATGCGGCCGCAATCGTGATCAGATAGACTTTTTTAATGGGCAGTGTGTTGGTCTTTTCATTATCGCCCATATCTTTATTCCGCATCACATAAAAGGCCACCACCGGAAGCACGATAACCATCATATTTTTGATCACTGCTTCGCTGGTCAGCAAAGAAAGCCTGGAACCGATGGTGGAACCAGCTAAAGCCGCCGCCACGGAACAGGCCGCCATGGACGCCATGATCTTTCCTTCCAAATAACCGTTTTTTATATATCTGGCCGTCGAAATGGTAGTTCCCATCGCCGATCCCAGTTTATTCGTGCCTAAAGCCATATGGGCCGGAACCCCTGCTAATATATATGCAGGAAGGGATACGAGTCCGCCTCCTCCTGCAATCGAATCCACTAACCCGGCCAAAAACACCAGAGGACATACGATCAAATACTGCAGCATTTTATTTTAATCCTTTTCTTTCCATATTGTTTCACGTCTTTCGACAAATCATCACATGGTATCATATCACATAATAGATATAGTGGCAAATAAAATAAAAAAATTTAAATATTTTTGCAATAAAAATGTTTTCCGGTGCATTAACCTATTGAACGGATGAAAATCACTTATGTTAAACTTATAAGAGTTCCGGCAAAAAAACATATCAAGCTTCGAAATTCCTTGATGCATTACACTCTATCACACCGCCGGCTCCTATAAAAAATACAAAGTATTTTCACAATTACAATCTAACGGCAATTAGAATTTGTAATCGACGAAAAAAAGTTTCCTGCTGCAGCCGGAAACTTTTTTATTTGGTCAGATATTCAGTTTGAACGGTTAAAGCTTGTTTGAACTTCACTTCTCTGCAGCTGTACGCCCAGCCTGCCGTCTGTTTAACCATAATCCGGTCAGTCCAGCCCCCATCACGCCTTATACCTGGACTGCTTATGTATGGTCATAGCTAAAAAGATCACTGAAAGCAGCATAAAGAAACCTGAAATCGGACGCGTAAAGAATGGAAAGATGCTTCCGCCGGTGAGCTGCAGCGCCCGCAGCAGATATTTTTCCACAATCGGGCAAAGGATAAATCCCATGATAAAAGGCGGAGCAGGAAATTTAAATTTATGAAACGCATATCCCAGGGCTGCGAAAACCAGGATGCTGACGATATCAAAGGTCCGGTTGTTGCTGCCATAAGCGCCTATGCTGCACAAGACCATGATGACCGGGAAAAGCACTTCCCTCGGAAGGTTTAAAACCTTCAGTACAAGAGGCAGGGAGTAGTATTCCAGTATTACCATCATGATATTGGCCACAAACAGGCAGGCGAACATCGTATAGATGAGCGAGCCCTGCGTGGTGAACAGCAAGGGGCCTGGGGTGATTCCATGCATCATGAAAGCTGAAAGCAGGATTGCCGTCGATCCGTCACCCGGAATACCCAGGGTGAGAAGAGGAATCAGCGCGCCGCCGATTACAGCATTGTTAGCTGATTCAGAGGCGACAACTCCGGGAACAATGCCGGTTCCGAACAGTTCCGGCGTCTTGGAACGGTTTTTGGTGACGGTATAAGAAATCATCGCCGCTGTGCCGGAGCCGATTCCCGGCAGAAAACCGATGCCGGTTCCTATGGTGGAGGAGATGAAGAAATTGCCCAGATTTTCTTTTACCTCTGTGCGCGTGATATCAAAGCCTTTCATACGGTAATTGGCCTTGGGAGACGGCTGTATGTCGAACAGCTCCGCCATTTTAAGCACCTCAATCACCGCATAAAAGCCGATCAGCACAGCGATAAACGCAAATCCCTTGTCCAGGCTGATATAACCGAATGTGTACCGCCTCGCGGCATCCAGCGGAGCCATGCCCACGGTTGCAAACGCCATGCCCACGGCTGCTGAGGCCAGGCCCTTTACCAGTGACTTTCCAGCCAGGCTGGCTACAAGCATAAGAGCGAAAAAACTTACGGCAAAATACTCCACTGCGCTGAATTTAAGCGCCAGAACTGCAATGGTGGGCGACAGGAAAAACAGGAATATAAAGCTGAACATGCCGCCGAAAAAGGAGCATACAATCCCCACAGACAAAGCTTTTCCGGCCTGGCCCTTTTTCGCCATGGGCGCGCCGTCAAATGTAGTTGGTACGCTGGCGGAGGTGCCGGGTATGTTCAGAAGAATAGCCGTTATCAGACCGCCGGATACGGAACCCACATAAATACCCAGGAATATGGCCATCGCGCTTTCCAGCGGCATGGCATAGGTGGCCGGCAGCACCAGGATCAGCCCCATGGAACTGCTTAACCCCGGACTGGCTCCTACAATGATACCTATAATGACACCGAGAGCCAGCGGCGCCAGCATTTTAACGGATAACAGGGCGGCAAAGCCTTGCGCAAACATTTCAAGCATGAGCGGTTACCCCTTTCTTAGAAAATAATGGGTCCCATTGGCAGTATAACGCCAAAGCACCTGGTGAACATCAGATAAATTACGAGATCAGCCACAGCCGCAATTAAGATAATTTTAGGAAAACTGCGCGTGCCTTTGGGAGATAACAGATGAATCATACCTATGAGATAGAAAAAAGTTCCAATCAGAAAGCCAATGGTCTGCATCAGGCAGGCATACGCGCCAAAGTATACAAAGGTGAGGACAACATTTTTCACGTTAATCCCTGCCTTTTTCACCGATTTCTCCTTAGTGCGGGCCAGAATAATCAATGATTTGACGGTTTGGATCAACCCCAGCCCCAGAATCAAACTGCCGATTACCCAAGGGAAAAACTTACTTCCGCCCATTCCATTGTTGAGCGTGGATTTAATCTGAAAGGAATACAGCAGATAGAATCCGGCAAAGACAATCAGACCCAGACCGGCAATAAATTCTTTTAAATCTTCAAAGGTCTTATTCTTAAACATACTCTCCTCCGTTTCCAAAACATAGTTTCCTGCCGGTGTCTTCCGGCTCCGGCAGGAACGCCCGTTTTTCTTTATTGGATTACATATTTTTTATTGTACTCAATCAGATGGGCCAGCGCATTGTCCAGATACGTTTCAGGATCTTCGATCACGCCGGGAATGAGTTCCAGGGCTTCTGCTTCAGCAATGAATTCCGGATCAGCGACCATCTGCTCTACCAAACTGTTGCATTTTGCAATAATCGCCGGATCTGTTCCCTTCGGTAAGAACAGGCCGTAGAACTTATCATAAACGTAATCAATTCCATAGTCAGTTGAGCATGGATACTCTGAATAAGTATCGATAACGGAATCATTAAACATGATCAGGGGTATGAACTCACCGGTCTTTATGTAGTCGGCCACATTGCCTATGGAAGCAATTTGAAGATCCATATGACCGCCTGCCATAGCTGCAGTACGTTCTCCAACGGTTCCGCCGTCCACAATATCCAGATCTATGCCCAGACAAGCTTCAACGGACAGAAGGTTCTGATGAGAGCTGCCGCCCCATTCAGTACCTGCTATAATATCGCCAGGATTTGCCTTAGCGTATTCGATCATCTCATCCATGGTCTTGAACTTCTTGCCATTGGTGATGAGAGCCTGGGATTTGGAGGTGAGGCCGATGCCGCCGATATCAAAGCTGGTGTAGTCAAAATCCACGGTGCCGGACGCTTTGTTATTTTCCAGGGCTTCATGGGACATCAGGATTGTGTAACCGTCAGGCTTAGAATCCTTCGCCTGTGAGGAGGCGATTGAACCTGATCCGCCTGAAATATTGGTAACAGTGAAAGCCTGTCCTGTATATTTTGAAAGGTATTTAGCATAAAGTCTGGCAGAGGCATCCTGTCCGCCCCCCGGATTGGCGCCGACAATGATGGATACGGCCCGCTCAGGCCATTTTGTATCAGCTTCCGCGGCTGCGGTTGTATCAGGCGCTGCGGTTGTGCCGGGTGCTGCGGCTGTATCAGGCGCAGCAGTTGTTTCAGGGGCTGCGGTTGCAGCGGCTTTGGCAGCTGGTGCTGCAGTTTCGGATGTGCTCTTCCCGCCACAGGCGCAAAAGGCCAGCATGCCGGCGGAAATCATAAGGGCTGCCGATAATTTCATTTTTTTCATTTTTGTTACCTCCATTCAACTTTTATTGGGTTATTTTAGG
>JAGZXV010000151.1 GCA_018378255.1 Clostridiaceae bacterium | reverse complement strand
GGTATAGTGGAAGTCGGCGTCGGTCGTCAGCCAGCCCTGATAGTGGCGGCGGAGCGCACCAAAGTCCCCCCTTTCCCAGATCATCCAGATGGTCAGCGATGCGGCGGCCACCAAGGCGCCTATTGCCAAAGTCGCGGATAAGGTATCGGGTGTATTTGTTCCGGCTGTCATATTGATCGCGGCTGTTACGCTGATTGGCTGGCTGATTGCGGGACAGAGCATAGGGTTTGCCCTGGCAAGAAGTATTTCTGTGTTGGTGATCAGCTGTCCCTGTGCGCTGGGGCTGGCAACGCCGGTGGCGATTATGGTTGGCAACGGCATGGGAGCAAAGCATGGCACCATGTTTAAGACCGCCGTTTCATTAGAAGAAACAGGAAAAACGGAAATCGTGGCATTGGATAAAACAGGAACCATTACCAGCGGAGAACCGAAAGTGACGGATATCATCACTGCTGAAGGCATCAGCGGAATCCGGCTTATGGAACTGGCAGCCGCTTTGGAAAAACGGAGTGAACATCCTCTGGCTAAGGCTATTTTATCAAAAGCCGGAGAAGATAAGACAGAGATCAGAGAGGTTACACAATTTCAGGCTCTGCCGGGCAATGGACTGTCGGCTGTGCTTGACGGTTCCAGGCTGTGCGGCGGAAACTTTACATTTATAAGCAGCCAGGCAGAAGTGACAGATGAAATGAAAGCCCAGTCGGAACGTCTGGCAGAAGAAGGAAAGACGCCGCTGTTCTTCAGTAAAGACGGGCAGATGGCCGGTATCATAGCCGTAGCCGATACCATAAAGGAAGACAGTCCCCAGGCCGTAAAGGAACTGCAGAACATGGGAATTCATGTGGTAATGCTGACCGGGGATAATGAACGGACGGCCAGGGCTGTGGGAAAACAGGCCGGTGTGGATGAAGTGATCGCAGGCGTGCTTCCGGAAGGAAAAGAGAATGTGATCCGGGAACTCAGGAAAAAAGGCAAGGTTGCCATGGTGGGAGACGGAATCAACGACGCTCCCGCGCTCACCAGGGCGGATATCGGAATCGCCATCGGGGCTGGAACCGATATAGCCATCGACGCAGCGGATGTGGTACTGATGAAAAGCCGTTTAAGCGATGTGCCGGCGGCCATCCGTTTGAGCCGGGCAACATTAAAAAATATCCATGAGAACCTTTTTTGGGCCTTCTTTTATAACGCGGTGGGAATCCCGCTGGCAGCCGGTGTATGGATTCCTCTGTTTGGATGGAAACTGAATCCCATGTTCGGGGCGGCGGCCATGAGCCTGTCCAGCTTTTGTGTGGTAACGAATGCGCTCCGGCTTAATTTTTTCAAAATGCATGACGCATCGAGGGATAAAAAAATAAAGTCAAAAAGAAAGGAAGAGAAAATGATGGAAAAGACAATGAAGATTGAGGGAATGATGTGCGGACACTGTGAAGCCAGAGTGAAAAAATGCCTGGAAGCGCTGCCGGAAGTGAGCGGGGCGGCAGTCAGCCATGAAGCAGGCACTGCCGTAGTGACATTGAATGCCCAGGTGGCGGATGATGTTCTGAAGAAGGCAGTGGAAGACCAGGATTATAAGGTGCTGTCAATCCAGTAATGGGGACACATAGATAATAGAAGATATCTTTTGAAAGCGGATACCGTTTTTAAGACCAATGATCAGCCTTTAGCTGCCGCCCCGGGATATCCGGGGAAGGAGGCTAAAGGCTGAAATTTTCGATTTCCGGCTGTCCGCCTGTTTCGCGGGCAGGCTATGGCCGGGCCTGTACATATTTTAATAAAAACAGTAAAAGAAAATAGTAAAAGAAAACCAGAAAATGCTTGATTTTACGGACAAAGTTTGATAGAATTAATATCCGTGACATATAAATTCCTTGCTCCTGAACTGAAAGCAGGGGCCAGAGACCACAAGGAGGTTAAAAGCATGAACAAATATGAATTAGCAGTTGTTCTTAGCGCAAAACTCGATGATGAAGAAAGAGCAGCAGCACTGGAAAAGGTAAAAGGATATATTACCCGTTTCGGTGGAACTGTAACTAACGTTGATGAATGGGGTAAGAAGAGATTAGCTTACGAAATTCAGAAGATGAAAGAAGCTTTTTATTACTTCATCCAGTTTGAATCTGATTCCAATTGTCCTAACGAAGTGGAAGCACACGTTCGTATTATGGAGCAGGTTATCAGATATTTATGCGTAAGACAGGATGCATAATAGAAGATAAGAAAGAGTGATCGTATGAATAGAGTTATCCTTATGGGTAGATTAACAAGAGATCCTGAAGTGAGATATTCCCAGGGCGAGCGTTCTATGGCAATCGCAAGATATACTCTTGCCGTTGACAGAAGAGGCCGCAGAAGCCAGGACGGAGCTGAACAGACAGCAGACTTTATCAATATTGTAGCATTTGACAGAGCCGGAGAATTCGCAGAAAAGTACTTCCGCCAGGGTATGAGGGTTTGTGTATCAGGAAGGATTCAGACTGGCAGCTATACCAATAAAGAGGGTCAAAAAGTTTATACAACTGAAGTTATTGTAGACGATCAGGAATTCGCTGACAGCAAGGGCGCTTCATCCGATATGGGTGGCGGATACCAGCAGCCAGCAGCCAGACCGGCGCCATCCAGTGCGATTGGTGACGGATTTATGAACATTCCGGACGGAGTAGAAGACGAAGGACTTCCGTTCAATTAATACCTATATTCGAAGAAGGAGGTAACATCAATGGCGTTCAATAAAAATGATAAAGCTGACGGTTCTAAGATGAGAAGAGGCGGCGGTATGCGCAGAAGAAAAAAAGTCTGTGTATTCTGCGGCGATAAGAACGGCGTAATCGATTATAAAGATGTTAATAAATTAAAAAGATATGTATCTGAGAGAGGTAAAATTCTTCCTAGAAGAATCACAGGAAACTGTGCAAAACATCAGAGAGCTCTTACAGTAGCAATTAAGAGAGCACGTCATATCGCTTTAATGCCTTACACAATGGAGTAAGATTTTAAGTGAGATTTCACATCGCAGATGTGAAATCTCATTTTTAGTTTCCGCAGAAACTGTTCCTGTCTGCGTTATGGGTACACACTTTTTGGGTACACACTTTTTGTGTATACACCTCTATTTATCTCCAAAGCGGAGGTATAACCTTTACATTTCTTACAACCAATTCCGGCGTATTCGCAATGATTTCCTTTGTCAGGTTGATAAAATTAATAATAGGCGGCGTGAGAATCTTGTTTTTGCGGTAAGCGAAAATCAGTTTCCTGGTCAGAACCGGGTTATCCAGTGAGAAACAGGCGAATTTATCGGGAATCGCCAGACGGATCGGGGTGACACAAGGGCAGACTGCCAGGCCGTCTCCCACGGACACCAGCCTGACCACGGTTTCGTGGCGGTACAGTTCCCGTTTGATGTTGTATTTGATTCCGTGGCGTTCCAACAGATATTCGGTTATCCTGCGCATTCCGCTTCCCGGGGCGACTACCAGGAAATTCTGGTTGTTTAAAAGCCTGGCCGGAATCAGATACGGCGTCCAGGGACTGTTTTGGGACAGATCGAATTGAGAGGCAAATTCCGAATCCCTGGCGGCGATAATGATCAGCGGATCATCGGCCAGCACTTCAAAATCAATATCCGGAGATCCTACGGGCAGGGTATAGAAGCTTAAATCAATCTGCCCTGAGATCATCTTTTCTTCCAGCACATTGCTGTGCCCTTCTATAAACTTGACGTCAACTCCCGGGTGTGCCTTGGAAAATGCGGGGAGCAGATGGGGAAGCCATCTTGCGCCCCTCTCTCCCGGGATGCCAAGGGTCAGCTGGCTTTTTTCCGATGTGGCAATCGCCCGCATCTCTCCTTCCAAATAATCGTTTAATTCCAGCATTTTTTTTGCCTGGGCCAAAAAGACCTTTCCGGCATAGGTGGGCTCAATGGGCACTGCGCTGCGGTCAAAAAGCTGAACGCCCAGCTGTTCTTCCAGCAGATTGATGGATTTTGTGAGAGCAGGCTGTGATATGTAAAGGGATTTAGCGGCCCGGGACATGTTTTTGTGCTCTGCGATTGCAATGATGTATCTAAAATGATTAATGTTCATAAGTTATCACCTCGATAATTATTATAACAAAAAGTTATCGCAATGTAAAATCTTTGGTATTAGACGTTTATAAAAATTATTCGTATACTTAATTTACCGGATTTAGATGTTTGACAACGGTGTCAGACGGCTAAATCTATTGTTATATTCCAGGAAAGGAGGGGAATTGTATGAGGGAATTTCCGTATGTAAAAGTGGACGCGCCAACGCCATTTGAAAGAGGAATCCAGTACGGAGAGCAGGCCAAGGTCTATATATTAAAAGCCAGGAATTATTATAAAGCGTATTTTGAGGCCAGAGGTGATTCCTGGGAGACTGTGTGCAGGTTCGCAGCGGATTATGCGGATCTGATTCGCAGTAAATTTCCGGATTTAGTCAGTGAAGCGGAAGGAATTGCCCAGGGGGCAGGGCTTTCATTTGCCGATATTATGGTGGTCAACTGCCGCTATGAGATGAGCAAATTTCCTAAAATACCGGAATGCACTACGGGAGCGGTATTAAATGACGCCACAGAGAAGGGATGTACATACTCATTTAAAAACTGGGACTTTTCCCAGGGCGTGCTGGATCATGTGATCATCCTGCATGTTGTGGCGGAAGACGGGACCAGGATTTTGGGATTGACCGAAGCCGGGCAGATGATCAGGGACGGATTCAATAATCACGGGCTGTCCATCGGGACCAATAACCTGCAGTCGGTTCATGACAGCGCCGGATTTGGAATGCCGGTGACATTTTTAAGAAGAAAGATTCTGATGTGCCGGGAGTTTGGCGATGCGGAAAAGCTGATTGAAGAATCGGCGCGCACGGTTTCCAACAATATATTGCTGACAGACGGTAAAAACAGCGCTGCCAGGGATTATGAATGGCACCCTGAAGGGGTGAATAAACTGGAGCCGGAACAGGGGATTTTAACCCATGCCAACCATTTTGTCGAAACGCCTGAAATCGATGCGATCAAAGGCCGTCCCAAGAACCGGGATATCCGGCTGAGGGAACTGTTAAAAGCCCGTTACGGGCATATCACGCCGGAATATATTATGGAATGCATGAAAGACCATGAATATTATCCGCTTTCGATCTGCAGCCATCCGTCGCCTGACGGAGACGGGTATACGAAAGAACGGATTACCGTATCGTCCATGGTTGTAGATTTCGAAAATGAGTGCGCATATATTTGTGCGGGACCACCCTGTAGTGGAGAATACAAAAAGTATCATCTGTAAAAGGAGCTAAACTATGTTAAACCAGTTGAGTTTTAAAAATGGAATGCTGACCGGACGCCAGTGCGCAGCATCAATTGCCGAGAACCTCCGCGTTTTTTGGCAGACAGCGGCAAAGGCCGGAATCCCAAGAACAGAGATTGAAAAAGAAGCCGGACAATCGGCGGATGCATTTCCGGATGCCAGATATGAAGAGATACGGGGAATGGCAGAAGGGGCGGGAGTGAATTTTAAAGAACTGCTTGCGTACAATCTGTTCCAGCCTCAGGTTCTGCCTGAGGGCTGCACCGTGTTTTGGGCTGCCGGAAGCTCCAGCAGCAGCGGTGCAACGATTCTTGGAAAGAACAGTGATAAAGGCGGAAATGAATGTTTTACTGGAAAAAACTGTCATAATTTCCATGAAATAAATGTGGTATCATATTTTGAAAATGAGGACGGAAGCCATATTGTCGGCGTATCGGCAGCCGGGACAACCGGGCTGAAGATGGGGCTAAACAGCTATGGCGTGGCAGCGGCCACAAATTTCGGATATTCGGCTAAAGTCAAGACTATGGAGCTGTCCGTAGAAGCTAAATTTGCGGGGGACCGTGCCCAGATTGCCAGAGATGCGCTGACTAAAAAAACGGCCCTCGAAGCGGCCCAGTATACCGCAGCCAGGCTGATGGAACAGCCAATGGCGTCCAGCGGCATGTTCGAGTTTGCGGATGCGGATTCCGTATATGTTGTAGAGAATGTATATGAATATGTGGCTGTCCAAAAGGTGGTGGATGCGGTGGATTCCAGATCCAACTATTTTGTCACGCTGGGGCATTTGAATGCGCCGGGCAACGCATCCTGTTACTGCAGGTATCACAGAAGCCAGAAAATGCTGTCCAAAGTGGAGGGGCACGTGACTGTGGAGGATTTAAAAAAGATCTCCATGGATCATCATGACGGAACCGGATCAGTGGGAATCTGCCGCCACACGGAGGGGCTTGACAGTTCCACCCAGTCATCAGTTGTCATAGAGCTGAACAGGGAGTGCCCCGAACAGTCCCGGATCCATGTTGCGCTGGGGAAACCGTGTAATGCATGGAGAAATGAAGACGGGCATACGGTGATCTCCATGGATATGAAGCGGGAAGAGATTCCGGAGGCATTTTTACAAGGTGAACCTTATAAGAAATACGGTACGGCGGACCCTATATTACAGTGAGTATGAAAAGGTAAGATACGAAAAGGAGGAAAATTTATGAAGTTAAAATTAGCAGCATTGACTTGTTCCGTTGTTTTGGCATGTTCTTTAACCGGATGCGGGGGGAATAATAATGCATCTGCGCCTGCCGGCAAAGCTCCGGCGGAAAATGTTTCACAATCTGCTGAAAAGACAGCGGAAAGCACAACGGCGGCAGCGGCCGAAATGCCTTCTTCCGATGCAAAAGTCCAGGAATCCGTAGTAGTAGGAATAAAAGCGCAGATAACGAGTATGGATGTGCAGAGCGTCAGCAACGTTGCCCATAATATTCCGTATAAGCTGACCCATTCCACCTTAGTAACGATGAATCTGGATACAGGTGAAATTCTTCCTGACCTGGCAGAGAGCTGGGAGTGGACGGACGATGTGACCATTGAATTTAAACTCAGGGAAGACGCAAAGTTCCACAATGGAGAGCCGGTAACAGCGAGGGATGTTGTTTATACATTTGAAAGAGGAAGGGAAGGGATCGCTTCTTCCAATAAGATGAAACCGGCAAAAGAAGTGACTGAAGTGGATGAACATACGGTGCGCATGGTCCTGGACGCTCCTAATCTGGATTGGCTCGATACCATTTCCCTGCCTGTATTTTCCATTTTATCGGAAAAAGCGCTGCAGGATGATCCGGATAAGGGATATGAGATCGGGGCAGGCCCATATATGGTTAAGGAATTTGTCAGCAAGGATTATCTGGCTCTTACCCGTTTTGAAGATTATATGGACGGGCCGGTTCCTACGGTTAATCTGACACTGCGCTACATACCTGAAGCATCTTCCCGGTTAATCGCCCTTCAGACAGGTGAAATTGATCTCTGCCAGGACCCTGATACCATTGAACTGGACACGATTAAGGACGATCCGAATCTCCGTCTGGTTGAATTTGAAGGCACAACCTGCCAGTTCTTCGCATTTAACTGCAAAAATGAACTGACCAGCAATAAATACCTGCGCCAGGCCATTGCCTGTGCGGTAAATAAACAGGATATTATGGATGCCACCATCAACGGATATGGAACCATCGCTGATTCCTTCTGGGGTCCCACACAGTTTGGATACGTTGATAATTTCGAAACCTGGCCTTATGATCTTGAAAAAGCAAAAGAGCTGATGAAAGAAGCCGGTTTTGAAAATGGTGTGGATCTGGAAGTGACTGTGGCTTCCGGCGCCCGCGTTATCACGGCTGAAATTTTACAGTCCCAGTTAAAGGAAATTGGCGTCAATGTGATTATCAATGAGGTGGACTCAGCGGCATTGACCAGTATCACAAATGAAGCAAGGCACCAGGGTCTGGTTTACGGCTTAGGATTTAATACCGCAGGCGATGAAGTGAGACGTGTATACGGTGAAGGCAGCTCTACCAACCGTTCCCATTATTACAATGAGAAAGTGGTGGAATTAATGGACAAGGCCGTTCAGGAATTTGATGAGAACAAGCGTCTGGAATACTATAAAGAGATTCAGGAAATTGCAAAAGAAGACATTCCGGTTATTCCTCTTTACTATGAGAAAAACTTCTGGGGAGTTAAAAAGAATGTGGGCGGCGTTACCTGGTATGGAAACTCTAATGTGGACTTGTCTACCGTTTATGTTGAGCAGTAATTTAAGTTAAGAGGAAGTATGAAAGGAGCTTACGATGTATCGTTATGTGATTAAGCGTCTGCTCATGTTGATTCCGGTAATCATTGGTATCTCTTTTCTGGTCTATTTTGTAATAGATTTAGCTCCTGGAGATATTATCAGCCAGATTGCATCAGAGGATGCAACCGTAGAGGAAATAGAGGAATTACGTGAGGAATATGGATTTAATAAGCCAATAATAGTCAGGTACGCGGAATATATGACAGGTATGCTGCATGGGGATCTGGGCACCTCGTATATTACCGGCGAACCTGTATTTGAAAGCTATATGAAACGTCTGCCCAACACGCTGATCCTGGCTTTTGCCTCCATCCTGGTATCGGTGGTCATATCAATTCCGCTGGGGATTATTTCTGCGGTCCACCAGGGAACGTGGAAGGATAACGTGACCATGGTGGTGGCGCTGCTGGGGTTATCGATGCCCAACTTCTGGCTGGGACTTCTGCTCATTATATTATTTTCATTAAAACTGGGACTTCTTCCTTCCGGGGGCTACGGTACGGTAGCCCATATCATACTTCCTGCTATTACAGTGGGCACCGGGTTAACAGCGATGTTAACCCGTACTACCCGCTCTTCCATGCTGGATGTGATCCGACAGGATTATCTGAGGACAGCCAGGTCCAAAGGGGTTCCGGAAAAGAGAGTGATCCATAAACATGCGTTAAAAAATGCATTGATACCCATCATCACCGTTATCGGAACCCAGCTGGCATCCTGCCTTGGCGGAGCGATCATAACGGAAACCGTTTTTGCATGGCCTGGAGTGGGGCGGCTGATCCTGGATTCCGTTAATTCCAGAGATATCCCGATGGTTACAGGATGCATCATTATGAAAACCATCACCATAAGCCTTATTCTGCTGTGTGTGGATTTGCTTTACGCGGTGGTGGACCCAAGAATTAAAGCCCAATATGCTGTGAAGGGAGGAAAGTCCCATGGATGAAAACATGATACTCGTTTCCAGACAATATAAAAAACGGAGCCAGGGGGCTGAAATCTGGCGCAGAATAAGAAAGAACAGAGGGGCCATGCTGGGACTTTTTCTGGTTATCATGATTGTGCTGATCGCTGTTTTTTCCGGGGTATTTTTGGACTATGAAACCGACGTTATCGGACAGAATATATCCCAGAGACTTCAGCATCCAAGCCTGGCCCACCCCATGGGTACGGATGATGTCGGCCGGGATGTTATGAGCCGTCTTTTATATGGCACCAGATATTCTCTTTCCGTAGGTGTGGTTGCAGTTATCATTGCCTTGATTTTCGGTGTGACGCTGGGGTCTGTGGCCGGTTTTTTCGGCGGTAAGATTGAAGAAGTCATCATGAGAGCCAGCGATATGCTGGCGGCGGTTCCCAGCATATTGATGGCAATTGCCATTGTGTCTGCCCTTGGACAGAGCACACTGAACCTGATGCTGGCGGTGGGAATCACCAGTGTCCCCCAATTTGTCCGAATTACCAGGGCGGCTGTGCTGACGGTACGAAACCAGGAATATATAGAAGCCTCCCGGTCCATAGGGCTGAATGAGTTTAAAATCATTTGGTTCCATGTACTGCCCAACTGCCTGTCGCCAATTATTGTCCAGACCACCCTCAGGGTGGCTTCGGCTATCATATCAGCCTCCAGTTTAAGCTTTTTAGGGTTAGGGGTTCCGTCTCCCAACCCGGAATGGGGCAGTATGCTGTCGGCAGGAAGAAAATTCATCAGGGGCTACAGCTATCTTACCCTGTTCCCGGGTCTTGCTATCATGATTACAGTCTTGTCTTTAAACCTGCTGGGAGACGGGCTTCGTGACGCATTAGATCCGAAACTGAAACGATAAGGAGGATAAGAGATGGAAAATACCAAGGATTTAGTGCTGGATATTGAAAATCTGGTCATCCATTATGTGCTGGAAGAGGAGACGGTCTGTGCCGTAAATGGGATCGATATCAAATTGGGCAAAGGGAAAATTCTGGGCCTGGTGGGGGAAACCGGAGCAGGGAAAACCACCACGGCTTTATCGGCCCTCCGCCTGGTTCCGGATCCGCCTGGAGTGATAAAGAGCGGAAAGATCCTCATTGCAGATCACGATATAATGAAACTGACGCCGGCGGAACTGGAAAAGGTGAGGGGAAAGGACGTATCCATGATATTTCAGGATCCCATGACCAGTTTAAACCCGGTTTATACGGTTGGAGAACAGATTGCTGAGAGCATAGAGCTGCACGAAAACCTGACGAAACAGGAGGCGTATGATAAAGCCCAGGAAATGCTGGAACTGGTGGGTATCCCGGCTTACCGTTCTGTGGAATATCCCCATCAGTTTTCCGGCGGAATGAAGCAGAGGGTGGTAATAGCCATAGCCCTGGCATGCAATCCTAAGCTTTTGATCGCTGATGAGCCTACAACTGCCTTGGATGTGACCATTCAGGCCCAGGTTCTGGAACTGATGAAAGATCTGATCCGCAAATACAACACGTCTGTTATGATGATCACCCATGATCTGGGTATTGTGGCGGAAATCTGCGATCAGGTTGCGGTCATGTATGCGGGAAGAATCGTAGAGGAAGGGCCTTTGGAAGCTGTTTATAACGAAACAATGCATCCTTATACGGAAGGTCTGTTCAATTCCCTGCCGAATATTAACAAAAGGACAGAGGAACTGCGGCCGATTCCAGGATTGATGCCGGACCCAACAGACCTTCCGCCGGGCTGTGCCTTTGCCCCCAGATGTCCTTATGCATCTGATGAATGCAGCAAATCCGTTCCACGGTTAAAAGATGTGGGAGGCGGCCACAGAGTCGCATGTCTGGCGTATGAAAATCCTGATTTTGTAATAGAAAGGAGGAAAAATTCATGAGTACTCCTATTTTGGAAGTCCGCAATCTGAAAAAATACTTTAAAACACCCAGAGGGGTCCTTCATGCGGTCGATGATATTTCCTTAACCATTGAAAGGGGAAAAACGCTTGGAATCGTGGGAGAATCGGGATGCGGAAAATCCACCACGGGCAGGGTGGTCCTCCGGCTGTTGGAGCCCACATCCGGGCAGATATTATTTAACGGAACGGATATCGCCAAGCTGAAAAAGTCCCAGCTGCATAAGATGCGCAAAGAGATGCAGATGATCTTTCAGGATCCCTTTTCTTCTTTAGACCCCAGAAAGACAGTGAACCAGATTATCAGTGAACCCATTATCGAGTATAAGATTATCAAGGATAAAAATGAACTGGAAAAACGTGTGCTGAAACTGATGGAAACGGTAGGGCTGGCAGAGCGTCTGATCAATACATATCCTCATGAACTGGACGGAGGGCGGAGGCAGCGTGTCGGAATCGCCAGGGCCCTGGCCATGGAACCGCAGTTCATCGTCTGCGACGAACCGGTTTCCGCATTGGATGTATCCATTCAGGCCCAGATTCTGAATCTTTTGAAAAAATTGCAGAAAAAGATGGAGCTGACCTATATTTTTATCACCCATGACCTTTCGGTTGTCAACTATTTTGCGGATGATATAGCGGTTATGTATCTGGGGCAGTTGGTAGAAAAAGCTCCGGCAGAGGAATTATTCGCCAATCCGGTACATCCTTATACAAAGGCGCTGCTTTCAGCGATTCCTGTTCCGGAGATCGGCAAGAGAAAAGAGAGAATTATTTTAAAAGGTGAGATATCTTCCCCCATCGATCCGCCGGATGAGTGCCGTTTTATGAAACGATGTTCCTGCGCCGATGAACAGTGCAGGAGGGAGTGCCCGGGGCTGAAGGAAATCAGCAAGGGGCATTTTGTGGCTTGCTGGAAGGCGGAAGGGGTGGAATTTGGGATTTAAATGGTGAAGGTAACGCAGGAAGCCGGTTTTCATCGCCGCCGGATTCCGCGCCCCCTGGCCGGTTCCAGCCATCTCTAAAACTTATGCGGTTATGGTCGATGCCATTAACGAGACGGACTATGCAGATGATTACTTTGGGTTAATTTATTAATTAAAACAGTAGCTGTCAATCTTTTGAGGGTTGACAGCTATTTTCTGATATTATGCATTTATAGAAACGAATCAAATTAAAAATGAGCTTTAGACGAATCAGTTTGGTTACTGAGCATATAAAAAAGGCTTTTTGTCAGGAATGGATGTAATATTATCCGAATTTTGATATAATTCAGTTAACAGTCAAATGAAGATAAAATAAAAATAAATTTATTTTTACGAAAAGGAGTTTAAGGCTATGAAGAAGATTAAGAGATTATTGGCAGTTGGAGTGGCAGTTGGATTAACGGTGGCAGGCAGTATGGTAACTTATGCTGACGAATGGAAAAGCGATGACAGCGGCAGGTGGTACCAGAAGGATGATGGCTCCTATCCGGCAGGTGGTTGGGAATGGATTGTTCAGGATATTTCCTCTGGACTCGCTTGCTGTTATTATTTTGACAGCAATGGGTATCTTTTAGTGGATACAACTACTCCGGACGGCTATCAGGTGAATCAGGATGGTGTATGGGTTGAGAATGGAGTCGTTCAACAGAAAACCGTAAGTGCTGAAGAGTTAGAGAAATACAGAAATGAGATTGAACAGAAACAAAAAGAGACAGAAGAGACGTCTGTAGAAGATGCAAAAGAAGCTTTGTATGAAGCTGAGGACATGAGCTTTTATTACAGAGAACAGGCAGTTTTCGGCTATCTGGAGTCATTGGGATTTGATACCAACGGATTGACAATCAGCAGGGAAGAAGGTGTCCGATATTCCACCGGATTAATGTATGGCGGAAGTGGAGATAAAATGTACAACATGCTGAAATATAATTCCCAGAACGTAATGAAGAAGATCGCAGAATATATGAGCGGAAAGAGTTATTTAGATAAAGACGGTGAAAAAACAGATAATCTGATTGCAGCAGTGGAGGAGTATCTGTATAAATAGAAAGACAGCAAAACATTAAACATGATGGTCAGGGAGTACAGTTACATTATATATAACACTTTTAAAAGAATAAAACAACGAAATGAGGAGTAAAACGGATATGAAAAAGAAAATTGGCAGAATAGTGGGAATATCTTTATGCTTTACATTATTATTTTCCACCAATGCGTTTGCCGAATGGAGACAGGATCAGGGGAACTGGTGGTTTGTGAATGCTGATGGAAACTATGCGAAAGACGGATGGCATTGGATCGAAGGGAAATGTTATTATTTTACATCCGACGGATACTGTCTGATGAATACGAAAACACCGGACGGCTATGAAGTTGATGCCAATGGGGCCTGGATCATTGACGGAGTGGTTCAAACACAACAGCATACCCCGGTAAAGGGATGGAACGATGTTGATGGTGTTTGGAAGTATTATACAGGAAGCAAGTATATAACATCCGATTGGAAGTCGATTGAGAACAAACGTTATTATTTCGATGAGAACGGCAATATGATGAAAGGTTTTCAGTACATCAATGGAGACCAGTATTATTTTAATGATGACGGCTCCCTGCAGCTGGAGTCATTTACCCTGGATGATGTGCGGTATATCATAAAGGAAAAGGGCATTATTGCCGATGAAATCGATGAATTTGACTGGTTTACAGGAAATTACCGGGATTCGGATGATGATGATGATTCCGACAGCTCAGACTACTATGATAATTCCTGGTATTATGATAACTCAAGCTATTATGATGATTATGACTATTCGGATTATTATGATGACGATTTTATTTATCCGAGTCAAAATGAGGCATTTGAAGCGGATGAAAGCAGTTACGCTTATGAAGTGTTTGAGATTGTAAACAGGGAGAGGGGAAAAGAAGACAAGGAAACCTTAGAATGGGATGAGGATTTGGCATACTGCGCTCAGGAGCGGGCTTATGAAATCAAGGAAGAATACAGCCATACCCGGCCGGATGGAAGTTCCTGTTTCACCATTTTAAAGGAAGAGGGGATCTCTTATTCAAGCTGTGGTGAAAATATAGCCTATGGTCAAAGGTCGCCGGAGGCTGTAATGGAAGCGTGGATGAACTCTTCAGGCCATAAGAAGAATATTTTAAAATCTTCCTATGGACGGATGGGGGTTGGATGCGCCTACATTAATGGCACTTATTATTGGGTTCAAATATTTACGGATTGATGAAAATCATTATTTAATTATATTGGTGAAAGTAACGCCGTGAATCCAGGGATCGGGGGCAGGGCATCGGACCGGGCGGGGGTGGTTTGATTTCTCGCCGGACGCGGCTCCTGGTTTGCGGGAGGCCGGTGCACGGTTCACGGTTCCAGCTCATAGTTCCAGCCGGGGCAACTCTAGGGCTGAAAGGAAGGGAAATGAAGGG
>JAGZXV010000150.1 GCA_018378255.1 Clostridiaceae bacterium | reverse complement strand
CCCCGGTGAAAAAAGGGGATAAAATCTGCGGCACCCGGATCATACCGCTGGTGATCAAAAAGGAAAAGATGGAAGAAGCCAGAGCCGTATGCGAAGGCAGGCCCATATTCACCCTTCTTCCGTATAATAAGAAAAAGGTGGGGATTGTGACCACCGGAAGTGAAGTGTTTCATGGAAGAATTGAAGATAAATTCGGGCCTGTGCTGGTGAAAAAGGCGGAGGAATACGGCTGTGAGATATTGGGACAGACCCTGACTGATGATGATCCAATACATACGACAAAAGCGGTTTTGGATTTCATCGCCCAGGGGGCGGATCTGGTGCTGTGCAGCGGCGGGATGAGCGTGGATCCGGACGACAAGACGCCTTTAGCCATTAAGAATACGGGTGCTGAGGTTGTGACTTACGGAGCGCCGGTGCTGCCGGGTGCCATGTTCATGCTGGCTTATGCAGAAGGAACTGATGGGAAGCGGGTTCCCATAGCCGGGCTTCCTGGCTGTGTGATGTATGCAAAGCGCACGATTTTCGATCTGGTCCTGCCAAGGCTTTTGGCTGACGATCCGGTGACAAAAGAGGAAATCGACAGGCTGGGCAGAGGCGGGCTCTGTCTGAATTGTGAAATCTGTACTTATCCCAACTGCGGATTTGGAAAAGGATGGTAAATGACCATGGGAGAATTGACACATTTTGATAAAGAGGGCAATGCATGGATGGTCGATGTGGGAGACAAGGCGGAAACGGAACGGGTCGCTGTCGCTTGTGGAAGGATCTATGTTAATGAAGAGGTATTTGAGGCGATCTGCAATAAAACCGCCAAAAAAGGAGACGTGCTGGGAGTGGCCCAGGTGGCCGGTATTATGGGGGCAAAAAAGACATCGGAACTGATCCCCCTCTGCCATATTCTGATGCTGACCAAATGCAGCCTGGAATTTAAACTGAACCCGGAGGAACGTTTTGTGGAAGCAGTCTGTACTGTGAAAACCTTTGGAAAAACAGGTGTGGAGATGGAAGCGCTGACCGGCGTGAATATCGCCCTGTTAACTGTTTACGATATGTGCAAGGCCATGGACCGGGGAATGAGGATCAGCGATATCTGTCTGCTTAAAAAAGACGGGGGAAAGAGCGGCCTTTATCTGAAAGAGGGAAGCCATGATTGACAGAACGGGAAGAAATATTGATTATATAAGGATTTCGGTGACAGACCGCTGTAATTTGAGGTGCTGCTACTGTATGCCGGAAGAGGGAACCGAACTGATCAGCCACCAGGAAATCCTGACATTTGAAGAGATTGAAATGATCTGCCGCTGCGGCGTGAAGCTGGGGATTAAAACAGTCAAACTGACCGGCGGTGAGCCGCTGGTGAGGAAAAACCTGCCCTATCTGGCAAAAAGGCTTCACGGCCTGCCGGGAATTGAGGATGTGACCATAACGACCAACGGCTGTCTTTTGGGAGAACAGGCCAGGGAATTAAAAGAGGCGGGAATTTCCAGCGTTAATGTGAGTTTGGATACGTTAGACCGGGAACATTTTGCCGGAATCACCAGGAGGGACAGTTTCGGCCTGGTGATGAAAGGGATAGAGGAAGCGGCGGCCTGCGGGCTGAATGTGAAGCTGAACTGTGCGGTGATGGAGGAGTTAACTCGGGATGATGTGCTGGCTTTTGCGGCATTTTCAGAGGAAAAACGGATTCCTGTGCGGTTTATCGAGATGATGCCCATTGGGCAGGGATGCCGGTTCCATGCGCTTGACAATGAAGCGCTACTGGATATATTAAAGAGCCGTTATCCGGATCTGAAGGAATCAAAACGCATCTGGGGCCATGGCCCGGCCCGGTATTATGAGTTCGGGAATCATGGCTGCGCCGGCTTCATCAGCGCGGTGCATCATAAATTCTGTGACAGATGCAACCGTGTGCGTCTGACTTCGGACGGATTTTTGAAGTTATGCCTGGCATCGGAAGATGGTGTTAATTTAAGAGACCGGATTCGTGCAGGCATGGATGACAGGGAATTGACGGAATTGATGAAACAGACCATTGCCCAAAAACCGGTAAGCCATCATTTTGAAAAGGCTGGGTTCGGGGCGTTAAATATGAATCAGATAGGAGGATGAGCCATGGGAAAGATAATGGCGATCTGCATCAGTGAAAAAAAGGGCACTCAAAAAAGCAGAATCGAAACAGCGGAATTAATTACGGATTTTGGAATTGAAAAGGACGCCCACGGGGGGAAATGGCACCGTCAGGTGAGCCTGCTTTCATATGAAACCATAGAAGCTTTTAAGGCCCGGGGAGCAGAGGTAAAAGACGGGGCATTCGGGGAAAACCTGGTGGTTTCAGGCATTGACCTGATCCATCTGCCGGTAGGTACCCTGCTGAGAAGCGGAAATGTTCTTTTGGAGGTCACTCAGATAGGAAAGGAATGCCACAGCCACTGTGAGATTTATAAGAAGATGGGTGAATGCATTATGCCGTCCAACGGCATTTTTACAAAGGTTCTGCAGGGCGGAACGTTAAAGGCAGGAGATGAGATTAACGTATGTACCGAGTAGGGATTATTACTTCCAGCGACAAGGGAGCCGCCGGGGAGCGGGAAGATTTAAGCGGGCCGGCCATTGAAACTATGCTGCCGTCCAGTCTGTATCAGGTGGTGAGTTACCGGATTTTGCCGGATGAGATGGAAGAATTAAAGGTGGAGATGATAAGGCTTTCTGATGAGGAACAATGTGATCTGATTCTGACAACCGGGGGAACCGGATTTTCACCCAGGGATATCACGCCGGAAGCCACTTTGGCGGTCTGTGACCGTATGGCGCCGGGAATTGCAGAAGCCATCAGGGCTTACAGCCTCGCCATAACGAAAAGGGCCATGCTCAGCAGGGCGGTCAGCGGTATGAGAGGGAAAACTCTGATTATCAATCTTCCGGGAAGTCCTAAGGCGGTAAAGGAAGCATTGGAATATATTCTGGATACGCTGCCTCATGGGATTGATATATTAACAGGAAAAGCGGGGGAATGCGGACGATGAAAGTATTGGTGAAAGGGGCCGGGGATCTGGCCAGCGGAATTGGAGCCAGGCTTTACAGGAGCGGTTTTTCGGTTGTGATGACGGATATTGAAGTGCCGACTACTGTGCGCAGGACGGTGGCATTTTCACCGGCTGTTTATCTGGGAAGCATGCAGGTAGAGGATATTACCGGCGTACTTTGCGGTAATTTGCATGAAATGGAAGAGGCGCACCGGGCGGGCCGGATTGCGGTTGTGGTGGATGAACGGGCTGAGCTGGGGTTGAGCTGGAAACCTGATGTGGTGGTGGACGCCATTTTGGCAAAGATTAATCTGGGAACGAAGATAACGGATGCAGAGATGGTCATCGGCGTAGGACCGGGATTTACGGCCGGAGAGGATTGTCACTGCGTGGTTGAAACAAAAAGAGGGCATGATCTGGGACGGTGCATCTGGTGCGGAAGCGCGGTTCCCAATACGGGAGTGCCGGGAATGATCGGCGGATATGACAAGGAACGGATTATCAGAGCGACAGCGGACGGCGTTTTTAAGGGAATGGTGTCCATCGGGGATCTGGTGGAAAAGGGAGATCTGGTGGGATATTCCGGGGATTCGCCTGTTTATGCCCAGGTTGGCGGCGTTGTGAGAGGACTTTTGCAGGACGGTGTTTTGGTAAAGGCCGGAATGAAGTCCGGTGATGTGGATCCGCGGGGGAATGTGGAGCACTGTTTCAGCATTTCCGATAAGGCCTCGGCGATTGGAGGCGGTGTGCTGGAAGCGATCCTGCATCATTTCTATTTTGAAAATAAGAAAACACTTTAAAAAAAGTGTTTTTTTATGGCAACGTTATTCTTAAGTGAGAATAACGAAAAATGCAGCCATGAAAATGCAGAAAACATAAATAAAGGAGAGAAGGATTATGAGAAAAAACAGTATGGTGAAGAAAGCAGCTGTTATGATGGCGGCAATGATGGTGTTAACGGCCTGCGGGAAGCCGGGAACTTCGGCAGATACCGGAGTTAAAACAGAAAGTACGGCGTCTGAGGAAGGGAAGGAGGGCGCAGAAGAAAAAATTCTTGTTGCGGCGGCGGCCAGCTTGAAGTATTCTTATGATGATGAATTGATTCCCATGTTTGAAGCCAAGTATCCGGGAATTACGGTGGAAGCTGCCTATGACAGTTCGGGAAAACTTCAGACCCAGATCGAAGAAGGGCTGGAGGCAGATGTATTCATGTCGGCGGCTATGAAACAGATGAACGCATTGAAAGATGAATCCATGATTGACGGGGACAGCATAGTGGAACTTTTGGAAAATAAGATCGTTTTGATCGTGCCGGAGGGAGCGGATTCAAAAGTTACCTCATTTGAAGACATTGTCAATGCCGATACCATCGCAGTAGGCGATCCGGACAGCGTTCCGGCAGGACAGTATGCAAAAGAAGCGCTGACAAGCCTTGGAATATGGGAGGAGGCAGCGGCAAAAGCCAGTTTGGGAACCAATGTTACGGAGGTTTTAAACTGGGTGGCGGAAGGCAGCGCGGATGTGGGGATTGTGTATGCTACGGATGCGGCGACTACGGAACATGTAAAAGTGATTGCTGAGGCGCCGGCGGGAAGCCTGGCGAAAAAAATCATTTATCCGGTGGGAGTGGTTTCCGCTTCTGAACATAAAGACGCGGCGAAGAAGTTTGTGGAGTTTTTGCAGACGGATGAGGCGATAAAGGTATTTGAAACGTATGGGTTTACGGGAAATCAGCAGTAAAGCGGGAAAGGATTTTCGAAAATGACTTCATGGTTGATATCAATTAAGACGGCATCGGCGGCCATCTGCATCACATTCTTTCTTGGAATTGCGGCAGCCAGATTTGTAGTCAGCATTAAAAATGAAAACTGGAAAATGTTCCTGGATGGAGTGTTAACCCTCCCTTTGGTGCTTCCTCCTACGGTAGCCGGCTTTTTCCTCCTTTATCTGTTCGGTGTTAAGCGCCCGGTCGGCCGTTTTTTTATCGAATATTTTGGGATTAAAATCGCCTTTTCCTGGGGGGCAACGGTGCTTGCGGCTGTTCTGATTTCATTTCCTCTCATGTACCGCTCCGCCAGAGGGGCATTTGAACAGGTGGATGAAAATTTGATCTATGCAGGCAGAACTCTTGGGCTTTCGGAGTGGACGATTTTCAGGAAGATCATCATGCCGGCTGCCATGCCGGGAGTGCTGTCAGGCGGGGTGCTGTCTTTTACCAGGGGGCTGGGGGAGTTTGGCGCAACGGCCATGATCGCGGGAAATATAGCGGGAAAAACCAGAACGCTGCCATTAGCCATTTATTCGGAAGTTGCTGCTGGAAATATGGACAGAGCGGGAGATTATGTTATAATTATTGTAGTAATGTCTCTGCTGATCGTAGGCTCTATGAACTACTATGTAATAAGGAAAAAGAAGTATTGATAAGGGAGAATTGGTGTGGCAAATAATCCTGCATGGAGGTTGATATGAGTTTACAGGTGGATTTTGAGAAGAAGTTGAAGGATATCACTCTCCGGATCGCTTTTGAAACCGATGAAAACAGTGGGATTCATGGTATTTTAGGGGCGTCCGGCTGCGGAAAAAGCATGACGTTAAAATGCATAGCCGGTATTCTCACCCCTGACAGGGGCCGGATTGTCCTGAATAACAGGGTGCTGTTCGATTCGGAAAAAAGGATTAATTTGAGAGTGCAGGACAGGAAAGTAGGTTATTTATTCCAAAATTATGCCCTGTTTCCCAATATGACTGTGAGGCAGAATGTGGAAATCGCTGCCGCCGGTAAGGATGATGCGGAAAAAAAGGAGAATGCCGGGCACTGCATGAGGCTTTTGCAGGTAGAAGATCTGGCTGAAAATTATCCGGGAAGATTGTCAGGAGGGCAGCAGCAGAGGACGGCCCTGGCCCGGATTCTGGCATCCAAACCGGATGTGCTGATGTTAGATGAGCCTTTTTCCGCCCTGGATTATTATCTTAAAGAGAATATACAGCTGGATCTTTTAAATGTCTTAAAGGAGTATCATGGGGATATTCTGATGGTAACTCACAGCAGGGATGAGATTTACAGATTCTGCCGTAAAATTCACGTGCTGGAACAGGGAAACATGGTGGTTTCGGGATTGACGAAAGAAGTATTTGCCGATCCCCGGATTGTGGCGGCAGCGAAACTGACCGGATGTAAAAATATTGTGGAGGCAGTCCGCATATCCGATCATGAAGTGAAAGTCCCGTCCTGGAATACGTCGCTGTTGTTTTCGAAAGAGGTTCCTGAAGAAGTGGACCACATCGGCATCCGCGCCCATTATTTCCGTAAAAGATCCCCGGACGACAGCAAAAATGTGATTCCGTGTAAGGTGAAACGTCTGTTGGAAGACCCGTTTGAGATGACGGTAATCCTGGATCATGATATCTGGTGGAAAATTCCAAAAAGGGAATGGAAAGAACAATATATGGAAATGCTGCCGGAGGAACTTGTGATTCCGGAAGAAAGTATTTTATTTTTAAAAAAATAGGCCAAACTGCAATCAGAGGAGGAAGGTATGCGTCTCTCATTAGTGCTTTTGGCGGCAGGAAGCAGCCGCAGATTTCAGGGAAATAAGCTTTTATATCATTTTTCAGGGAAACCTATGTACAGGCATATGATAGACCAGTTGGAAGAACTGCCTGAATCCCTGTTTGAACAAAAAATCGTTGTCACCCAGTACAGGGAAATAGCAGAAGATCTGGAAAAGGACGGATTTGAGGCTGTTTATAATTATGATACGGACTTAGGTATTTCCCACTCCATTCATCTTGCGTTCCCTGTTTTGAGGGAATCAGTGGATGCGGTGTGTTTTGCAGTATGTGACCAGCCATATCTGAAAGGCAAAACCCTGCTCGCTTTTCTAAAGGATTGGCAGCAGAGCGGAAAAGGGATTGGCTGTCTGACTCATCAGGGTGAATTCGGCAATCCTGCCGTATTTTCCATGAAGTACAGGGAGGAACTGCTGGCTCTGACCGGTGATGTGGGAGGACGCAGAGTGATTAGAAAGCATTTGAGCGATTTATTTTTGTATGAGGTGGAAGACGGAAAGGAACTGGTGGATATCGATATCAGGCTTGGAGGGATGGAAGATGAATAAGATCAGAAAAAATATGGCCGCTATGATGGGCGCAATGCTCATCATGACCCTTGGACAGACGACTGCTTCTTATGCAGGAACCTGGATCCAGGCAGAGGACGGCGGATACCGGTATGAAAATGACGATGGAAGTTTTGCTTTTGGCTGGCTGATGACTGATGGGAAATGGTATTATTTTAATGAAGAGGGCCAGATGGAAACCGGCTGGATTATGGACCAGGGACGCTGGTATTATCTTTCCTTATCCACCGGTGAATGGGTGACGCCTCCGGTCAATGAAGATACAGTCAGTTATCTGCTTGATAACGCTCTGGCAGATGCCGGTCTTTTTCAGGATGAAGAGAATCTGGATACCAGAATAGAATCGGTTACAAAAACTACGATTGTGATAACCGTAGGAAAGATTGAACGGCCGGAAACTTTTCGGGGATTTGCACAGTTTAAGGTTGACAGAAAATCACGAAAAGCAGAGGCGGTTTTTGGCGGAGAGAATTTGCAGCTGTAGCAGTATATAATATAGAAGAAACAGGTTTGATATACTCAGAAAAAGCCGTTTGAATGGCTCCGGCAGAAGATAGAAAGAGCTCCAGAAAGGGATCCTTGATATCTTCTGCCGGACTTTTTTGTTTTAAGGCTGAAAGAGAGACAGCAGCAGAAGGCACATTTTCTTCGGTTTGTCACGTGAAAACTCCAATATTAAGGAAAACTTCAAGAAATATGGTTACAAATTAAAAAAAAATTAAAAAATCTTTAGAAAAGTGTAGACGTATAATTACGAACGAGTTATAATAGCCATATATTAATTGACAGAAAAATAACTTCATAATAAAGATTTTGGAATTTAACATAGGTATGTTAAATTTTTTAGCGTTTATAAAAATACTTTTACAAAATATCGTAAAATTACGATAAAACGGAGGGGAACTTTAATGAATGAGTTGAAAACGCGATGGCACGATTATGGAAGGAGATTTGTCAGTATGATGCTTGCGCTCTGTATGCTTTTCCAGAGCGCTTTTCCGGTATCTGCCTTCGGGGCTGTCAGGATGCCCGATTCGCAGATCAAACCGGCAAGCAGTACGGAGAGAGATGAGAAGCCGAAAGAATATCCAATTATGAAAACTTCTTTGAACCGAACAAGTGGAGGAAGTACGGAATTCGATCCTGGCTTGATGGTGCCAAAGGGTACGGTCGCTTTAAAACGCGGAGAGACCGTAACGGCTGAATCGAGTGTTAATGCAACTGGAGAGGGTAGCTTTGCTCAGATTGGAGTTCATTTTGAACTGCCCTATATTTTCAGTACTTTAGATGAAGAAAGCCAGGAAACCCACTATTATTATTCCTATAGTGGTGAACCGGAAAAACCTGGAGATGTGCTTCTGGGTGGTGTGGAGATGAATATGGCTTCCACTGACCGATGGAATATCTTTTTCCCTAATCCAGAAGAGGCGCTGCAGGAGATTAACCTTCTTGAAGCGGAGACTGCAGGGACATCGGCAGAAGACGTGGAAGGTTTGGAGGAAGAAGAAACTGATACGGCTTCCGGCAGTAATGCAGAAAAGGAAGATAAAACAGCAGCCTCTTATGCAGCTACAGGAAGTAATGCTCTAAAGGAACAGTTGGAAAGCATACAGAACAGCGTTATGCCAGCTGCGGATGCTGATTTTGAACATGAAGTATTGGGTGGTATTAAACTTCCAAGATATGATAATTCAGCGTGGCCGAGAGAGAATCCAGAGATTGGATCGTCGGTTGGATGGTATAGAGGAGCTTTAACAGTACTGGAGAAGGATATCATCACTTCGAATGTAACGCCTACTTTTATAACATCTTTCCGTTTTTGGACCGTACCGGGAGAGAGCCTTCCGGAAGGTGTGGAGGCCAGGGTATTTACCTGGGCTCATTATGACCGATATGCACCAACAACAAATATATCCAACAGTGGGATCTACGCTGATGCATACCTGCTTGACAGCTGTATTACCCCTGGCAATAAACTGGACAGTTCAGAAACTAATAAACTGAACCTGTTCTACACCAACCTAAACTGGGACAGCAAGCTGGATGCAAGACAGGATGATCCCGGCAGCAATTTTGTTTTAGGCTGGCAGAAATACAACTATGCTTCCTATGATTTTGAAATTTCCAATACTTCCGGTATGGTACAGAGTTTGGACGGAACCTGGGATTTCCCGAGAAAAGAAGGGAACAAGATCGATCCCAAAGATCTGCCTCCGGATACGGCAGTATTTAAAAAATTCGATATGGCATTATGGCTGCCATCCGGTGGCAATGCCAAGACGGACCAGAACCAGCTGATTAAGTGGCTCTGTGATCCGGAAGATCCCGACAGCCTGCGAAATCCGACGCTCAATGATGCATATCTGGATGGACGTAATGGCCTTTCGGCAGACCAGACGTTTTCCGGTGTCTGGGGTGATAACCGCTTGAAGAATTTAAGACCGGACCTGATGAATAAACACGAGTTGGCAGAAGATTATGTTTCCGAATACGATAATCTGGGCGGCGCTTTGATCCTGGATGCTTCCGGAATTTATAATTTAAACGATCCTGAGTTGATAGCGGCATTTGAAGCAGAAGAAAATCCTTATGCGATTCTGGATGATCCCAGATTCAGCGCCGGTGGCGAACCTTTAGCGAAGATCGTTCCATATTATATGAATGGCGATACCACCATCCGTATTCATGGAGAAGAAACCTTATATCCGCCCCATATGCAGCACCAGATCAATCATCCGGAGGACTTTTTAGAAGAAACTCCCGAGGCGGAGACGGTCAGTGAAGATGGAACTTACGACGGCGGTGTGATGCTGATTAACGACCTTCCTCCTGAGGAACAGCCGGAAGAAGCTTTGGCAGTGGAAGAGGAGACAGCGGCAGAAGAGGAAGAAGAGCAGCCGGTCGAAGGTCCTGGCGCCAGACTGATGGCGGAAGAGGAGCTGGATACACAGGAAGCGGACAGCAGCAATGAGATGGAGTATCCGTCTAAGAAACATTACCGCTTATATATACCATATGATAACCAGTTCCCGGCTAAGATGGCTGGTGAAAACTATGAAGCCAATGTTACTGCGGAGACCACGGTAAGCTACGGCAACAATATTTTATGGAATAAGGAAAAGGATACGAAAACTTATTTCCAGGTACAGAATGCAGAGGGATTTGAAGGAGATAAGCAGCTTGAGACTAAGATGTCCGCAGTGGGACGTCCTTTGGGATATAAGCTGAACCAGCTTAAAACTCCGGATAATGATAATCACACTTCCGTTCCGATATACCGGCCGTATGTTATGGATACCATGCCGGAGTATTACGATCTGACACAGATCCAGTTTATCATGAAAGGCGATGTGCCGGATGAAAAGGGAATCAATTACTGGCTGGCTACCAAAGATTATCTCCGCGGTGTGGGTGTAGACTACCGTGTGCCATATGTAGAAGGCGACGAGACTTATTATGACGTACCCAAATTCCAGATTCAGGTATTTGATCAGAGTGGCGAAGAATCCTGGTTCGACTTTGCAGAAACCGAGATGAAGCGTGAAGTTTTAACTTATGATGACGGAAGCCAGGAAACAGTCTGGACCCTGAAAGTCGAAAAGCAGATGAAAGACTATCTGGAACTGAACGCCGGTATGAAGTTTGGACAGAAACTGCGTATTAACTATAAGAGCGTGTTCCTGCCTGGCGATGAGTGTCCGGGCCGCATAAAGATTACCGGTATTCCGAGAATAAGCGGTAAATTTACGAATTCAGCTGATTTCAGATATCCGCGTATGGATTACCAGGAATTTGGTGATTTGAATACGGATTTGGAAGTTAAGGAATTCATCAGTGATAAGAAAGGTTATTTTTATACCAAGAATGAGTACGAGGTCAATAATAAAACAGCCGAAAGCAATTCTGAAAAATCAGATGTTTATTTTAAGGCGTGGGCTCATACTGAGATTAAGGGTATTGTAAAAGAAGATGATGAAAAGCTGAAAACTCCTATGGATCTGGAGTATGGCAGCTACATTTACCGCCTGCAGAACCGTACAAGAGGCCGGGCTTATAATACCAAAGTTGAAATCGAAGTTCCTTATAAGACGATCAAGGAGCTGGAAGAGCAGGAAAACGGCACCATGATGATGGTGGATAAGCCGGGATTTGTGGCTTCTAAATTCCGTATCCCTAAACAGATCATGCTCACAGGGGATATCGATGAGATCATATTTGAGTACGGGGAGACAGAAGAGGCGGAACCGGTTACAGTCACCCTTAAAAAAGATGATTTAAAGGCTTTATTCGGGGTGGATGAAGACGGCAATCTGATAGAGGATGAAATCTTTTTATATGCCACCTACGAAGAGGAAGACGGTACGGTTGTTGAAGGGCTTTGGGACGGCATTTTACGTAAAATTACGGTTAACTATGACGAAGTCTACGGTGTGGATGAAATTATAGGGGAAGATGCAGTTACCGACTGGGATGAATTCAATCCTCTTGAGAATGAAGAAGACCAGGAGATTCTGGATGAACTGACGAAAAATGTGGTTTATCAGCTCTATGGAACCTGCCACAGCCTTCGTGAATGTGAAACCGAAGTTAAGTATGATATCACAGGCTACATAAAAGACGACAAAAAGGTGGAGCCAAAACCATATAAGGGATCGGATAAAGCGATTCTGAAGTTTGAAATGGCGAACCCGACTTTGGAAATTGGTCTTTCTTATGACTACAAGGAACGGACCTATAAGAGTACAAAGAATTCGGATCCGGCTGTACGTGAACAGGAACTTGAGATCCCATATGACCAGATGTACCGTAACCATATCATTCTGGGGAATGATTCCTCAGCTGTTATGCCTCTTGGCAAGGTTGAATTTGAGATTCCGATGACGGATAACAATCAGGAAACTCAGCAGGAAAATCATCGTGGCTTTGTTTCACGAAAGTTTACGATCGATGCGGTTGACCGGTTCTACTTAGACCAGGAGACCAAGCAGTATGTGAAAGTGACTGATTTTTCAGATCAGGGCGTATTTGAGCATTCTCCTAAGGGTATTATCAGCAAGATCAGTTTTATTGATGCGGATGATGAGAAGCATGCAGTCGTTTACCAAACTCATATGAAAGAATATGAAGTGACGGTAGACGGACGCAAGGAAAAAGTGGAAATTTTGGATTGGTCCAATGACCATCAGCTGACCCAGTTCTATGATGAAGAATCAGAACAGTACATAATTCCGGAAAAAGCCTGGGCGAAGCCGGAACCGGAACATGGAACACCGATTGAACATCTGGGCAAGATTGTGGTTGACTTTATTAATGTGGATTCCGATTTAAAGGAAGGCACAGATGCTGAAACAGGTGAAGCAACGGATAACAGGATCTATGCGGAATTGTCCGGCAGCTCCAATGTTTATGAAAAAGATCTGGATTTATATGGTATGTTCTCCGCACGGACGGATGACAGCAAAAAAGCCAAGGTTAAAAAAGTGGATTACGATGCCATCAAGACCTATCTGAATCCGGAACCGGCTATAGACACTTATCTGGAAGTGATGAAGGGATATGACAGCTATTTCCCTGACGGAAGCAGTTTAAGCCGCGTGTATGCATCAAACGGATACTGGTATCAGGATGGTGATCCGGGAGCAGAGGACGTTTCCTTTACAACCACAATTTATACGGAGAACGCATCCAGAATGAAACCGTCTGTGCTGACTTTGGATATCATGAACCGCCTGAATCCGGATGTTCATAACAGGCCGGAAGGATTCATAACAAGATCGATTGTGATTCCAAAGGAGATATATCAATATGCGGATATTGAGAAGATCGATATCTATGATGCTGATCCGGTAACACCGACTTTGATAAAAACTCCGTATACCATCGGTCATTTCCAGAAGACGGCAGAAGAAGACGGTACTTCCACATTTGACCGTTTCGGAGACCCGGTTACAGTGAGCAAAGGAACTCCAATGTATGATTCTGAGGGAGATCCGATTTATGAATGGAGCGGTCTGACACCAATTGAAAGTGAACTGTATGGAGAAGCCTATCCGGAGAACGGCACTTACCTTGAAGAGGAAGATATAGTAATCAACGAGGGCATGTGGTTTGACCACGGAATTGCCGTACCTCATCAGGTTGTTATCACGTTCCGTTCGGTTGAAGGGGATACTGAAAAATCAAAGATCAGTGTAAGGTTGATAGGCGGCGCCAATGTAGGCGGAGACTTCAAGGTGGACAGCGAATTCAGAACGAAAGAAGCCCGTCCAAATACAGAAGATTCCTACTATGGAGAGTGTGAGGACAGCCATGTACTCAGCATTAAGAATGCAAACCTTCTTTATGTAAAACATCAGGCTGCCTATACGGCTAAACAGAAGGATGAAAAGGGCAATGAGAAGATTTTGGGCAAAGACGCCATATCCTACTCCACAAAAGTGAATGAAGTGCCCACCATCCTGGCTCCGTATAACAACTTTATTAAGCGTTATGAATATTTTGTAGGCCCTTCTTATGATAAGAATGCGGCAGATGAATTCGACCGCAGCCCTCACAATGTGCTGGATGTTCTTTTGGATATCACACTTCCTGTGGAAAAGAAGAAAGTGCTGGATCCGGAGAAGAAAACGGATGAAAACCCGAGGGGAACAGAGGTTGAGGAATACCGTGGATTTATATTTGAAGAGCTGAGAATTGATAAAAAAGAGCTGGATAAGACTACGGGCATATATGAACTGCAGTTTGGTTCAGGCGAAAGCGTGTGGACCAGCTATAACCAGCCGATGATCAATGATACCCAGATTTTCCGTACTATTCCGGAAAAGAAAGATACCAACGAATATGATATCCGGAAATATATCACAGAAGACGGAGATTTGGTAATTACTAAAAAGGATTTGGATGAACTGCTGGATAAAGACGGCAAGGATCCAATGGAAGCCGTTAAATTCATCCGCATTAACTTTAACAGCATTAAGCTGAATAACGATATTGCGGACGGCGCGGTAAAAGTTATAGTAAACGGACAGATCAATGAATATACACAGGATACAGTTTCTTCAGGAACTACAGGAGAAACCCCTGATTATAATTTGTCCAATAAAACCGGTATTTTTTCGAAGGGATATTTCTTCCGCCGTAAAGGCTATAACTATCTGCTGAAAAAGGATATTCCGGAGATTTTGTGGGAGAAGACTTATTTCAGAGACAGGATTGTGATTCAGCGGCCGCGTATGCAGGTAGACGCTTATTCCAAGTTCCAGGATAGACAGAAATATATCAACCAGGATACCATACAGACCCCTGACAGCTATAACGGCGATTACATGAGACGCTGGGTATATGAGAATAGCAGCGGAAATTCAGAGTACTATTATGGGGACTATAGAGGGTATAACGCAGCAGATAACTATCTGTGGGCTCC